>JANJTX010000144.1 GCA_024710875.1 Anaerolineales bacterium | reverse complement strand
CACTGGGGCCAGAGTACCAAACTGGTAGTCGGTTTAAGTATGGTGGCCGGAGCGGCAGCACTGCTGATCCGTTTTCAGAATCTGGTCGGCCCGTTGCTGATGGCCATCATTCTTTCATACCTTCTGCATCCTCTGGTTCGCAAAGTGGCAGACACCACCCGCCTGGAGTGGCGCGGGGCGGTGAATCTCATTTATTTGCTATTTCTAATTACATTTTTCTCTCTGCTGACAGTAAGTGGGGTGGCGCTGGTGCAGCAAACCCAGGCACTGATACGGGTGGTGACGACATTTTTTGACAATTTGCCACAATTGGTGACCGACCTGACCAGCAACGAGACGGTCTATTTGATCCCAATCATCAATTATGAATTGGATGTGGCTGAAGTTATCAGTCAATTGAACATTGACCTGCTGGCATTGAGCGAGCAATTGCTGAATGTCATCCGGCCGGCGCTGGGGCAAGCCGGCAGCCTCTTGGGAACGGTGGCGACTTCAGCGGCCAGTACGCTGGGCTGGTTGTTCTTTATTATGATTGTGTCCTACTTTACCCTGGCAGATTCTGGTGGCGTGTTGAACCTGCTCAAAAGCGTGGAACTGCCCGGCCACCAGCAGGACCTCGGCCGGCTGGGTCGCGAATTGGGACGAATTTGGAATGCATTTTTGCGGGGGCAACTCACTCTGGTGTTGCTCACAGCGATTGTGTACTATGTAATTCTGGCGGCGCTGGGGGTGCGTAATGCGCTGGCGCTGGCGCTGGTGGCGGCGCTGGCGAAATTCCTGCCCTATATCGGGCAATGGCTCACCAGTGGCACAATCGCGGTGGTGACATTTTTCCAGGATGGGAATTATTTCCAGATGGAACCTCTGGCTTATACAATTATGGTAACGCTGATTATTCTGGCTTTTGACCAGGTGGTGGATAACCTGATTGCGCCGCGTATTTTTGGCGCGGCGCTGGGCATTCATCCGGCCGGACTGCTGGTGGCGGTATTGGTGATGGCCAGTTTGTTGGGCTTTATTGGGGTACTGCTGGCCGCGCCTTCGCTGGCCAGTCTGCAACTGTTTGTGCGCTATGCCAGCCGGAAAATGGTTGACCTGGACCCATGGCCTGAGCCAGAAAAGAAACTCGACCCAATTGCACTACCGTATCAGGATAAACTTAAAGCAGTTTTCCAACGCGCCCGGTCTGCCTGGCGAAAACGATTTCCCTCTGGAGATGAACAATGAGCAACTCACCGGATGATATGAACACAACCACTCTGGCCGAAACCGACAACTATATTGCCTGGAAAGCCGACGAGCCGGATGGAGAGACGACCTACCACCTAGAATTAAGCGCGGTGACGGTACACTTTTTTCAGGAAGAGTGGGATGAATTCATGCAACTTGTGAAGGCGATTAAGGGCTGACGCGCGGCCACGAAATCGTCATAATTCTCGCACAAAAAGTGCTTGCCGCGCCGCGCGGGGCGTGATACACTCAAACCATGGCAATCTCTGTATTGGTGGTGACGCCGAGCCCCGGATTTGGGGAATTAATATCCCAGGTGCTGGCGGAAGCGGGGGGTTATGAATGCACCCTGGCGACCGATGGCAAACGCGCTCTACAGGCAGCCGAAGCCCATTTGCCGACGCTGTGCGTACTGGATGGTGACCTGGATGACCCGCCACCTGCCAAACTGGTGGCAGAATTACGCCGCCTGTGCCCGGAAATTCGTCTGGTGGTCATCCCACCGGATACAGAAGACAAGCCGATTGACTTCTCAAAAATGCAGATTGATGCCCTGGTGGCCAAGCCGTTCTATTTGCCGGACTTGATTTCCAAGGTTGAGGATTTGTTTAAACAATCGCCGCCCACTGAAAAACCCGATACCCCCAGTGAAACGCCCGCCAGACCGCCAGTTGCTGCGCCAGAAGATGCCCCGGTGCCGCCCTGGTTGCTGGATGTGAATCTGGCGGCCCAACACCTGGCGCGACTATCGCTTGAATCGGCCTCGCAGGCTTCGCTGATTGTACGGGGCGACCGGGTGTGGGCGTACGCGGGTGAATTAACCCAGGGGGCGGTTGAGGAACTCACTGGTACGCTCGGCCAGCACTGGTCGGGCGGCAATGGCAGTGACCTGGCGCGCTTTGTGCGCCTGGAAGCGACTGGCTCGGACTATATGATGTATGCTACCGACTTGGGGGGCGGGTTTGTGCTGGCGATGGTGTTTGACACCGAAACTCCCTTTAGCAAAATCCGGTCACAGGCCGGGAACCTGGCCGAGCGACTATCCAGCCTGCCGGACGCGACCCAGGCCGATGCGCCGGCCGCTGAACCCGATACGGAACCGTTGATGTTGCAACCCTTGTTGGATGATGTGCCGCCCCCGATTCCGACAGATTGGATCCCGGACCACCCGGTTGAGGGTGGGCGTAAGCCGTTCATGGAAGAGTTGCTACAGGATACGGCGGTCAGCGAGACCTTCAGCAAAGAGAGCAACCCGGCCGTACGCCGTCCATTTGAAGGCCCGGCTCCGGTGGAAGTTGCATTTGAGGAAGAGTTGGCTGAAACGATGCCATCCATGAGTGCAGAAGCCGAAACGGTAGCCAGCCCGGTAGAGCACGGCTTTGAGGCGACTGTACCCAGCCGGTCTGCTCGGACTGACACTGGCCCAATTCGGTTGCAGCCGATTTCGCCGGCGCTGGTGAACCTGACCTACTCCTGTGTGCTGGTGCCACGGATGCCGGAACATTTTCTCACCGGCGACCTGGCCGGGCGGCTTTCGGAATGGCTGACCCAGATGTGTCTGGCCTTTGGCTGGCGGCTGGAGCAACTTTCGGTGCGGCCGGACTATCTGCAGTGGATGGTGAATGTTCAGCCGCAAACCTCGCCGGCCTATCTGATGCGTATAATCCGTCAGCACACTTCGCGACGGTTGTTCACGGAATTTCCGCGTTATGTGGAATCCAATCCCAGTGGCGATTTTTGGGCGCCGGGCTACTTTATCATTAGTGGAACGCACCCGCCACAGCCCCAATTAATCAAGGACTACATCAGGGAAACCCGCATCCGGCAGGGCATTAGCAAAAAATAGCACGGATGGATGGGAATTTATGACCACGAACCTCTCGTAACGCGAGAGGTTTTTTGTTACGCCGGCGTTTTCAGAACAAATGTTATAATTTTTCCTTATAGCACCCTTTTGGAGAGAAGCCCATGCCTGAAACCCTGTACCTGATAGATGGTCATGCCCTGGCCTATCGCACCTATTTTGCATTGACTGGCGCAGGCGGCAATACCAGCCGCTGGAATACCAGCAAGGGTGAGCCGACTGCAGGCGTGTTCGGCTTTACCAGCGTGCTGCTGCGGTTGTTGGAGCAGGAACGACCAGACTACCTGATGGTGGCTTTTGATGTCGGCGCGACCTTCCGGGATGAACTCTTCCCGGACTATAAAGGTACCCGCGAGAAGATGCCGGACGACTTGCGGGACCAGATTGAGCGGATGCGTGAGCTGGTGGATGCGTTCAACATCCCGCGCCTGGAGCTGGATGGTTACGAAGCGGATGATGTGCTGGGAAGCGTAGCCCAGAAAGCAGCCGCCCAGGGGTTGGGGGTCAAGATTATCACCGGTGACCGCGACCTGTTGCAGTTGGTGGCAGAACGAATTCTGGTCAGTTTGCCGGGCAAGAAATTGGCCGACAGCACCGACTACGGCCCGCACAATGTCCACGAGGTATTTGGCGTACGGCCCGAGCAGATTGTGGATTACAAGGCGCTGGTGGGCGATTCTTCGGACAATATCCCGGGGGTGGCGGGTATTGGGCAGAAGACGGCTGAGAAGCTGCTGGCAGATTATGACACGCTGGATGGCGTATACGACCATCTGGATGAGATCCCGGCTGGGCAGCGCGCCAAACTGGAAGCGGGGCGCGCGAATGCCTATTTGAGCCAGAAGCTGGCAAAAATCGTTACAACTCTTGAAATCCCCTATGATCTGGAGCAAGCCCGCATTCGGAATTTTGACCCGGATAAGGTCCAGGGTTTGTTCCGTGAATTAGAGTTCCGCTCACTGATGCAGCGGCTGACGGTGGTAATGCAGTTGCTGGGGCTGGCAGAGCCGCCGTCGGTTCCGGTGGGGCAGCAAATGAACATGTTTGGTGGCGACCCGGCTGCGGTGGCGACGCCGCCAGCGGCCAGCAATCTGGAAATGGAGACCGTGGTGGTGGATACACCAGACGGATTGGCCGAGCTGGCTAAAATGCTTGGCGCGGCCAGTTTGATTGCTTTTGATACCGAAACAACTGGCACAGACCAGATGCGGGCCGACCTGGTGGGAATATCTCTGGCGGTGGATGGGGAGCGTGGCTATTACCTGCCGGTGGGGCATGCTGCCGGGCAACAACTCCCACTGGAAGATGTTCTGGCGGCGTTGCGCCCGGCGCTTACTAACCCCGGGATTTCAAAGGTGGCTCACAATGCCAAATATGACTACATCGTGCTGAAGCGCTACGGCCTGGAGGTCACGCCGCTGGGTTTCGATACGATGATCGCTGAGTGGCTCATCAACCCCGACTCGCGCAACCTGGGGTTGAAAGACCAGGCCTGGATCCGGCTGGATATCCAGATGACGAAAATTGAAGAACTGATTGGCAAGGGCAAAAAGCAAATCACGATGGCTGAAGTGCCAATTGAGCACGCGGCCCCGTACGCCGCGGCAGACGCGGTGATTACCTACCGCCTGGTAGAGCCGCTGCGCCGGGAGGTCAAGGAAGTCCACGCTGAAAAATTGCTCCATGAGATTGAAATGCCGTTGGTGCGGGTACTGGCTGGGATGGAGATCGCTGGTATTCAACTCGACACCGCATTTCTGGCGACGATGTCGGGCGAATTGGAAGCCCGGTTGGCCGACATCAATGGGCAGGTGTATCAGATTGTTGGCTATGAATTCAACTTGAATTCGCCCCAGCAATTGAGCACGGCCCTGTTTGATACACTCAAAATACCGCCACCAGAAGGCACCAGCCGAACGGCCAGCGGGCACTACTCGACCGCCGCCGGCGTGCTGGAAGCCCTGCAGGACAGCCACCCGGTCATGGAGCTCCTGCTGGAACAGCGCGAGCTCTCCAAACTGCGCTCAACTTACCTGGAAGCGTTGCCGTTGCAGGTGAACCCGGATACCGGGCGGGTGCATACTTCCTATTCGCAGACCGGGGTGGTTACCGGGCGGATCTCGTCCAATGACCCCAACTTGCAGAATATCCCGATTCGGACCGAGCTGGGTCGCAAAGTGCGCCAGGCATTTGTGGCGGCTCCCGGCAATGTATTGCTCTCGGTAGATTATTCACAGGTGGAGTTGCGCATCGTGGCTCACCTGGCCGAGGATGAGCAAATGATTGCGGCATTTCAGGATGGGCAGGACATCCATGCTGCAACCGCGGCAGCCATCTACAATGTGGGGCTGGCCGCAGTGACGGGTGAGATGCGCCGGCACGCCAAAGCGATTAACTTTGGCCTGATCTATGGCATGAGCGCCTTTGGCCTGACGCGCAGCACCGACCTGACTCTGGCCGAAGCAGAAGATTTTGTTGCGGCCTATTTTGCCCGTTTTACCGGGGTCAAGAAATTTTTGGACAGCCTGCGCAAGCAAGCGACAGAACAGGAATTTGTGGAAACGCTGCACGGACGGCGGCGTTACTTCCGGGGGTTAGGTACGCAAAGCAATGCCCTGATCCGTAACCGGATGTTGCGCGAGGCGATTAACTCCCCGGTGCAGGGCACGGCGGCGGACATCATGAAACTGGCGATGCTGGGGGTGGAAGAAGCGCTGACCGGCGGGCAAGCGCAGGGCCGGATGCTCTTGCAGGTGCATGATGAACTGGTACTTGAGTGCCCGGAAGGCGAACTGGCCGCCACCGCGGCGGTGGTGCAGGCTCGGATGGAAAATGCGTTCAGGCTGAAAGTGCCCCTCAAGACCGATGCGCGGGCCGGATTGAATTGGGGTAAAATGACTCCAGTTGAGGCCTAAGTCGTAACAACTTCGCTTTGCAGCCAATTCAAACCCAGACTACTGAAAAGACGAACACATGCCGGGCAGGGAAGACGTTTACAAAGAAGCAATGAGCCAGGGGCACTCTGCCGCCTGGGATGGGAACTGGCAACGCGCCGTGGAGCAGTACCGGACGGCGTTGGAAGAATTCCCGGAGCGGCTGCAAGCCGTGATGAGCCTGGGTCTGGGACTGTTTGAGTTGCAGGATTATGAAGGGGCAATGAAGTGCTACCAGCGCGCCATGACCCTGGCCCCGGACGACCCCGGCCCGGTCGAAAAGGCCGCCGATATTTTTGAGCGCAATGGCAGTTTGCGTGAGGCCGCGGATACCTCCATGAAGGCGGCGGACCTGCACATCAAATTGCGCGACCCGGACAAAGCCATCGAAAATTGGGCGCGGGTCACGCGCTTGTTCCCGGAACATCTAAAGGCGCATTCACGGCTGGCGCTGGTGTTTGAACGCCTGAATCGAACCTCGCAGGCCATTCGCGAGTACATTAATGTGGCGGCTTTGCTGCAGGATGCCGGACAGATTGAGGAAGCCACCAAGACGGTGGAACACGCCCTAAAACTGGACCCGGACAATGTGGAAGCCCGCCAGGCTTACGAACTGGCCAAAAGCAACATGACGCTGCCCAAGCCGCGCCGCCAGCGCGGCGGTACTGGCCCATTGCGGATGGCGGCCGTGAAGGAAATGGACAAAATGCCACCAGAGGCCGCCCTGCTGGGGCAGGATACCCCGGACCCGGTGGGTGAAGCGCGCCAACAGGCGCTGACCGCCCTGGCAGAAGTCTTGTTTGACATCTCCTCGGATGATGTAGATGAAGAAAAGGCCGCCCGGCGCGGCTTGCGCTTCAGCCTGGGGCGCGAAACGGGCGGGCCGGACTACTCCAAAATTGCCCGCCACGTGAGCCAGGCGATTGATATGCAGACGCGGGCCAAGGATGAAGAAGCCAGCAAAGAGTTGAAAGAAGCGATGGATGCCGGGTTGGACTATCCGCCAGCGTATTTCAGCCTGGGGTTGCTCTATCACCGCCTGAATCGCAAGGAAAGCGCCCAGCGTAACCTGCAACGGGCCGTGAAACACCCAGACTATGCCCTGGCCTCGCGGCTCTTGTTGGGTGATTTTGAAGTAGAGCGCGGCAACCTCAATGACGCGGCCATACACTACCTGGAAGCCCTGAAAGTGGCTGAATGCGCAGTACTCCCGCCAGATCTGGCCGAGCCGATGCGAATGCAGTATGAGCCGCTGATTGAAGCGCACGCCCAGGATGGTGAGCCAGAACAATTGGAGCAACTGTGCGCCAATATTCTGGATGTGCTGATGGTACCCAACTGGCGCAAACGCTTGCTGGCAGCCCGCCAGCAGATGCCCACGGCGGCCACTGGTTCGCTGCTGACGCCGCTGGCCAGCATGCTGACCCAGGCACGCAGTTCCGAAATGGTGGAAGCGATGGGCCAGATTAACAGCCTGGCCCGTAAAGGCTACCTGCGGACGGCGATGGAAGAGGCCTACACCCTGTTGGCCCAGGCACCAACCTACCTGCCTCTGCATGTGCATATGGGCGAGTTATTGTTGCACCAGGATCGGCCGGCAGACGCGATTGTAAAATTTACGATGGCGGCCAATGCCTACAGTTCGCGGGGCGAGGCCAGCCAGGCCACCAATCTGCTTAAGCGGGTGGTGGAAATCGCGCCGATGGATATGCGCGCCCGCAACCGCCTGATTGAACAGTTAATGGACCTGGGCCAGGTAGATTCTGCGATTGAAGAGTATGCCAACCTGGCAGATACCTATTACCGCCTGGCGGAATTAAATAACGCGCGCTCCTCGTATGAACGCGCCTTGCGGGTCGCCCAACAAGCAGATGCCGACCCGGCCTGGAGTGGCCGCATCCTGCACCGAATGGCAGACATAGACCTGCAGCGGTTGGATTGGCGACAGGCCCTGCGGGTGTACGAGCAGTTGCGCACCCTCTACCCGGAGGACCGCACGGCTCGCGGGCAGGTGGTGGACCTGAATGTGCGCCTGGGGCAGGAGAAGCAGGCCGCGACTGAACTGGATAACTTTATTTCTTACCTGGCGAGCCAGAATAAGGAACGCGAAGCAGTAGAATTTTTGGAAGCGCTGATTGAACAGAATGGCGATTTGGTGTTTGTGCGCCAGCGACTGGCAGAGTTCTACCAGCAGACCCGCCAGCCGGAAAAGGCGATTGAGCAGTGGGATGTGGTGGGCGAGACTCTGGCCGAGCGCGGGGAAATGGAAGGCGCCAAGCAGGCCATCCGGGCGATTCTGGTGCTGAATCCGCCTAATGCCGAACAGTATCGCCAGTTGTTGCAGCGTCTCGGTTAAATAAATTTCCGGTTTCTAAATTGAATAGCAGTGGGTGGTTAATACCACACGCGGAAGCCACTCGTGCCAGTCACGTGGAGGCTGGCATACCGCACGGAAACTTCTATTTCCACAATGCCGACCTGATTCAGGTTCGGCGTGAAGATGAACCGGGCGATCCCCTGTTCGTTGGTGAGTACACCGCCCAGCGGCTGGCTGCTGCCATCCGGCAGGGTTGCTACTGCGCTTACCGTTGCGCCGAACACCGCCGTACGGCTCTGGTCGCGGACGGTTACTACCAGGGTTTGGGCTTCGCCCAATGGAATCCGGCTGCGCTGGGGAAAGACATCCACCCGCAGGCTGGTAATATCCGATTCTTTTAATTGGGTATTTCGGATGGCGGGCAACAGCTGGCTGGACGAAACCCAGCCGGCCTGCTGGCGGGCAATAAAATATTCCCGCCCAAGCTGGGCGAACTGAATCTGGTGGCCGCGCGGGCGCTGGGGGTTGAATTCCAGCCGGGCATAGACGAAATGCTGCTGGGCGATGAGGTCTCTGATTTCAAGGCCGGATATGGGCGGGCCGAGAACGGCTTCGCCGCCGTTGGCGATGTAAAACTCATAGAAGTCGTCACAAACCGGATATTCCCAGCCAGCGTGGCGGATGCAGCCCGGGGTCCGGGGATGCAGGTTGGCGGGGGTGGCTGGGGTGTAGAGCAAGCGGCCCAGTTCCAGGCGAACGACGCGCTGGCCAACTGGCCGTTGGTGGTGGTATTCAAAATAGGCTTGCTGGAAAAATTGCACCAGGTAGCCGGTTTCCTGATCTGTAAATGCGTCTGTGAGTGGGTAGCCGTAGATGGCTTCGGCCAGGGGCTGGGCGCGGTAGGCGGCCAGAAACTCGTCGGTAACCCAGTGGCCGGTTTCCGGAAAGAAAGGACCGGGTTCTTCGGTTTGGGCCCAAACGGGGGATACGAAAAGAAACCCCAACGGTAGAAGCACGGCCAGCACGCGGACCATGCGGTTTTGATGTCGCCTCACAAGCTGATTTTATCTTACTTTTTTGAAAGGGGGCAAGCGGCGGTTATTGAGCCAGCAGGATGGCCGGCAGTTCAACCACGCTGGGCAGGATGAGGTCTGCGCCGGCGCGGCGCAGTTCCGCCTCTTCGCCAAAGCCGGAGAGTACCCCCACCGTCTGGGCTCCGGTGGCGCGCCCGGCGCGAATATCCACCGTAGTATCGCCGATCATCAGGCAGGCTTCGGGGGGCACCCCCATTTTCTCGGCGCTCCAGTAGATGGGGTCAGGGTGGGGCTTAGTGCGCGGGCTGGTCTGGGAACTGGCCACGCCTACGAAGTAGCCGCCCAGGTCGTACTGCTCCAGAAAGGCAAGCGTGCCGCGCGGGCCGCGGGCGGTTACAACCGTCATGGGGTAGTGTGGGCGTAGGGCCTCCAGGGTGGAGTGAACGCCGGCGATGATTTCAAAGTGGTGGGGTTTACGGCCCGCCAGGCCTTTGCGGCGCAGCCATTCGCCCAGGCGGTGAAGTTCGTCATCCAGCCCGAGGTGGTCCGGGACGCCGAGGGCAAAATTGCCCGGGCCTTCCAAGCGCATCACCAGCCAGCGGGCGGCACGGGCCGGGTCGCGGCCGGGCAACAGCGGACGTAACGGGGCCAGCAGGCGGGCGAAGCGGGCGGCGTACTGGCCGTCGGTGTCGCTTAATGTGCCATCCACATCAAAGCACAGGGCTTGAATGCGAGCAGTATCCAGCGGCATGGCAGGTTAACTGGCGAGGAGCAGGGCGAGCGCCGCGGCCGCCAGGCTAAGCACGAGGCAGGCGACCAGCAGCAACACTCCGGCCGAAAGCAGCAGCCGTTGGGCGAGGGAAGAATTGTCAGTGGAGGGCATAGTAAAGAGATTGTACCGCGCCCCGGATGAGAGACTGAAAGACTGGCAAGCCGCCAGAAGAATAGAGTAAACTACGGGCATGAAGCGAGAATCTCTTCCTGAATGGCTGAAGGCGCGGCGTGGGCTGCTGGCAGGTGACTTATTGACTTTTGCTGTCGTGACGCTGGCAGGGTTTGCGACCCACAACACCCTGGGTACGGCCGGCTGGCGAATGCTGACGACCTTTGTGCCGCTGGTGCTGGCCTGGGCGTTGGTGGGGCCGTGGTTGGGCGTGTATGACCCGGCCCTGGCCCGCCACGGCCGGGCGCTGTGGCGGCCAGCCTATGCCGTGCTGTTGGCCGCGCCCCTGGCGGCTGTCCTGCGAGGGGTGTGGCTGGGCACGGCAGTGTTACCGGTTTTCGTGGGGGTACTGGCAGGCGTGGGGGCACTGGCGGTGCTGGCCTGGCGGGCGGCTTACCTGCTGTGGCAGGGGAGGGCGACGCATGGATGAGCTGAAAATGATTGAATACGCCCAGAGCGGGGATCTGGACGCATTTAACCGGCTGGTGCTGGAGTATCAGGATATGGCCTATAACGTAGCCTACCGCCTGATGGGTGATGCCGCGGCGGCCGAGGATGTAACGCAGGAGGCGTTTATTTCGGCGTACCGGCGATTGGATAGCTTCCGGGGTGGCTCATTTAAGGCCTGGCTGCTGCGTATTGTAACAAACGCGGCCTACGACGAGGTGCGGCGGCTGAACCGCCGCCCGACAGTAGCGCTGGAGCCGGAAGGTGAGGATGGCGAGGAAATCGAATCACCGGCGTGGCTCGAAGACCCGCATGAATCGCCGGAAGAGGCGGCATTGCGGACAGAATTGAATGCGGCCATTCAGGGTTGTCTGGATGGGCTGGAAGTGGAGTTCCGCACGGTGGTGGTGCTGGTGGATATTCAGGGGCTGGATTACCGCGAGGCGGCGGCCAGCGTGCAAAGCCCGCTGGGCACGGTGAAGAGCCGCCTGGCGCGCGCCCGCCTGCGCCTGCAGGACTGCCTGCGGGGCTTTGGGGAACTTCTGCCGCCGGATTTACGTTATGAGAGCAAAGGATTAACGTAAGATGAGCCGCCCGATTTCCCCCCGTGATTTGGAATCGCTTTCCGCGTTTCTGGACAACCAGTTGCCGACCAAGGAGCGCAACCAGCTACAGGCGCGCCTGCTGGCTGAACCTGAATTGAAGGTGACCCTGGATGATTTGCGCCGCACGCGGGCATTGTTCCAGCAGGCCCCCAAAGCGCGCGCTCCGCGCAGTTTTGCATTGCGGCCGGAGCAGGTAGCGGCGCGGTCACGCAGTTCTCTGTTTAATAACCTGCGCTGGGTATCCAGCGTGGCGACGGTGTTACTGGCGCTGGTAGTGGCGGGCGACCTGTGGAGTGGACGGTTGTCGCCAGGTGCCCAGAGCGGAATTGCCCTGATGGCCCCGGCGGCGGCGGATAGCACCGCACCTACGGATACGATTGGGGCGGCAGAGATGACCGGCCCGGCCGACGAAGCGCCTGCCGAGGAATCCCGCATTATGGAAGCCGAGCCGACGCCGGACCCGGCCGGGGCGACTGCCTTACAAGTGCCGACGGAGAAGATGCCGGAGGAGGAGCCGCTGGCAGATGAAGGCATTGCGCCGGAGGTTGGGCCAACCGAGGTGAACTGGCAGCGCTGGTTGCGGTGGGCGGAGATAGGGTTGGCGGTTTTGGCGGTGAGCAGCGGCGTGGCGGCGTGGGTGGCGCGCCGGAGGGGGTAGGGGAAGGGGAGTTAGTGTTTTGTTTTCCAGCGGGGAGTTTGGATAGCGCGGCAGGGTCGGGATTCCGGAGTTGGCTTCGCCAACTCTTGCGCTCGGAAAGACAAGGTAAGGGTCGAGTTTGGTTCGCCACCGATGGATAGCGATTTTTTGGGGACGTTGCATGCAACGCCCCTACGGGCATGGCGGGTCAATAACTGGCGGACAGTGAGAATGGATGGCGGCTGTGCTGTTACGGCCGTAGATTGGCTCTTAATTCCTACATGCAGGTACTTGAATAGTAGCGGGTGTTCTTGATATACTTTTGTCAGGCAGGGAGTCTTTCCCTGCACTTACACGCCCTTATTTTGAGGAGGATGAAGATATGCGCCCTGCGCACACACGTACCAAGCTTTTTGTTTTCGTCGCCATTCTGGCGCTGGCCGCGCTCGCCTGCGGTACCAGCAGCGGGGGCGGCGATGCCAACTTGAGCGCCACGGCGGCGGCTCTGGAAGCCACCGCGGCGGCCTTGAGCAGCCAGCCGACCCAGCCGCCCGCCCCGGCGGTGCAACCGACCAGCATCCCGGCTGTGGGTGGTGATTCCGGTGGTGACTCGGGTGGCAATTCCGGCGGCGAAGGCGAAGAGTTCGACTGGAACAATGTTCAGTCCGGCGACACGATTTACGCCACCGACTTTGACGGCAATGGTGAGGAATGGGAGGATGGCTGGATCTGGTTCACCATTCCGGGGGAGAGAAACAACTTCACCGCCCTTGTTCGCAATGGCTTTATGGTTGTGGGCCTGGATGACCTGCGCACTTCGGTCTATCTGGTGCCGGATTTCATCTGGGTGCCGCGCGGGCAGGATGTGTACGTGGAAGCCTCGTTTGACAACGTTGGGACTACGCGTAACAACAACCTCTCAATCGGCTGCCGCGGTACGGCCGAAGGCTGGTACGAGTTCTCGATTTCCAGCAGCGGTTTGTGGTGGATTTACAAGTACACTGGAAACAACAACTATACAGTTCTCAACAACGGCGGCCTGGCGAACTACAACAAGAACGTCACCCTGCATACGCTGGGTGCTTCCTGCATTGGCGACACGATGACCTTCTTTGTAGATGGCCAAGCAGTGCGTAACGGCGTGGTCAAGGACACCCAGTTCCGCGAGGGCCAGGTATTCCTGTCGGTGTATTCCGATAACCTGCCGGATGTGGAAGTGGAAATCGATTACTTCTTCGTCGGCGCGCCGTAAACCTCGGCCAGAAATCCAGCTCTACAATTCAGCCCCGCCAACTGGCGGGGCTGTTTTTTTGGAGTGACCCGTTTGGGTGGGGCCGGAGTCGATGTTCTGGCGGAGACCATGTCGGAACCTCGGCTAAAGCCTCGACTCCAACGAACCGCCTTCTAGCGTTGAAGAGTAAATTCCAGGCTGGCTTCGCGGATGTTGCCGGCAGCATCCACGGCGCGCACGGTGAGGGTGTGCGTACCGGGCTGGCCGCTCCATACGGCGGCAAACGGCGGGCGGGTAAGGGCAAGCACTAGTTCACCATTTACCAGAAATTCGACCCGCTCCAGGGCGATGGTGTCCTCGGCGCGGGCTTGCAGGGTGATCTGGCGCTCAGCGGGGAAAGTGAAAACCGCCCCGGGTACAGGAAAGATGATTTGCAGGTCGGGCGGGGTGTTATCCACTGTGACCTGAATGGTAGCGCTTTGGATCGAATTGTCGGCAGCGACCACCAGGAGTTGCAGGGCGTACAGGCCGTCCAGCCCGCTGGTATCCCACACGGCGAGTTGACCGCCAGTTACCGGCTGGGTGCGGTCCTGGCCGAGTTGCAGCCATTGGCGCGGGTTGAGGCCCTCGCCGACCTGCAGGCGATAATAGGCGAAGCCTTCGCCAGCGGCATCGCCGGTGATGGGGGTCAGGCCGCGCACATAGGAAAACACGGCTGGGGAGAGGATGGCGGCGGTGCCGCGGTTGGCGGTGGTAAATACGGCATCGTAGTCCTCGGGCGCGAGGTCAATTCCGGCGGCTTCGGCCCACAGGCGGGCCTCGGGCGGCACATGCAGGAAGACGCGGGTTTCAATCAACTCGGGCGGGGTGAAGACCGTCGCTAACCGTCCGGTCTGGCGGTTGACCTGAACTGCCTGGTAGAGGGTATCGGCAAAGAGCGGTTCGTTGCCGGGGATGAAGAGCTCCTCGACGACTTCCGGGCAGTCCGAGGTGGGCAGCAGGCCGGAGGGGTTGCAAACGGCTATCCGGGTAAGGCCGGCGGGTGCGGCGAAGGCCTGGGGCTCCAGGTTGGCATGGGCGGCGCGGAATACGGCCTGCCACAGGCCGGCGGCGGCCCGCGGCTCCAGCGGGCGGGGCAGGCTGCCGGTTTGGGGACCGAGCCAGATACCAATGGTGAGCTGGGGGGAGTAACCGAGGGTCCAGGCTTCCTGGCCGTTAGCGGTCTGGCCGAGTTTGGCGGCGGCCGGCCGGCCGGGTTCCAGGGGGTTGGGACGGCCGAGACTTTCAGCCCGCGCCAGCACGTCGGCGAGGATATCGGTCAGTAAAAAGGCTAACTGGGCGGTGGTAAGGGCGCGAGTTTCGGGGGTGCGCCAGTCCAGCAGCAGGCGGCCATCCGGGTCCTGCACGGTCAGGAGGGTGGCCGGGGTGAGTTGTCCGTTGCTCAGGGGCTGCCCGGACTGAAAGCCCTGATTGCTAAAAATCGAATAACTATGGGTGAGTGCCAGAAGGGAAATACTGCCCTGGTCCAGTAAGGGGCGGAAAGGGTCGCCAGAGCCGAGGTCTGGCAGGCCAGCCTGGGCGGCCGTGCGCCACACATTGGCGGCTCCCACCTGGGAAAGGATTTGCAGGGCCGGGACGACATAATCGTTGGCGAGGGCGGTGCGCAGGCGTAACGGCCCGTGAAAGCGTCCATCGGCGTTGGTAAAGCCTTCCAGACCGGGCGGCAGACTGGCGGGGATATCCCATACCAGGGAGGCCGGGCCGTAGCCGCGGGTGAAGGCGGTGAGGTACACGAAGGGCGAGAGGGCGGTGCCGGGGGTATGGCCGCGCTGAGGGTTGCCAAGCAGCGCCAGGAGGTGGCCGGTACGCGAGTCCAGCACGGCCACTTCGGCTGCCAGGGGGGCGCCCGCAAGGACCGCACTGACGGGCAGGGTGGGCAGCAGGCGGGCGGCTTCACAATCCTGGCCGGCCAGTGAGTTGAGCGGTTGCTGGCCCTGAAGGCGAGCCGCCTGCACGGCGGCGGCGCAGGCCACGGCGTCTTGCAGGTCGGCATCCAAACTGGTAATCACCCGCAGGCCGCCGCGTTGCAGGCGAGCCAGCGGGAAATGCGGGGCGAGTTGCTCGAGCAGCAGGGTGGTGAAATCCGGAGCGGCTGAGATGGGTGAGGCGGCGGCGGGTTGCAGGCTTAGCGGGGCGGCGTTAGCGGCCACGGCCGTTTCAAAGTCGAGGTAATCCTGGGTCACCATGGCTTGCAGCGCCCGCCCCTGGTTTTCCAGGGCAAGGGCCGGGGCTTCCAGCGGGTTGAGGGCCGGGGCTTCGGCGGCGGCGGCCAGCAGGGCGGCCTGGGCCAGTGTGAGGGTAGTGGCCGGTTGGCCGAAATACACCCGGCTGGCGGCATCCACCCCATAGGCGCGCTGGCCGTAGTCGGCGTGATTTAAAAACCATTCCAGGATCTGGTCGCGCCCAAAGGCACGGGTGGCCTGGGCGGCCAGCAGGCGCATGCGGAGGGCGCGGGCCGGGCTATCCGGCTCGTTATAGAGCAGGAACTCGCTGACCACGCGCTCAGCCAGGGTGGCGGGGCGGGGGTCATTGAGGGAGGTGGCTGAGAAGCCGTTGTGCTCCCAAAACGCCGGGTCGCTGTGGGCGAGGACCGCCTCCACCAGGGTGGTGGGGATATCGGCCAACGGCAGGTATTGGGCTGCGGCCGCATGGGGGTTACTGAAATCCAGCAAGATGGTTGTCCCGCTGCGGTCCAGAATTTGGGATGGCTGGCGGACCTGGCCGGCTGGGCCAAGCAGGACCGGCAGGGGGTCAAGGGAGGGCAGGTCGCGAGTGATTTGCGTATAACCAAAAGCCAAAACGATGACAGCGGCGGCCAGTGCCAGACTGAGGACGGCCCCCAGAGCCTGCCCGAGGCGACGAAAACCGTGTCGCGGGTGGCGGGCGGCCTGCTGCCGACGGCGGGAGCGACGGGCGATAATCTCGGCAGGGTCAACGGCAGAAGACATGCGGCCATTGTACAATGATTCAGGGGCGGCGGTTTTGGGTTAAACTTAACCCGGCAGGAGTCCCAGGCATGCAACCTTGGTTTGGAATACCGTTTTGGCTGTGGAGTGTGGCGGCGTTGATTCTGGCGGCAGTGTACTGGCGGGTGTGGCCGCACCCCAGGGCCGGGCAGAAACGGCGCGAACCGTGGCTGGCGGCCATTTTGCGGGGTGGGCACAGCCTGGTGTGGATACTGCTGGGCCTGGCGTGCGCCCTGTTCGGGCTCGACCAGCTGGAACCGGGGATTCTGGCGGCACGGGCGGCTCTGGCGGTGTATTTGGTGTTTGTTGGCGCGTTTGCGTTTGACCGTAATCGGGCCTGACCTGACTGCTGAAAGAGGCGAGATGAAAGAACTTGAAAAGACCTATACCGACCTGAACACCTCCCCGCGCATTTTGCTGGGGCCAGGGCCGAGCATGGCCCACCCGCGCGTACTGCGGGCCATGGCGACCCCGCTGGTAGGGCATCTGGACCCGCAATTTCTGCAGGTGATGACCGATGTTCAGGAACTCTTGCGCTATGCCTTTCAAACCCGTAACCCGCTGACCATCCCGGTTTCCGGTACGGGCAGCGCCGGGATGGAAGCGGCCTTATGTAACTTCATTGAACCGGGCGACCGGGTGCTGGTGGCGGTGATGGGCTATTTTGGGGAACGGCTGGTGGAGATGGCTGGGCGTTATGGGGCAGTGGTGGACCGGCTGGACGCGCCGTGGGGCACAGTATTTGATCCGGCGCAAATCATTGCTGCCCTTCAGCAGCAGCCCTACAAATTGCTGGCGCTGGTACATGCCGAGACCAGCACCGGGGCTGGTCAGCCAGAGATCGCTGAAATTGCTACAGCGGCGCATGCCCAGGGCACTTTGGTTGTGCTGGATACGGTTACCTCGCTGGGCACCATGCCACTGTATGTAGATGAATGGGATGTGGATATCGCCTATAGCGGCTCACAGAAGGGCCTTTCCTGCCCGCCCGGGCTGGCCCCGCTGACGGTCAGTGAACGTGCCCGGGCGGTGTTGCGCGCCCGCCAGACTCCGGTGGCGAACTGGTACCTGGACCTCACGGCGGTGGAAAAATACTGGGGCGAAACGCGCACTTATCATCACACGGCTCCCATCAGCATGAATTTCGCGCTGCGCGAAGGGCTGCGGATGCTGGCAGAGGAGGGGCTGGAGGCCCGTTGGGGGCGACACCGCCAGAATGCGGAACATCTCTGGTCTGGCCTGGAAGATTTGGACCTGCCGTTGCTGGTAGCGCCCGAACACCGCCTGCCGGCCCTGACGACGCCACGCCTGCGGCCGGGGCTGGAAGATTTGAAAATTCGGCAGGCATTGTTGAATGAGTACAACATTGAAATCGCGGGGGGCTTCGGGCCACTGGCCGGGCAAATCTGGCGGGTGGGGCTGATGGGCCACAGCAGTCGCCGGGAACATGTGGCGATGTTGCTGGGCGCGCTGGCAGAAATCCTGCGGCGTTAAGCCGCAATCCTGAACTTATGGCACAATAACCGCATGCGATACTTATTGTTTGCGCTGGCGATTGCGCTGGGCGTGGCGGCCGGCCTGTTTTATGGCTGGGTGGTCAGCCCGGTACTCCTGGTGGATACCGCCCCGAATACCCTGCGGGTGGACTACCGGGCCGATTACGTCCTGATGGTGGCTGAAGTCTACCAGTCAGAAGGTGACCTGGAACTGGCCGCGCGGCGGCTGGCTCTGCTGGGCGGCCAACCCCAGGAGGCCGCCCGCCAGGCGGCTGAATTTGGCCTGCAAAATGGGTATGCGCCGCGCGACCTGGCCGCATTGCAGGATTTGCTGGCCGCTCTGCAGCGCTGGACCCCGGCGGTTGCGCCGGCTGCCACGGATGCGCCATGACTGAACCGCGCCGCCCGTGGTATTTGCTAACCGGCCTGGTGATTGGTCTGGCGATGGGGTTGCTGACGGCCTGGGTGTTGGCGCCGGTGGCTTACGCCGATACGGCTCCCGCCAGTCTGCGGGCTGACTTTCAGGATGGCTTTCGTGAACTCATTGCTGGGGCGTTTGTGGCTACCGGCGACTTGGGCCGGGCACAGGCGCGCCTTGCCCTACTGGGCGACCCGGACCCGGCCCGCACCCTGGCGATGCAAGCCCAGCGGATGCTGGCCGAAGGGGGGCCGACTGGGACGGCGCGTTCAC
>JANJTX010000127.1 GCA_024710875.1 Anaerolineales bacterium | reverse complement strand
AATCGCTTCCCGCAGCGTCTCGGCCACATTCAAATACTGGTTCTGCTGCTTCTCGTAAGACCACGGCCACACTTTGGGGTTCAGGATTTCATACGGCAGGTCGCTTTCAAACTTCAGTTCGCGCCGCACGTAGTCATACAGGCTGGCGGTGTACGGCCCCAGAATCGCCATCATGCTCGGGTCGTTCTCCCACATCTCGCCGGCCGCATCCCGGTCCACGCCGGTAAAGCGGCTGTCCAGCCGCCCCACCACTTTGCGCTCGCCCCGCAGCAGTTCCTTCGTGTAGCGGAAAATATTAATCCGGAAATTCGTGCTACGCACATACTCCGGCGTCACGCCGGTGTACTCCGCCAGCCTGTTCGCCAGCGTGTCCTGCTCTTTGGCCGTCAGGGCATCGCCCTTCATCAGCAGGCTGGCATACTCACCCATCGCAAAGGCTTCCACCTCGGCCAGCGTTTTGCGCAGGTCCTTCTGCAGCCGGGCCGAAAGCCGCCGGTGATAAAACGCTGTGGCCGTATAGGTCGGCAGGAACAGGATGTACGGAAAGTCATTGCCCGGGTTGAACAACAGCGTCTGGAAATTCAGCACCGAAGACACCAGCATGATGCCGTTCAGGTACATGCCGTGCCGCTTCTGTAAATAGCCGGACAGCCCGGCCGCTCGCGTTGTGCCGTACGACTCGCCAATCAGAAACTTGGGCGACTGCCAGCGGTTGTTGCGCGTGGTGTACAGCCGGATGAAATCCCCCACCGTTTCAATATCCTTCTCAAAGCCGTGGAACTGGCGCACTTCTTCACCTTCCACCGCCCGGCTGTAGCCGGTGCTGACCGGGTCAATGAACACCAGGTCAGTCTCCTCGAGCAGGGTGTGTTTGTTCACCACCATGCGGGTCGGCGGCGGCAGCAGGCTGCCAGCATCGCCCATATCCACCCGCTTCGGCCCCAGCAGCCCCAGGTGCAGCCACACCGAAGACGAACCCGGCCCGCCATTAAACGAGAAGGTAATTGGCCGTTTGGCCGCATTCGGCTCGCCCTTCTTGGTGTAGGCCACATAAAAGAAAGAGGCCTTGGCCTTTTCGCCTTCCTTCTCCACTTCTTCTTTCAATACCATCGTGCCGGTCGTCACCGTGTAGTCCAGCTTCTTCTCCCCCAGCTTGATGCTGTGCTGCGTCACCGAGGTTACTTCCTTCGGTTCCGGCTTGTCCTTCTTTTCTTTTTCGTCTTCTTTTTTCGTGTCGTCGCTCATCATTCGCTCGCTTTCTGGCTACTTGCCGGATTTCAATCCGATGGTCTGGTCAAGGATGTTCAGCAGCACCAGCAGGTTGGGGGTTGCCGCCGCGGTGGTGCCCGCCCCGCTGAACCAGCCGCCATCTTTTTTCTTCACACTCAATAGGCCCTTGTCCATCTTGACTTCTTCAATTTCATTCCAGGCGTAGGTCTTTTTACCAATCTGCAGCCCGCCGTCCTTGCTGATGGTCACCGCCCCGAACTGCACCGCCTGCCCGCTGTTGTAGCGGTCGGCCGCCCGCTGGTAACGCAGCGCAAAACTGCGGTTTTCCAGCTCGTTGTAGGCCGCTTCCACCTGTTGCAGCGTATCCGTCAGCACGATTTTTTCGCTGCCGCGACTCACCAGCGTATAGAGATGCGTCGTGCCCGTGTACACCCCGTTGGTGTAATGCCGGGTGACCGCCGCCGTGATGGTCTCCACATCCTCCCACGCCCAGGACTTCACGCCCTTGGTGCTGGCATGCGCAAAGCCCTTCTCGTAGACCGCCAGCGCCAGCTTGCGGTTACGGAAATAGCCCCACAGAATCGCCAGCGCCAGGCCAAAACTCGCCAGCGCCACCGCCCCCCAGATGGCTACCTCGCGCACGATGATGCTGTAATGGTAGATGCCATATTTGTTCCACACGACCAGCCCGGCGCTCAGCAGCGCCCCCAGGCCGCCCAGCCCAAACAGCCCCGCCCCAATCCAGAACCAGGCGTTGGTCTTGCCCTTATAGACTGCCAGCGGCGCGCCGTAGCCCCGCACACCGTCAAATACCGGTGGCGGGGTGATATTCGGATTCTCTGTCATTGGTTGCCTCCCTCGGGTTTGGGTACCACCAGGCGCGTGACCTGTTCGGCCACGCCAATGCTCGCAATTGTGCCGCCATTAAACGCCAGAAAATCGCTCGCCACCCCGTCGCTGAAAATCACCCCGCCCTGTGCCATGTGGCTTTCCACTTCCAGCGCCTGCTCGGCCGAGACGAAGCCGGTCACGATTTCAGCCTGCGAGGTCTTGCTGATGAACGGCTCGCGCACCACAAACAGCAACTGGCGCGTATCCCAGGCCAGGCGCGGCGCTTCCAGCGGCTCGCCGCTCTCGCCCGCAAATTGCATCAGCAGGCCGTTGGTCATGTTGAAGACGCTGCTCATCCAGCCGGTACTGCCCACCCCGGTACTCACCAGGATGCCGCTCGAGGAGTGATTCTCCTCGACCTCGCCGTGCCGGATGCGATAGCGCGCCGAAACATGGTCGGCCGCCCCGATGAAGAAATCATTAAATGCCAGCAGTCGCTGGCCGTCCTGCAGGGTGGCTTCGGCCATCGTAATCTCGCGTACCCCATAGTCGCCTGCCAGCGCCTGGGTTACCGCCTGCTCGGCCTCGGCTACCGTAAATGGCAGCAGCACCCCATCAATGGTGTTTGGGTCGGGGTTAATCGCCACTACCGGCTGGCCGTTCAGGTACTTGGCGGTGTTCACCACCAGCCCGTCAATCCCCACCGTTACGACCAGGTCATTCTCGCCAAACAGATAATTGGGCAGAAAATCGCGCTCAATCGTGTGTACCTTCAGCAATTGTCCCAGCCGGTCTTCCAGCTCTTCGGCGGCGTCGTAATACACCCGGTGCTCGCGCTGGTAAAAATCGAAGTCGCCGCCGCCCTGCTTGATGTAAAACGCCGCCTGGGCCACGGTGTTAAAGCGCGCCTTCAGCCCCTCCAGGCGCGTCTTGCGGGTCACCAGCACAATTTTGTCAAACGCCATCCGCTATGTCCAACCGCCTCTCACGTGGCGCGCCCCCTGCGCGCCCTTATCAGGGTTTTCCTGTTTCCAGGTTTCTCCCTGCCCCCGTCCCCTTTTCTCCCAACCCCCTGTCTCCGTGTCTCCCTGTCTACCTGCCTTTCACTCCCCATCTCGCTTAATCAGCGAATCCAGCAGTTCCGGCGTAATCATCAGCGTACCGATTTTCTCGGCGTTGCCCGCCAGGTCGCGTAAGGCCATCGCCGTCATGCGCGCCGGGTCGGCGCTCTGCACTGCCAGCAGTTGCAGCACTTCGGTCTTCAGGCCGCCCAGTACATCCAGGCTGGCTTTGAGGGCATAAGCGCGTGCTTCGGCTTCGGTTTTGGCGTTTTCCTGCCGCGCTACCACCAGTGTCTTGCGCTCTTCTTCCAGTTTCACCTGCCCGGTCAGTTGCGTTTCGCGCAGTTGCTGGTCTTTCAGTTCCACCGCCATATCGGCATCCGCCCGCGTCTCACGAATCTGACGCTGCTTGGTCTCCACCGCGATTTCGGTGTTCAGTTCGTTTTCCTTGATGCGGCGTTCCTGTTCCACCGCCGCGTTGCGCCGTTCATAAATCGCGTCGTCCGCCTGCCGCAGCAGCCCTTCGCGCGCTTCCGCTTCCAGCGCCCGCGCGATTTCCGGCGTCGGCCGGATAGCCATAATGGCAAAGGTGATGACTTCTACCCCCAGCGCTTTTAACGCTTCGCTGCTGGTCAGGTTTGCCAGCACCGCGTCGGCAATCGGTTCCGCCTGCCGGATGGCCTCGCGCATCGGCCGCGCCAGCACTTCGGTGCGGGTGAAATTCTGCGCCAGGTTAATCAGCCGTTGCGGCAGTTTGTCGCGGTCATCGCTGCGGTAGGTATCCACCGAACCGGCCACGCTGTAATCCAGCAGCCCCGCCACCAGTTCCGGGTTGGTAATCCGGTAGGTCAACTGCCCCTGCACCGTAACCGGCTGGTAATCCTGCGTGATTTCGTTAAAGATAAAGGGCACATCGGAACTGCCCACCGGCACGACCGAGATAATGCTGGTCGGGCGGTAATAGATAAACGAAAGACCGGTACCGGCCCGTACCGCCTTGCCGCGCCGGTACTGGATGACATACTGCGTGGGGCTGGCCTTGAGATAGTGAAAACCAAGCATGGCACTCTCCTCAAATAATCTCTGCGCGTTTCATTGCATTATGCCAGATTTTATCGCCTGCGCTCCCCCCGGTTTTGGACTATACTGGCAACGAGGATTCTCCTGCCCAATGACTGATATTTCATTTGAACGTGTTCCGCTCCTGAATGCCCTCGCCCAGGACGAGCAAAGTACCCTCTCTCACATTTTTCGTTTTTCGCGCCTTGCCGCCGGTGACACGCTCTTTGAAGAAGGTGACCTCGGCGACCGTATGTACATCATCACCCAGGGCGAATTGCAGGTCTTCAAGGCCATGGACAACGAGCCGCGTTTGCTTGCCACCCTGCGCGAAGGCGACTTTTTTGGCGAATTGAGTCTCGTCATCCGCGATGGCCGCCGCACGGCCACCGTCAAGGCCGCCCAGGACACCCAGTTGATCGCCATCTTGCAGGAGGATTTTCACAAGCTCCTCAAGCAGCGCCCCACGATGGCCTACGCCATGGTGCAGGAACTCGGCGAACGCCTGCGCCACAGCGATGATGCCGCCATCTCCGATTTGGTGGAAAAAAATCGCGAACTGCAACAGGCCTACGAAGACCTCAAAGCCGCCCAGGCCGAACTGGTCGAGCAGGAAAAACTGCGCCACGAATTAAGCATGGCGCGCAACATCCAGATGAGCATTCTCCCCAAGGAATTTCACACCCCGCCCGGCTGTGACTTTGGCGCCCGCATGAACCCCGCCCGCGCCGTCGGTGGCGACTTCTTTGACTTTGTGCGCCTGGCGGATGGCAAAGTCGGCGTCGCCATTGGCGATGTTTCGGATAAAGGCGTGCCGGCGGCCCTGTTCATGGCCCAGGTCTGTACCCTGCTGCGCGCCCTTGCCCGCCAGATTGAAGACCCTGCCGAGGTGCTGCGCCGCGTCAATGCCGATATGGCCGAAACCAATGATGCCGGCCTGTTTGTCACCATGGTCTACGGCGTCTTCGACAGCCACAGCCGCACTTTTCACTACGCCCGCGCCGGCCACGAAGTGCCAGTGCTTTTCAGCGCCACCGGCGAAGCCCAGGCCCTGCCCTATGCCCAGGGCGCGCCGCTCGGCATCTTCCCCGACTCGCCGTTGGATGTCCAGAGTGTCATCATCCCCCCCGGCGCGACCCTCTTCATGTACACTGATGGCGGCGTGGATGCCATGAACGCCGAGGAAGGCTTCCTCGGCCTCGAAAGTCTGCAAACGACCGTGAAAGACCATCTGCACATCAGCGCCCAGGAACTGTGCGATAAAGTCCTCGAAACCGTGCGCTCATTTCAGAACGACAACCAGTTCGATGATGCCACCCTCGTCGCCCTGCGCGTCCAACCCTCCTGATTTTCCCCTCGTCCTTTCCTCCCTTCTCGTCTTCCCCCTTCTCCTTTTCTCCACTTCCTTTCCCCCTGCCCTGTTTCCATGTCTACCTGTCTACCTGCATGCCTGCTTGCCTGCCCCTCTTACAACATCTCAATCCGCGCATCCACCACCATCACATCCCGCCACTCATCCTCCACCCAATGCTCCACCGATTGCAGGGCGCGCTGCACCTGCGCCGCCGAATTACTCACCAATGCACACGCCACCAATGCGTCCCCCCACGCATCCTGAAAATCCACTTCGGCCGCGCTCACATTAAACTCCTTGTGCAGGCGCGCCAACAACGGTTTCAACCGGCTGCGCTTCTCTTTCAGCGAGGCGCAGCCCGGCAATTGCAGGTGTAACAGCAAAATTCCGGTCGCGGGCATCGTCAGAATCCTATCAGAATCACCCCAACGCCGCAACGAATCGCCCGCCCAGCCGTTTTAACTTACAGTGGCCAGAAAACCACAGGAACTAACGGTAGTTAAAGGACGGATTTCCCATGGAAAACAGATCACGCGGCGGTATCCTATTTATCTTTGTCATCGGCATGCTGGGCATTCTGGCCTTTGGCATGTTCTCCTATGTTCAGACGTTTCAGAATTCGGCCGACCAGGCCCTCGGCCCGATTAATGCAATTAGCACTCAGGCCGCCCAGGTACTGAACCCGACCCCCACCATCATCCCGGACCCCATCACCATCGTCCACAGCGTTCAG
>JANJTX010000125.1 GCA_024710875.1 Anaerolineales bacterium | reverse complement strand
CCGTGCAAAGATGTCGGGCCATGCACGTAGGGGCGTAGCATGCTACGCCCCTACAAAATCACACGGGCTGCCTCTCCCCCATCCCCATCCCCTTAAACAACAACCCCCTCTCCGGAATTCCGCGAATTCTTAGAGAGGGGGCAGGGGAGAGGCACGAATACTTACCCGGCCGGGACGCTCTTGGCCACAATCTCGAGCGCCTTATCAATCACATCCTCGGGCGTATCCAGCATGCCGCGGAAGCGGATGCTGTGCGAACCGGACTTGAGCGCCTTCAGGCCGTGCTCGGAAAGCGTATGAATCATATCGTTGCGCTGCTGGCGGCCGGGCAGGTCGTAGGCGACCATCATGCCCTTGCCGCGCACATTGCTCACAATGCCCTTGCTTTCTTCGGCAATCGCATCCAGCCCGGCCATCAGCTTCTCGCCCATGCGGGTGGTGTGCGCCAGCAGGTTCTCTTCTTCGATGATTTCCAGATAACGGGTCGCCCGCACCATATCCACCAGATTGCCGCCCCAGGTGGAGTTGATGCGGCTCGATTCCTCAAAGACGTGGTGCTTGACTTCCTTCAGGCGCGGCCCGGCAATCACGCCGCACACCTGGGCCTTCTTGCCAAAGGCAATCAGGTCCGGCATCACCGGCGTGTGCTCCATCGCCCACATCTTGCCGGTAATCCCCATCCCGCTCTGCACTTCATCCACAATGAACAGGAACTCGTGCTTGTCGGCCAGCGCCCGCAAGGCCAGGAAGAACTCATCCCGGAAGTGGTTATCGCCGCCCTCGCCCTGAATCGGCTCGATGATCAGCCCGGCGATATCGCCGCGGTACTGGTCGACTGCCGTTTCAATCTGCGTCAGGGCGATTTCTTCCATGCGGCGCACATCTGCCAGTACCTCATCAGTCACCGGGTAGCGCAGTTTGGGGTTCACAATCCGTGGCCAGTCGAACTTGGGGAAGTACATGTACTTGCGCGGGTCGTCGGTGTTGGTCAGCGAGAGCGTATAGCCAGACCGCCCGTGGAAGGCTTCCTTGAAGTGGATGATTTTGCTGCCAAAGCCATCCAGAGCCATTTTCTGGGCGGCTTCCGGCTCGCTCTGGATGTGCTTGAAGTTCTTGCGTACCTTCCAGTCAAAGGCCGCTTTCAGGCTGTTCTCGACTGCCAGCGCCCCGCCGCTGATGATGAACAGGTGGTCAAAGCCTTTCGGCATTGCCACCCGCCCAAAGGCATCCACAAAGCGCGCCATGTGCACGGTGTAAAAATCGGAAGAAGAAGGCTTGGTGAGGGCCGCTTCCAGCAGGGCTTCGGTAAACTCCGGCGAGCGCATCTTGGGGTGGTTGTAACCCACCGGCTGGCTGCCAAAGAAAGTGAACATATCAATGTAATCGCGGCCGGTCAGCGCATCATGGATGTACGCGCCGTGGCTCTTGCCCAGGTCGAGCACAAATTCTTCGCCATCGCCCAGCATGTATTTGCGGATGGTGCTATGGACTTCGGTGGGTTTCATCGGGGGGACTCCTGCGGTGGGGTGTGTTTCAGGCGGCAAAACCCCCCGGGAGCGGGGGGCAGGGTGTGTTTGGGGAGGCTGTCTGACCGCCGCGATTATATCACCGGCGGGTGGCGGTTTATAATGCCCCCAGTATGCTCACCCTTGAAATCATCCTCACTCTGGCCATTCTGGCGGGCGCGGTGGCGCTCTTTATCAGCGAGCGGTTGCGCATGGACCTCGTCGCCCTGCTCACGCTGTGCGCCCTGGCGCTGGCCGGGCTGGTCACGCCCGAACAGGCAGTGGCGGGCTTCTCCAATGGCGCCGTCATCGTCATGTGGACGATGTTCATCATCAGCGCCGGGCTGGCCCGCACCGGGCTGGCGGGCGTGCTGGGTAAATTCATCCTGCGGCTGGGCGGTCATCACAAAACCCGCCTGATGCTGATTCTGATGATCGTCGCAGCCGCCCTCTCCAGTGTGATGAACAACCTCGGCGTGGTCGCCCTTCTGCTGCCGGTGGCGCTGGATGTCGCCCGCCGCAGCCACCACTCGCCCTCGCGCTTCCTCATCCCGCTGTCGTACGCCAGTCTGCTGGGGGGTATGCTGACCCTCATCGGGACGCCGCCCAACCTCATCGCCAACGATGCCCTGCAGGCCGCTGGCGGCACGCCGCTGGGCCTGTTCGATTTCGCCCCGCTCGGTCTGGCGCTCACCGCCGCCGGGCTGCTGTACTTTGCTGTGCTGGGCCGCCACCTGCTGCCGCGCCGCGACCCGGCCCGCGACCTGGACCAGCCCGACCGCTTGCAGGAAGCCTCCTTCGGCCTTGAGGAGCGGCTGTTCGTGGTGCAACTGCCGCCCGATTCGCCCCTGGCGGGCAAAACCATGGCCGAAAGTCACCTCGGCTCGGCCCTCGGCATCAATGTCGTGGCTGTCCTGCGCGCCGATGACGTTACCCTCGCCCCGGACCCGCACTTGCGGCTGGAGCGTGCCGACCGCCTGCTGGTGACTGGCCGGGCGGACCGTTTGCAGGAGTTGAAGCAGGGCACGCAATTGCAGGTCGAGGAGTCCGGCTTCGTACCGGAACACCTGACTGGCGGCGATGTGCAACTGGCCGAAGTGACTTTCGCGCCGCAATCACCCATGCTCGGCCAGACCCTCGGCGATTTGGACTTCCGCCGCCGTTACGGGGCCAACGTGCTGGCCGTCTGGCGCGCCGCCACTCCTATCCGTACCAACCTTCACAGCCTCGCCCTGCACGAAGGCGATGTCCTGCTGGTGCAGACCACCACCGGCCGCCTCGAAGCCCTGCGCCAAAACCCGGAGTTCTTCGTTTCCGAAGCCCGCAGCACCCAGCTCTACCGGCTGGATGAACGCCTGATGCTGGTGCGCGTCCCGGCCGATTCGTCGCTGGCGGGCAAGACCCTCGCCGAAAGCCGCCTCGCCGATGGCTTCGGTTTCTCGGCCCTTACCATCCTGCGCGGCGAAGACACCCTGCCGATGCCCGGCCCGGAGGAAGTCCTGCAGGCCGGCGACCGGGTGGTGGTGGCCGCCCGCCCGGAAGATCTCGACGCCTTTCGCGGCCTGCAGGGGCTGGAAGTGGACACCCGCCACACGCCCTCGTTTGCCGAGATGCAGTCCGACCAGGTCGGTCTGATTCCGGTGGTGCTCTCGCCGCAGTCGCGCCTGAATGGCAAGACTTTGCGCCAGGCCCACTTCCGCGAGAAATACGGCTTAAGCGTACTCGCCATCTGGCGCGCCGGCCGCCCCTATCGCTTTAACCTGCGCGATATGGACATCCGCTTTGGCGATGCGCTGCTGGTCTACGGCCCGCGCGCCCGCCTGAAGGTGCTCGCCAGCGAGCCGGACTTCCTCGTCTTGAGCGAAGAAATCAAGGACGCCCCGCGCCGTAAAAAGGCCCACTGGGCGGCCGGTATCCTGCTCGGTATGGTGGTCATCGTCGTGCTGGGCTGGCTGCCGATTACGATTGCGGCCCTGCTGGCGGCGACCCTGATGATTCTGAGCGGGGCGGTCACGATGGACGAAGCCTACCGGGCGATTGACTGGCGTTCGATTTTTCTGGTGGCCGCCATGCTCCCGCTGGGCGCCGCCATGCAAACCAGCGGCGCCGACTTCTGGCTGGCGGCCGGCGTGGCGGCCCTGATTCAGCCGCTCGACCTGTTGCTGCAACTCGGGGCGCTGTTCCTGGCGATTGTGGTCGCCTCGCAGTTCATCCCCAACGCCGTGCTGGTGCTGCTGATGATGCCGCTGGCATTGGGGGTGGGCCGCCAGTTCGGCCTGCCGCCCCAGGCCCTGACCCTGCTGGTGGCCGCCGCCGCCTCGTGCAGTTTCATCACGCCCATCAGCCACCCCGGCAATGTG
This sequence comes from Anaerolineales bacterium, assembly GCA_024710875.1. GTDB lineage: Bacteria > Chloroflexota > Anaerolineae > Anaerolineales > UBA11579 > SCUK01. The sequence continues at coordinate 2,692 of JANJTX010000125.1, read as the reverse complement.
CTGGTGATGGGCCCCGGCGGTTATAGAATGAGCGACTATCTCAAGGTCGGCCTGCCGCTCACGCTGGTGTTGCTGGTGGTGACCGTGCTGACGATTACGGGGCTGTATGGCTAAACTGCGTTTGTTATTTCTGATATTTTTTGGCCTGTTGCTGCTGGCGGGTGGGCTGGCGGGCTACGACCGCCTGCGCCCGCTGGCCGACCGGCTGGCGGCGGATGGTTCGCTGGAGCTGTTCACGCCCGAATTGCACGCCGTCCTCGCCTGGATACTGCGCATAGCCGGTATCACTCTAATCGCCGTCGGTGTGGCCCTTTGGCGCGGCTGGCGGCCGCCGCGGCCGGCGTGGCGCGCCCAGTTCGCCGCCCTGTGGGCGGTGGTCGCTCCCGCCGACGGCCCGCGCTGGGTCGGGGGGCTGGTCGTGCTCCTCACCCTGCTGGGGGCGGTCGGGCGCGGCCTGCTGTTGAATCAGGGCATGGGGCACGACGAAGCCTACACCTACGTCGCCTTTGCCGGGCGGTCGCTGTTCGTGGCGCTCACCGACTACCACCTGCCCAACAATCACATTTTCCACACCCTGCTGGTCTGGCTCTCGACCAGCCTGTTCGGCCCGGGACCGTGGGCGGTGCGTTTGCCCGCCTATCTGGCCGGGGTCGCCCTCATCCCGCTGGCGTATCTGGCCGGGCGCGCCCTCTACAGCCGCGCCGCCGGGCTGCTGGCGGCTGGCTTCACCGCCGCCCTGCCGGTGCTGGTCGATTTCAGCGTGGATGCCCGTGGCTACACCCTGCTGGCGGTTTTCTCGCTGCTGGCCCTGCTCACCGCCGAGGCCCAGCGCCGCCAACCGACCCCCCTCGGCTGGGGCGTGCTCGGCCTGTGGTTCGGCCTCGGCCTGTACACCCTGCCGATTATGCTGCTGCCGATGGCGCTCATCGGTGGCTGGCTGGGGGCGGCCTGGCTGCTGGGCGAAACCGCCGGCGGCCGCCGCCCGGGCTTCCTGCTCGGTCTGGCCGCCAGCGCCATGCTGGGCGTGGGCCTGATGCTCGTCCTGTATTCGCCGGTCTACATCTTTGGCAGCGGCTTTGACTCGGTCTATTCCAACCGCTTTGTGCGCCCGCTGGCGGGCCGCGAGTGGTCTGAAACGCTGGCGGTGCGCCTGGCGCAAACGCGGGCGATGTGGGCGCTCGGCCAGCCGTGGCTGGAGGCGCTGTTGCTGGGCGGCTTTGCCCTTTCGCTCGTCCCCGCCCGCCGCAACACGGCTTCACGCTGGCCGCTGCATCTGGCCGGGCTGGTGTTGATGGCGGCCACAATGTGGCTGCGCGGCCTCGCCCCGCTGCCGCGCAATTGGGTCTTCATCGCCCCGTTTGTGTTGCTGTGGTCCGCCGCCGGTTGGGCCAGCGCCGCCGATTTCATCCTGACGCGCCTGCGCCGCCCGGCCCTACTGCCTGCCCTGGCGGCCGCCCTCGCCCTGCTGGCCGCTATCGCCGGGCTGTGGCATTCTGCCAACACCGCCCGCGTGCGCCTGGCCCAGCCCAGCCTCGAAGAACGGCTGGCGATTTACATCGATGAGGAAATCGGCCCGACCGGCCGCGCCCTGACCACCAGCCCGCTGCGCGCCCCGCTGCTGTACTACCTCGGCCTGCGCGGCGAGACCGCCGCCTACCTCTACACCGAGGGCGACGCGGTGGATTGGGCCGCGGTCGTCATTGGCCTGAACAACGAAACGCTCGAGAGCGATGCCGCCAAGCACGGCTGGGCGCAATGGCTCGACATCCCCGCCGCCGAGCGCATCTACACCACCGGCCCGGCCGAAATCTGGCGCGTGCCGGTCATCGCGCCGTGACCCGTCGCCGGGCTGGAATGTCAATAGGTTGTGAGTGAAGTGATGTGACTAAGGTTGGGGAAGCGCGGTCAGAATTCTTTTAACGCCCGCCGGGTAAGTTCGTCAATCTCTTGTAAATCGTTTTCAATGACACCCCAGACGATTTCCTTATCCACACCAAAATACTGGTGAACGAGAATGTGACGCATGCCGATGATTTTTCGCCACGGGGATTGCGGGTAACGGGCAGTGAAATCTTCCGTCAGGCGGCTAACGGCTTCACCGATAATTTGCAGATGGTAAATTACCCAGACCTGTAGCATTTCATCAGTATCAAAGTCAGAGCGACTTTTGCCGCGCAGGGCGCGCTGAATCTTGTCGATTGCCAGGGCGATGTCTTCGAGACGACCGCGGTCATCTCTCATAGCGGCTGGGCTTCATCCAGTACTTGCTGGCGAAAGCGTTCGTTTAGGCTGTTCGGGGTGACCACGTCAACCGGTCGTTCCAGCAGGTCTTGCAGGTCCATCAGCAGGCCGCCGAGGTCGAGCAATGTGCGGCCGGGCTCAAGTTCAACCAGAAAATCAATGTCGCTGGCGGGGGTGGCCGACTCGCGGGCGGTGGAGCCGAAGACGCGCACATTGGTAGCGCCATGCCGGGCGGCGATGGCGAGAATGTCCACGCGTTTGGATTGAAGCAATTGATTGGCGCTCATAGTTTGATTATAGCGAATCGGGCGGGTTTTTCCTACTCTTTTGAAGTGCAATTCGTGTGAGTTGTGGAATTTGGATTACGGATTGTTGCTTTCGCGCCGCGGCTGGCTATAATGGGGCTATGAAAGTGGGCAAATTTACACAGAGTTTGCAAGTTCGGGAAAAC
>JANJTX010000118.1 GCA_024710875.1 Anaerolineales bacterium | reverse complement strand
AGGCGCGCTTCCGGGCGCTGGTACAACACGCGACGGAAGCGATTGTTATTCTGGATATTGACAGCGAGCAGTTTGTGGAAGCAAACCCGATGGCCGAGGCTTTGTATGGGCTGCCGCGGTCCGAGTTGTTGCGCTCCGGCCCGTTGCAATTAAGCCCACCATCTCAGCCGGATGGGCGACCCTCAGCGGATGCCGCTCGAGAGTATCTACAGCAGGCACTTAATGACAAGGCGCCAGTGTTTGAGTGGTTGCACGCTATGCCAGACGGGCGAGAGGTGCTGTGCGAGGTGCGTTTGGTGCGCCTGCCGGGTAAAGCAAACCTGGTACGGGGCTCGGTGACGGATATTACTGCGCGGGCCAGCATTGAACAGCAATTACGGGTACAGTCCAAAGCACTGGAGGCAGCGGCCGAGGCGATGCTGATGACCGACGCCGAAGGGGTGATTACCTGGGTTAACCCGGCCTTTACCCGCCTGACGGGTTACCAGCCGGAAGAGGCAATTGGCCGACAATCTACTTTGTTGCAGTCAGATGAAACGCCCCCCGAAGTGATTGAAGAACTGTGGCAGACCATCCGGGCCGGGGCAATCTGGCAGGGGGAGCTGGTGAACCGGCAAAAAGATGGCAGCCGCTATATCGAACAGCAAACGATCACCCCGGTCTTTAGTGAGCAGGGCCGGATTTCGCACTACATTGCCATCAAACGGGATGTAACCACCCGCCGGCAGCGCGAACGCTTGTTGCAGGCAGTGGCGCAGGTGAGCCAGGCGTTGCGGTTGGCCGAAAGCCACCAGGAAATTACAGAACTGGTGATTGGCCAGGTAATGGAATTGATGGACGCCACATCGGTCTCGCTAACCTTGATTGATGCTGACCATGGCGATTATGTGCTGGAAGCGGCCGAGGGACCGTGGGCAGCGTATATAGGAACGCGATTTAAGCCGGGCGAAAGTGTTACCGGACAGATTATTCAACAGCCACAGACTTATATCAACAATGATCTGCAAAATATGCCAGATGAACGGTTCACCCGGCCGGAGATGTGGGCCGGCATGAAGGCCGCGCTGGCCCTGCCGTTGGAAGCGCACGAGGTTGTGTTGGGAGTGCTTTGGGTGGGGCGTGAGAAGCCTTTTCGAACGGATGATGAGCACGTGATGGAAGCGATTGCGAACATCGCTGCCAGCGCGCTGCATCGAGCTGAGCTGCATGAAACCACCGAAAGGCTGTTTGATGAAACCCGGGTAGTGGCGTTAGAGCTGGCCCAGCAAGTGGGCGAGTTGGAGCGCGCTAAAGAAGAAATAAACCGGCGTAACCTGGAGCTCTCGCGTTTGTACCGGGCTTCTGAATCGCTGCTGACCGGGCATACCCCCAACCGGCGCGACCTGGCCGACCAGGTGGTGCGCAGTGTATTGGACGAGTTTGGAAAATCCAACTGCAGCGTGATTCTGGCACGGACGGGTGAGCGAGAGTTGGAGCGGATTGCAGTGGGGGGCGAGTATGCCGCCGAAGTGCGGAAGGGACGATTATATATGGATGGCAAAGGGCTCGCGCCCCGTGCCATTCAGGAAGGCCGCATCATTAATGTGGGCGATGTGGGCGCAGTACCGGAATATATTCCCAACTGGCAGGCCGCGCGCTCCGAAATTGCTATTCCGTTGAAAATTGGTGAGCGTGTGCTGGGGGTGATTGACATCCAGAGCGCCGAAACCGATGCGTTTGCGGAAGAAGATGAGCGTGTGCTCGGCCTGTTTGCGGAGCGGGCGGCGCTGGCGTTGGAAAATGCGCGCCTGTTTGAAGATGCGCAACTGCATCTGGGGCAGTTGCAGGCGCTGCGGGATATTGACATCGCCATCACGTCCAGCCTGGATATCCAACTGACGTTGAAAGTGCTGCTGGATCAAGTGCTGATGCAACTGAAGGCAGACGCAGCCTGCGTACTGTTGCTGCAGGGCGGTTCGTTGGTGTACTCGGCTGGCCGGGGATTCCATACGCGCGCGATGGAGAAAACCATCTTGCCATTAGGCGAAGGTTTTGCCGGACAGGCAGCGGTGGAACGCAAACTAGTAGAAGTTCCGGACATTGAACTTGTACGCTGGGGGGTAAAGGACGATGAACTGTTTCGGCGCGAGGGTTTGCGGGCCTACTTTGGCGCGCCGTTAGTAGCCAAGGGTGAGGTGTTGGGGGTGCTGGAAATCTTCCAGCGCACGCCGTTTGAGCCCGGCGTGGAATGGGTGTCTTTTTTATTGGCATTGGCGGAGCAGGCCGCGATTGCGGTAAGCAATGCGGAGTTGTTTGACCGGCTTCAGCGGGCCAAAACCGAGCTGGAAGTGGCCTACAGCAACACCCTGCGGGGCTGGGTGCAGGCTCTGGATTTGCGGGACAAGGAAACTGAAGGCCACACCCAACGGGTAACCGAGTTGACCGCTCGGCTGGCGGTGCTGATGGGGCTGCCACCCGAGGAGTTGCAGCACCTTACGCGCGGGGCGCTGTTACACGATATTGGCAAGATGGCGATCCCCGATGGCGTATTGCTGAAACCCGGGCCGCTTTCGGAGGATGAGCGCAGGTTAATCGAAAAGCATCCGGACTACGCCCATCAATTCCTGGATGGAATTGACTACCTGAGACCAGCGCTGGACATCCCGTATTGCCACCATGAGCGTTGGGATGGCAGCGGCTACCCGCGCGGGTTGGTAGGCAGGGAAATCCCGCTAACGGCTCGTATCTTTGCGGTCGTGGATGTGTGGGATGCATTGACCAGCGACCGCCCCTACCGGAAAGCATGGTCGCGCCAGCAGGCAATTGATTATTTGCAGGCCGAGGCCGGACGGTTATTTGACCCGCAGGTGGTTGAACGGTTTGTGAAAGATGTACTGCAGGAACGAGAGACTGCTTGAACCGAGCGGCAGGCTAACTTGCCAAGCCTGCTTAATCATGCTATATATCCAGTAATAGCAGTCCGCACACAATTGACTGATTTCTGGGAAACTCTTGAACTTCTCCTCCCCTTTGCTTAGAACCCGAGCCCGCGTCCGACCGGCCGAAGACAAGGACCGCGGCCAATTGGCGAATATTTTGCACTTTGAGACCCATGTGCATCGTCATTTGGATTGGCGGCCACCATTGGACTGGCTGGGTCTTTCGCCATATCTGATTGCCGAGCAGGATGAGCGGGTGGTGGCGGCGCTGGCCTGCCCACCTGACCCGCCCGGAGTGGCGTGGATCCGAGTGTTCGCGGCCGGTGGTGGCGAGGGGGTGGGGACGGCCTGGGAGTTGCTCTGGCCGCTCGCACGCCAGCAATTGGGGGAATTGCCGGTGAAACATGTGGCCGCTATCCCTCTGCAGGACTGGTTCCGGGATTTGCTCCAAAATCACGGGTTCCGGCATGCCCATAATGTGGTGGTACTGGTATGGGATAACGCCAGCGAGGTGCTGCCAGCCCCCCGGGCGACCTGTGACATGCGCCCCATGTTGGCGGCTGACCTGGCGGCCGTACAGGAACTGGATGCGGTTGCATTTGGAGAGTTGTGGCGTAACTCGCTGGATTCTTTGGACCTGGCATTCAAGCAAGCGGCGGTGGCAACCGTGGCCGAAGATGATGAGGGATTGCTGGGGTATCAGATCAGTACGCACAGCCCATTAGGGGCGCATCTGGCGCGGCTGGC
>JANJTX010000072.1 GCA_024710875.1 Anaerolineales bacterium | reverse complement strand
GGCGGGACGGGCAGGCGGTCAATCCAGTTTAGAAAAGAATCTATCCAGCTCGGCTTGTAGGGGCGCGGTTCGGCCATCGGTAACTCCTCCTCGGGGTACGGATGTGGTTTTATATCATGTTTCAGGCGGGTGGAGGTCGGTAGTCGCCGCGAATTACACCGGCACACCCAGCCAGAAGGCGCTCAAGAAAAGATAGGGGCGATCGCAGGTCGCCCCTACAAGATGCGGAAAACGGTTAACGCTGCTGCAGCACCGCCTGCCCGGCCGCCAGCCGCGCCACCGGCACCCGGAACGGCGAGCACGAGACATAGTTCAGGCCGATGCGATGGCAGAAGTGCACCGAGGCCGGATCGCCGCCGTGTTCGCCGCAGATGCCCACTTCCAAATCCGGGCGGGCGGCACGGCCATCTTCCACCGCCATTTGCATCAGCCGCCCCACCCCGGGCTGGTCAATCGTCTGGAACGGGTTTTCGGGCAGGATGTGGTCTTCTACATATTTAAGCAGGAAGTTGCGCTCGGCATCGTCGCGGCTGTAGCCGTAGGTCATCTGAGTCAGGTCGTTGGTGCCAAACGAGAAGAACTCGGCCACCCCCGCAATTTCGGCCGCCGTCAGGGCGGCGCGCGGGATTTCAATCATCGTGCCGAACTTGTAGTGGAATTTAGCCCCGGTGGCCTGCATTACTTCGGCCGCAATCGCTTCCAGCCGCGGTTGGATGACCTTGAGCTCATTGACATGCCCGGTCAGCGGAATCATCACTTCCGGCTTGGGCGTCAGGCCCTTGTTGGCCACCTCGGCGGCCGCCTGCATGATGGCCCGCACCTGCATCTCCACGATTTCCGGCATCAGGATGCTCAAACGCACCCCGCGCAGGCCCATCATCGGGTTGCTTTCATGCAGGGCGCTCACGCTGGCAAGCAGTTTTTCCTTGTCCGCCAGCCCATCCGTTTCACCTTTCACCCGCATCGTGATGACCTCTTCCAGCAGGCTTTCCTGACTGGGCAGGAACTCATGCAGCGGCGGGTCAATCAGGCGGATGATGACCGGCAAGCCGTCCATGGCTTCAAACAGGCCGGCGAAGTCGGCCTGCTGGAAGGGCAGCAGTTCATCCAGGGCGCTGGTGCGCTCGGCGCTGCTCTCGGCCAGTATCATGCGCTGGACGATGGGCAGGCGGCTTTGCTCAAAGAACATGTGCTCGGTGCGGCACAGGCCAATGCCCTGCGCCCCGTAAGCGCGGGCGCGGCGGGCATCCGCCGGGTAGTCGGCATTCGCCCACACTTGCAGGCCGCGGCCCACGTGGCCCGGCCGGACATCCGCTCTTGCGGCGGCCTCATCCGCCCACGCCAGCAGCGTCAGCAGGTCGGTTTGTTCTTCCAGGTCGGGGGCGATGGAACTCAACTGGCCGAGGAACACCTCGCCGGTCGTGCCATTCACCGAGAGCCAATCGCCTTCTTTGAGGGTCTTTTCGCCGGCGGTCATGGTGCGGGTTTCGAGGTTGATGCGCGCTGCCGCCGCGCCCACCACGCACGGCACGCCGAACTGGCGCGCCACCACCGCCGCGTGGCTGGTAGCCCCGCCTTCGCTGGTCAGGATGCCCTTGGCCGCCAGCATGCCGTGCACATCATCCGGCTTGGTGAACGGCCGCACCATGATGACCGCCTGGCCGTGTTCCTTGGCCATGCGCTCGGCGGTGTCGGCATCGAAGTACACCTGGCCGACCGCCGCGCCCGGGCTGGCATTTACGCCGGTGCAGAACAGGCGGCCCTCGGCTTTGGCCTGCTGCTCGGCGGCGCGTTCAAACTGCGGGTGCAGCAGCACATTCACCTGCTCGGGCGTCACCCGCAGCAGGGCCTGTTCTTTGGTTATCAGGCCTTCGTTCGCCATATCCACCGCGATTTTGACGGCGGCGCGGGCGGTGCGTTTGCCGGTACGGGTCTGGAGCATCCACAGTTTGCCCTGCTCAATCGTGAATTCCACATCCTGCATGTCCTGGTAATGGGCTTCCAGCTTGGCGCAGATGGCGAGGAATTCGGCGTAGGCTTCCGGCAGGTCTTTTTGCAGTTGCGCAATCGGCAGGGTGTTGCGGATGCCCGCCACGACATCTTCGCCCTGGGCGTTGATGAGATAGTCGCCATACAGGATGCGCTCGCCAGCGGCCGGGTCGCGCGTGAAGGTCACGCCGGTGGCGCTGGTCTCGCCCATGTTGCCGAAGACCATCGTGCAGATATTGACCGCCGTGCCGAGGTCATGCGGGATGCGGGCGGCGTTGCGGTAGTCCACCGCCCGTTTGCCGTTCCACGAGCGGAAGACCGCTTCAATCGAAAGGCGCAGTTGTTCGTAGGGGTCCTGCGGAAAGTCAAAGCCTTTATGGTTTTTGACGATGGCTTTGAATTCCTCGGTGATGGCCTGCCAGTGCTCGGCGGTCAGTTCGGTATCAGTCGTGAAGCCGAGTTTGTGTTTCCAGTTGTCGAGGATGTCTTCGAAATCTTCATCGGGGATGTCCAGCACCACCGAGCCGAACATCTGCACCAGGCGGCGGTAGCAGTCATAGGCGTAGCGCGGGTCGCCGGTCAGGGCCGCCAGGCCGGCGGCGGTTTCATCCGTCAGGCCGATGTTGAGGACGGTATCCATCATCCCGGGCATGGAGAATTTTGCGCCCGAGCGGCAGGAGACCAGCAGCGGGTTGGCCGACGAGCCGAACACTTTGCCGGTGGCCTGTTCGGTGGCCTGCATGGCGGCCAGCACTTCATCCCACAGGCTCTCGGGGAACTGGTTGGCGTTGGCGAGGAAGGCGTTGCAGGCTTCGGTGGTAACGGTGAAACCGGGCGGCACCGGCACGCCGATGCGCGTCATCTCGGCCAGGTTCACGCCTTTGCCGCCCAGCAGGGCGCGGGCGCCTTCAAAGCCGCCGGCCTTCTTTTCGGCCCGGTCCAGTTCGTTGAAGCGGTACACCCATTGGGCAGTTTTCATGGCTTGGTCTCCTGAATCAGGCTGACAAAATAATTGCACACAATTACTCCAATTATCCTTGTTCAGTATCCATGAATCAAGTGCAATTGACACGGGGCAGATGCCCTTTTATGGAATGAAGGATGTCATGAATTGGGGAGCGGATTTTGGAGTGTTGATTTTCATCCCCTACTGGCTATAATGAAGCCATGCGAGCGGGCGATTTTACACAGAGTTTACAAGTTCGGCAAAACACGGGTAAAGCCCGCATCTTTAACCCAAGATTGGGGAGGTTTGTGCAGCCGGACACCATCATTCCGGGGGCAAGCAACCCGCAGGCGTTTAATCGGTATGCCTATGTGCTGAATAATCCAGTGAATTTTGTGGACCCGAGCGGGCATTGTGCTGAAAGCAAGTTTATTACTGACACGGGTTTTTGTATAAATAACAATACGAATAGTTCAGAGATAGTAAACGCATATGCAACTTATGAAACGCCTAAAGCGGCCTCTTGTGACTTGAATCCTAATTTACCAGGGTGTAAGAAGCGCTTTGTCCCGGCGAGAGACCCAGATGCAGCTACCAATTTTCGCTGGCCCGAAATATTGACAGCGGGCGACACCAGTTATGAGACTGGAGATGACGAGGC
>JANJTX010000079.1 GCA_024710875.1 Anaerolineales bacterium | reverse complement strand
TGGTTTCCAGCAGCGTGAGGTCACGCGCCAGGTCGGGGGAGGTTTCGAGGAGTTCAGTCATTTCTAAAATTCAGTTGCTGAATTATAACTTGCCTTCCAACACGGTCAAGGTGAGTTTTCCGGAGGAACGGACGGATTGCGCGCCCCCAACCAGTCCCAGAGCATGAAAATGCCGCCGGTGAGCAGGCCGAGGCCGACGACATCTGGCAGGTCAACAATCGGCCACTCAAAAGTGGCATAGCGGCGCAGATACCACGGCAGGAACCACAGCAGCAGGCCACCGGCAAAACCAAAGGCGCGCCGCAACCAGGGGTCGCGGCTCTCCTGCTGGCGCAGCACCGCCCAGGCCGCCAGCGCCAGTTGCACCGCGGCAAAGGCGACCCGGTAGCGAGGGTTGTCCCAATCGTCGCCGCCGCCGCGGTAGGAGGCCACCAGCGCCACCGCCCAGGCAGCGGCCAGCAACGCCCCGGCCGGGGTGCGCCAACCGCGCTGGCGCAGGGCGAGAAAGGTGGCGTAGAGCAGCAGGGCCAGCAGCACGGTCCAACTGGCGGCGCGCAGGATGGCGACGACCTTCCACAGGGTCACGCCATCGGCCACGAGGGCGGCCGGCAAAAGCGGCCGGAAGATGCCGTACAGAATCAGGAAGGGCACATGCGACCAGACAGGCATGCGCTCAAACTGGCGCGCCACCCAGCCGGAGGCCGACTCACTGATGTAGCGCTGCCAAGCGACCGCATCCATAAAGGCCAGCAGGTTGTCCCAGTACACCACCGCCAGACCCACCGCTGCCAGGCCGGCCAGCGCCAGCAGCCCGACCCGGCGCGGCGGGGTAAACCAGCGACCATTTTCGGCAGCGACATAGACCAGCAGGGCGGTGAAGGCCTGCAACAGCGCAATCGGCGGCGAGAACAGCGCCCCCAGCCCCAGCGAGAGGGCCAACCCCAACGCGTCCGGCCAGGAAATCCGTTGAGCGAGGCGCAGGGCCAGCCACACGCTGGCGGCAACCAGCGTGACGCTGAAGGCTTCGCGCATCTGCGAAGAACCGAGCAGGAGCGCCTCCGGGTAGAGGGCCAGCCCCCAGGCGGCCCAGCCCGCGGCGCGCCCGCCCCAGAGGCGGTTGGCGAGCGCCCAGGTGAGCGGAACCGCGAGGGCGGAAAAAGCGGCCGCCAAGGCCGCCAGCATCAGCGGGTGGTGAATCTCGCCGCCGAGCGTGCGATAGACCCCGGCGCTGATGAACAACAGGCCGCCGTACTGGTCGGTGGTGCTGTAGCCGCGAAAGGCTTCCAGCAGAGAAGTGTCTTCGCCCGCCAGTTTCCAGGCGATGCCGTCGCGTTTGTGGGCATCATCCATCACATAGCCGGCGCGCTGGACATCGGTGTCGTAGCCCCAGACCGGCAGGGCGAGGAACCAGAAGACCGCCAGCCCGAGCCGCAGGGCGAAGGCCAGCCCGGTGAGCCGCTGGATACCACCCGGCAGGTTCTCGCCCGCCAGCAGACGCAGGCCGCCCCACAGCAGGCCGCCGCACAGGGCGAGCACCGCCAGCCAGCCGCCCCAGTTGGCCAGCCCGGCCCCGCGGTTGCTGACCGCGGCCAAACCCAACGCCAGCGCCAGCCAGAGCAGCAGGCCGAGGTACTGACGGGGGGTGATGGATTTAAACGACATTCGGAAGACCTCGCTTACTGCCCGCGAAACTCGCGCAGGTATTTAGCCCGGTTTTCGCCGCGCGCCAGCTTGCCGCTGGAAGTTTTAATCAGCCAGCGGGCTTCTACCAACCGTACATCGGCGAGGGTGACTTCGGTTTGCTGCACAATCTGCTGGCGCAGGTCGGTTTCAACTTCGGCGGCGGGGCGTTCGCCCTCGCCGGTCAGGCGTTCGGCGACCATCACCACCACTTCGGAGCCGATACGGTCATCCTGCAGGCCAAAGGCCACCGCCCGGCCGGGCACGATGCCGGGGATGTGGTTGGCAATCGCTTCGAGGTCCTGCGGGTACACATTCTTGCCACCCACGATGATGAGGTCTTTCTTGCGACCGGTGACGTACACTTCGCCCGCGGCGAGGTAGCCCATATCGCCGGTGCGGTACCAGCCGTCGTGCAGGGCTTCGGCATCCAGGTCAGGGCGGTTGTAGTAGCCGGTGAGCATGCAATTGCTGCGCACCGCCAGTTCGCCCACCCGCCGCTCCGGCAGGGGCTGGCCGTGTTCATCCAGCACACGCACTTCGGTATTGGGGATCGGCGGGCCGCAGGAGACCACCACGCTGGCACCCTCGCTTTCGGGAGGGGCGGACTCGGCGTGGCGTTCAGCCTGCAGGGCGGCGGTGCGCACCCAGTCCAGCCGGGGCGGGTTGCCGGGCGAGGTCTGGGTGACAGCAAAGGTGTTCTCGGCCATGGCGTACGAGACCGCCAGCGCGGCCGGGTTGAAGCCATAGGGGGTGAGTTTTTCGAGGAAGACCTGCTGGCTGGCGTGGTAGGCGGGCTCGGAGCAGTTGATGACCAGCCGCCACGAACTCAAGTCCAGCCCTTCGAGCATGGCCGGGCGAGCGGTGCGGGCGATGTGGTTGTAGGCGAAGTTCGGCAGCCAGACCAGCGTGCCCTGATGGCGGTGGACGGCCCAGAGCAGGATTTTGGGGTCGCGCACCCATTGGAAGGGCGACATCAACACCAGCGGCGTGCCGGTGACGATGGGCAGCACAAACCCGGCAATCAGGCCCATGTCATGGTAGAGCGGTAGCCAGGAGACGACCACATCCTGCGGGTTGAGTTGGATGGCGGCACGGTAGGCTTCAATTTGATTCAAGACAGCGCGGTGCGAGAGGGCGACCCCCTTTTGCAGGCCGGTGGTGCCGCTGCTATGTTGCAGGAAAGCGATTTTTTCACCGCCGAGGCTGGCAGCGGGTTCAAAACCCGCAGCGGCATCCGGCATGCTGGCGATGTCCAGCACACGGCAGTCAGCGGCGTGCAGCAAATCGGTCAGGGTGGCATGGAACTCGGTGTAGGTGATGACGGCTTTGGCGCCGGAGTGCGTCACCAGCGTCTGCACACGTTCGAGGTAGAGGGCCGGGTCCAGTTTTTCGGTCAGGAAGGGGAAAATGGAGGGAATCGCGCCGAGGTAAAGCGCGCCCCAGAAGGCGGAAAGCAGCCGCTCGGAGTGGCGCAGCACGAGAATGACCAGGTCATCCGGCCCGATGCCGGCGGTCTGCAAAGCGGCGGCGGCGGCGGCGGCGCGCTGGTGGAACTCGGCGGCGCTGACGCGAGTTTCACCGCCCTGCTCGTCCATGAAAGTCAGAGTCGGGTGGTCAGGCTGTTCGGTTGCCCGGCGGAGTACCGGTTCAATGAGGGAGTGGTCGGTCATGCAGGTTTCCTTAAAAGGCTTAGGGGGCGGTCAAGGTGACGGGCAGTTCATCCGCCAGCCATTGGGTGTAGAGGTCGGCCCCGTAGCCGTTGAGGTGGTTGCGGTTGGCCCAGGCTTCATCCGGCAGGCTGGGCCAGTCCGGCAATTGCAGGAAGGGGATACCAGCGGCGGCCAGCGCGCCGGCCACCGGCTGCTCAAAACTGGCATAATCGCCCGCCGGGTCGTCCAGGTAGGCGTTCAGGCTGGCGTGGAAGGGCAGTTCAACCACCACCAGTTGGGCCGAGTGGGCGGCGGCCAGTTCCACTATTGTATCCAACCCGGCGAGTTCATCGGCCGAGAAGGCATAGGCGTTGAAGAAGTTATACAGCCCCTGCTCGAGGGCCGGGTCAGGCGGCAGATGAAAGCGGCTGTACTGCCCCGGGTTACGGTTCGAGCCATCCGGGCCAATCTGGGCCAGGGCGGTCTGTACATCGGTGGACTCGGTAGCAAAAGAGTGTCTGGCCCAGCCGCGGTAGGCCAGGATCGCGCGGTAAAAAGCGGAATGTTCAATCAACCAGCCCTGCGGGTTGAATACCCCACGCTGGTACAGCAACCAGGGGGTGGTGTGAATCCAGGCGGTTTGTTCGTCGGAACGGGTGTTGAAATCGCCTATGTAAGTCCCCAGAATTATGAGCCGGGGGTTGTACTGACGCAGGACGAACTGCACAATCACAGCCTGCTGGCGAATTGTAATATCGGGTACGGAAAAATTAAAGCAATCCAGCCCGGCCAGGCTCTGGTTGAGTTGCGCGGCATGGATGCCGGAATTGACCACCGAACTACCCAGCACGAAGCAATCCGGGGGCTGGCTGCGCTCGGCCAGCAGGCGTAATTTGATTTCCATGGCGGCGGGCAGCAGGCGGCCGGGCGGCAGCAGGCGGGCCTGCACGGCCGGTTGGCGCAGGGCAAACTCGGCCAGCAGCAGAGCCAGCACGAGGTACAGCAGTGCCAGAGCCAGCGTTTTGCCAAACGGCAGGCTGACATCCAGAGCGGCGGTGCGCAGGCGAAAGGGGCGGGAGAGCATCGCTAAAATCCCTGATAGATAAAGGGAGCCTTGGCATCCGCCTGAAAGACGAACAGCAGGGCCAGCAGGGCGAAGGCGAGGACGGCGGCGCGGGCGGGCAACGGCCAGCCGAGGAAGGCTTCGTCTTCGCCGGCGCGAGCCTGCACAACATCCAGCCCGAGGGTGAGGGCTACCAGCGCCAGCACGCGGCCATCCAGCCAGAACGCGCCGCCGCTGAACAGGCCCAGCAGGTAGCGCCCGGCTTCGGGCAAGGGCAACTGGAACGGCAGCCAGGCGAGAATGACCAGGGCGAAGGTCACCAGCGCGCCAAGCACCTGCCGCCCGCGGGGCTGCTGTTCGGGTGGCAGGGCTGGCCGCCAGAGAGTCGGCAGGCGTTCGGCAATCTGGTACAGGCCGTGCAGGCCGCCCCAGAAGAGCATGTTCCAACTCGCGCCGTGCCACAGGCCACTGACCAGCATGGTGACCAGCGGCGGCAGGATAAGGTTGGCGGCCGAGCCGGCGTTACTGCCCCGCAGGGCGCGCGCCAGCGGGAAATAGATGTAGTCACGCAGCCAATGCGAAAGTGAACGATGCCAGCGATTCCAGAATTCGGTCAGGTTGCGGGCGAAGTAAGGCTGCTGGAAATTGGGCGTGAGTTCGATGCCAAACAACAGGCTGACGCCGCGGGCGATGCTGGTGTAACCGGCAAAGTCGTTGTACAGGCCAAGGGCAAAGGCCAGCAGCCAAACCGCCAACTGGGCGGCGCTGAACTCCTGCGGGGCGCTCCACACGGCCGGGTTAATCATCAACAGGAGCGAATCGCCGAGGAATTTTTTGCGGAAGAACCCGACCAGGATGCGGGTGAAAGCCTGCGCCAGCACCGCATTGTTGACGACCTGCGGCCGGGCCAGCAGGGGCAAAAAAGTTTTGGCGCGTTCCAGCGGGCCGGAGAGTAGTTTAGGGAAGTAGGCCAGGTAGAGGGCAAAGTCCGGCAGGCTGCGCTCGGCGGGCGACTGGCCGCGCTGGACATCGATAAGATAGGAGATGGCCTGTAAGACCAGGAAGGACAGGCCCACCGGCAAAAGAATCTGCAATTCCAGACCCTCGGCCAGCGGCCAACGCGCCAGAAAGAACCCGGAATACTTGAAGAAAGCCAGGGCCAGCAGGTTGAGGGCAATGCCGAACCACAGCCAGCCGCGCCGCCCGGCCACCCGCAGACCGATGGCGTAGTTCGCCAGCGAGAGCAGGGCAAGCGTGAGGACAAACTCCAGCGCCCAGGTGGCATAGAAAGCAAACGAAGCCAGCAG
>JANJTX010000065.1 GCA_024710875.1 Anaerolineales bacterium | reverse complement strand
GGTTATGCAACACCTGGGTGAAGGCATTCTCAGTGATGAACTCCGGAATCACCACGCTCGTTAGTTCATTTGGAAATTCCTCATTATTGACATGCTCAACATAGTCAATCAGCGGTTCGAGGACATCCCGATACGCATAGTTCAGGCACACCAGGCTTACGCCTTCGGTGGTCTTCGGGAAGCGGTTCCAGCGCCGCATCAGCCGTTCCTTTTGCTCTTCGCTGGTAATCACGCACACCGCCCGCACATTCTTGGAAATGCGCTTTGCATACAGCAAGGCTCGCAGCGTGCCGCGATGCACATCGCCCATCGGAAGAATGACCACATCGGCCACATCCAGCAGGGTCTCTTCATTGAGCGTACGGGTACGCAGCACTTCGGCTACATGTTCGTAGTGCTTGTGAATCGAGCGGAACAACCAGATCATCATCGGCAGCGCCAGCACAATCATCCAGGCGCCTTCCAGAAACTTGGTGGCCACCAGCACCAGCAACACCACGAAAGTCACCGTGGCCCCAAAGAAGTTAATCGCCCGTTTCCACCACCAGCCCGGTTCGTAGTGCAGGGTGGTCGCCTGGGTTTGCATTGTTTCGCCTGGCTTGAGAGTCCCCACTTTGCTCATCAGCTTCACCATCCCGGATTGTGACAGCGTAAACGAGAGCATCACTCCCAGCGCATACAGCGGCAGCATGGCGATTTCATCGGCCTGAAAGATCACCACAATCACGGAAGCGATAGCCGCCAGAGTGAGAATTCCGCCATTGAAAACCAGCCGGTCGCCCCGGTTGGTCATCCAGCGCGGCATGAAGCCATCGCGCGCCAGAAAGAAAGAAAGCCGCGGGAAATCCTGGTAGCCGGTGTTGGCCGCCAGTACCAAAATCAGCATCGTAAAGAGCTGCACCCAGTAATAGCCCCAACTGTTGCCAAAGATCTCGCGCGCCAACTGGGAGAGGATGCTGTCGGCATGGCTGGGGATCAGGCTTAAGTGGGTGGCCAGATATGAAATCCCCAGGAACAATACCATCGCAATTAAGCCCATGCTAACCATTGTCTGGGCGGCGTTTTTGGCTTCCGGTTTTTTGAAGGCTTGGACGCCGTCGCTGATGGCTTCAATGCCAGTCAGGGCTGTACAACCGGCCGCAAAGGCTCGCAAAATCAGCCACACATACGCAAAACCGGTCAGGGGCTGCATCGGCTCGGCAGGTAGGTCATGGACCGCCAGAGTCTCCAGCCCAAACAGGCCGAAATAGCGCAACAAGCCCACCACAATCATCACGAACACCCCCACGATAAACATGTAAGTGGGTGCAGCAAAAATGCTCCCACTCTCGCGAATGCCGCGCAGGTTCATCCAGGTCAGGAGCAAAATGAAGCCCAGGGCAATCCACACCCGTTCATCGTGCAATTCCGGGAAGGCGCTGGTCAGGGCGCGCACCCCGGCGCTCACCGAGACCGATACCGTCAGGGCATAGTCGGCCAGCAGGGCGCTGGCGGCCGTAAGCGATGGCAGCGTACCAAGATTATCCTTGGAAACGATGTACGCCCCGCCGCCCTGCGGGTAGTGCAGGATAGTTTGAATGTAACTGAAGACCACCACGAACACCAGCAAAGCGATTCCCAGCGCAATCGCCCAGGTGATTCCCAGCGCTGCGCTGCCCAGCACAATCAAAACCGTCATGATGGCTTCGGTGGCATAGGCATTGCTGGAAATCGGGTCGGAAGCGAAAATCGCCAGCCCGCGCACTTTATCCAGCCGCTCATGCTGTTCGGCGCTGGTGCGGAATGGCGGTCCGAACACCACATATTTCAGTTTTTCGAGGCTCATCTTCTTCACTCCTTGCGGCTAACAACGTCCAATGATGTCAGCGGGCAAAAAAATACTCACCTTCCCCAAATCCGCGGGAAAGGCAAGCAACGGGTGGAAACGCCGCCTGGCAGGCGGCCGGATTTTTGCATAACAACCGGAATTATATACCCGATTTCCTCCCGGCGAGAAGCCCCCCTCATCCGGATTCATCTGGCTCTAAGAATACTCCCGGTGGTTTACGGGGCCAGCAAAATCAGCGTGCGCCAGGTGGTGGGGTCATGCAGGGCGCGCCCCGGCGCAAAGGAAACCACGGTTTGCTGGCGTGCTGCCGAAGGGTCGTCGTTGTCTGAAACCGAGAGCAGGAAGCCAAAAGACTCACCGCCGCCCGGTTGCAACTCGAACAGCGCCCACGGGATGGCAATTTCCATCTGGTAGCCATCCGCCGTCAGCGCCGCCGCAATCTGCACCCCTTCCGGTACGCCTACCCGGCCACGCGGCGCCCACAAAAAAGACTCCGGCGTATTGCCCAGCAGCAGGTCGCCCGGTGAGAGGCCCAGCTGGTAGTCATCTTCATTAATCAGGCGCATCTCAAAATCGCCTTCCAGGTCAGTATCCAACAGCAATTCCAGACTGTCGCCGCGCCACAATTGGGCGCCGCTGGCGGTTTGCGTGAACTTGTTGTCAAACACCCGCACGCCGATGTAAAAGAAAGTGCCGTCCCAGCCAAAGCGGGCCTGGGCTGAAATGTCGGCATCGCCCGAGGAAAACCCCTGGCCGAGGACGGCGGTATTCAGCCGGTACACCGGGGCGCTGAAGTCCCGCAGGTCGCCATCAATCCGGGGCGACTTCGTCAGGTAGGCGGCTTCCACCGCCGGGCCGGGGCGGCCGCTATCCTCCGGGGTTTCTTCCCCTTCAGCCGGGGTGGGCGCCGGGCCAAAATCCAGAACAATCGGGGTGATGCCTGGTTCGGGCTGCAATACGCTGGGTGTCCCCTGCCCGCCGCCAGCCTGGGCGGGGGTCAGGCTCGGCGCAGCGATCGCCAGGAGGGTGGGCGTGGCCGTCGGCCCATCGGGCTCGGCGGTGGCGCTCGGTGGGCCGGCCGTTACGCTGGGGATCGGCGTGGCCGAATTGGCAAAGACCGCCGTAAGCGTCAGGTTGGGGGTGGGCGTCCCCCCCGGCCCACTCTCCACCGGCGCGGAAACCGCCGGGGCGCTCCCGCCCACGGCCTGGCAGGCCAAGCTGGCCATCAGGATAGCCAGCACGACCGGGATCAATTTGTGTTTGGGGTGCTGCCGCATGCTCGCTCCTCGCTGCGGGGTAGGTCATCGGTATTATAGCCGGGCGGCCCGTCCGCTCAGTATCCGGATTTCATGACACATCCGGTATAAAGCCGGGTGCAAGATGCACGCCGTCAAAACACTCACCTGCCATTCAGGCTGTTTGCGCCCCAGTTCCGGTACAATGGCGGCAGGAGAGAGCCCATGCACCCTGAAGCCGAAAACCTGATCCAGCAACTGGATGAATCGCGCACCCGCATTCAAACCGTTTTGGAGCGCATCCCGTCCGGCCAGGAAATCTACCCCGGTTGGACCAAGCGCGAGTTCATCGCCCATGTCGCCGGTTGGGATGATGGCACCATCCTGGCGATTACCGAGTTCATAGAAAATCGCACCCCAAAGGAAAGCCCAGCCCGCAAAGGGATTGATTTCTACAACGCCCACTCGGTGGAAACCCGGGTCGAACTGGATCTGGACCACATCCAGCGCGAATGGGTCTTCAACCGCCAGACCCTCAAAGACCTGCTGGCAGCCGTACCGGGCGAAAAATTCAACGTGCGTTTTCAATTTCCCTGGCAGGAATATGGCGATATCCAGAGCCTCGTCCGAATCATGATTCATCACGAGCACGAACACGCCGAAGAACTCGAAAAACTCTTCGCCGCTGACTACGCCTCCCCCCAGGGCGCGCGCGCGCGGGGGCGGGG
>JANJTX010000049.1 GCA_024710875.1 Anaerolineales bacterium | reverse complement strand
GCCCCGGCGGCGGTTTCTCGCTGGTGGCGGCTGAGATTATGGCCGAGGCCGGCTTCAGCAATGTCAAGAGTCTGTCCGGGGGGATTGATGGCTGGTTTAAGAAAGGTTATCCCACCAGCAACTCTTCCTAATCTTGTCACTCTGAGCGCAGAGAGTTGGCTTGCCAACTCCAGAGTCCCGGCCTTTCTGATAATCGATCAACCTCACTGGCAAACATCCTCTTTCTTCCCCCCGCTACCGCCCCCGCAACCGCCGAGCCAGCGCCTCCCGTGCCGCCACCTCCACCTTGGGCAGCGGCAACCGCCCGACCCACGCCACCGTCTGGCCCATCTGTGCCAGGTAGCGCGTGCACGCCTCGCACTCCGCCAGGTGCGCCTCCATCGCCGCCCGCCCCTCCGGCGGCTGGGCTTCTTCCATATACTCTGTCACTCGCTCTACAAAGTCCCGGCAGCGAATCGCTTCCATCGTCATGGCTGCTCCTCAAAATAACTTTCCAATGCCTGCCGCACCGCCGCCCGGGCGCGGTGCAACAGCACCCGTTGATTGGTCTCGCTCACGTCCAGCGCATTACACACTTCCTCGGCGCCCCAGTGCTGCATATCGCGCAGCAAAATCACCGCCCGCTGGCGCGCTGGCAACCGCCGGATGCTGGCCTCAATCAGGGCCAGCAACTCGCCGCTTAGTGCCTCGGCCTCCGGTTGGTTCGGCCACGCCGCCGGGTACTCGCGCCAGTAGCCGTCCCATTCCTCCTCCCGGCCATAAAAGCGCGTCGGTTCCACGGTTGGCCCGTCGTCAAAGTCTTCGCTCTCAAAGTCAATCGTCAAATAGCGCGCCTCGCGCTTGCCTATCGTGCGCGCCCGGTTCATCAGGATGCTCACCAGCCAGGTCTTCAAACTCGAGCGCCCCTCAAAGCGTTCCAATCCCCGCACCGCCGCCAGCCAGGTCTCCTGTACCGCTTCCTCGGCTAGGCGTTCATCGGTCAGGAACAGCCGCGCCAGCCGCAACAGCCCGGCGTGCTGTTCGGCCACCAGCGCCTCAAAGGCTGCCGCGTCGCCGGCTTGCAGCGCCGCCAGCCGGGCGGCTTCGGGGTTGGCGCTCATTCGCACACCAGCCCCAGCGCGGCGCAGGCTACCGGCTGGACCAGCGCCACCCAGCGGGCATACATCGCCCCCGAAGGGTGCAGCCCATCCCCGGCAATTAGTTCCGGCGCGCTGGCCGCCTCGCGTGAAATCGGCGTGATGTCAATGAACACCACCCCGGCCGCTTCTGCTACCTCCCGCCCGACATGATTAAACAGGTCGATCTCCTCGGCCACCTCGGCCGGGTTAGACCGCGCCCCAAACGGGGTGACGCCCCAATCCGGAATCGAAAGCGCCAGCACCCGCTCCGGCCGCCCGCCTGCCAGCCGCACCGCCTCCGCCAAAATTGTTTCATAGTCTGTTCGATAGTTTTCCAGCGCATAGCCACGATACTGGTTGTTGACCCCAATTTGCACGCTCACCAGGTCATACGTCCCCTGCGGGTTGCTGATGGCCATTGCCGCCAGCAGGTCGCCCGCCGTCCAGCCCGTGCGGGCGATGATATCTACCGAAGCGAGCGTGCCCCCATCCACCAACAGCCCCGCCGCCAGTTGGTTCGGCCAGCGCTCGGCTTCCGCAATGCTTTCCCCAATTGTGTAGGAATCGCCCAGCGCCAGAAAGCGCAGCCCGGTCGGTGGGGTGGGGGTGGTGGGCGCGACCGCACAGGCCGTCAGCACGGCCAGCCCCCACAGCCCTAAGATTTGGCGAACAGGCATGCCTGATTATAAACGCCACACCAAAATGAACAGCAGCGTGAACAGGGCGCTCACCGCCAATTGCCGCAGGCCGATGCGCACCGGCGGCACGCCGTAAGCCGGTTGGCGTTTCCCTCGCCAGGTTTCAAGCAATTGTAGGGCGTATGGCAGCGCCAGCCCGGCCGGAAACGGGTAGCCCGGCAGCAGGCCCAGACCCAGCGCCAGCCCGAAGTTGAAACCGCTGTACAACAGCGCCCGTTCGGCCAGGGTCGCGGCCGCTTCGGAGATGGGTGGCCCGGCGCGCTGCTCGAGCCGCATGAAAGCAAACACAATCGAAGCCGCCGATTGCAGCCAGGTCAGCCCCCACAGCCACCCGCCCATCGTCATCGGCTCGCCGCCTCCCGCCCAATAGGCCGCCGGGGCTGCCAATGCCAGCGCCCCGCTCGCCACCAGATCCACCCCCATCTGGCGCCGCTCGGCCCGCCGTGCGACCAGCCACAAATGCCAGCCAAACACCAGCCCGCCCGGCACCGCCAGCCACAGCAACCGGCTCTCGCCCAGCGTCAGCAAGGCCAGCGCCGCCCCGGTGGCTACCGCGCCATACAGCGCGCCCCAGAACACCGCTACCGGCCAGTCCTGGCGCGGCCGCCGTCCGGCCCGGATTTTCACCAGAATCGATACCGGCTGGCGCAACAAAAACGCCGCCAGCCCGGCCAGCAGCGCCCAGCCGCTGGCGGCCGTGAACGCCGGCGCCAGCCCGGCCCCAATTAAAAATGGACTCAGCAGAAAGACCCACGCCCCGTGGTCAGCGGGCAGGGCGAGTTGTTTTTGCCATAGCGAACGGCGCGCCATCTGGCGATTAATCCCCCGGCAGGGCGCGCGCCAGTTGGCCGCGCAGGCTGTCGGCCATCATCTGGCGCAGTAGGTCCAGCGCCTGGATGATGCGCTCATCCCCCAGCGTGTAAATCACCGCCGGGCCTTCGCGCCGCGCCACCACCATGCCGCGCTCGCGCAGCACCTTCAGGTGCCGCGACACGGTCGGCTGCGGCACCCCAAGTTGCGCCGCCAGTTCGGTCACATTCAGCGGCCCATCCGAGAGGGTGTACAGAATCAGCAGTCGATTGGTGTCCGAGAGCGCCGAGCAGAACTGGGCATGCAGTTGGACGATTTCATCTTTACGCGTCATATTCATCTTGTTCACCTATGCGGTTATGTGAATAAGTATAGAGTCCCCGTCCCCATCCGTCAGGGGGGAGGTGTCCCGCCTCTCACAGGCCAATTGTCCCGTACGGGAAATGGGGCACAGCCACACTCCCTGTCTCCTCGCCTCCATGTCTACCTGCCTACCTGCCTACCTGTATTCCTGTGTACCTGTCTCCCTGTTTACCTATCTTTGCTCTTGACAATTCGCCCCCATAGCTGTAATATCCTTGAACATTCAAATAAATTTGAACGGATACCCCATGGACGAAAATTTCGAACCCGCCCCCTCGATAGAAATCACCGACCTTGACACTCTCAAGGTCACCGCCGACCCGCTGCGCATCCAGCTCCTGCACCTGCTGATGAACGCCGCCCGCACCGTCAAGCAGGCCGCCGACCTGATGGGCGTGAACCCCACCAAGCTCTACTATCACGCCAACCTGCTTGAACAGCACGGCCTCATTCGGCTCGTCTCCACCCGGCTCGTCTCCGGCATCCAGGAGAAGTACTACCGCGCCGCCGCCTACGGCCTGCGCGTCTCGCCCGGCCTGCTGATGGGCGAAGATGGCCAGGCCGGCGGCCTCAAGCTCTTCACCGAATTCGCCTTCGATGAAAGCCGCGCCGCCCTGCACGCCAGCATGCAAAACGGCCTCGTACGTAACGATGTCGAGGGCGATGTCATCCTCGGCCGCCGCCTCGCCCGCCTCACCCCCGAAGACCAGCGCGAGTTCGTCACCCGCCTCGGCCAGCTCGCCAAAGAGTTCATCCAGCGCGGCGAGCAAAACGGCAGCCCGCCCAACCCCGCCGCCGACCGTCACTTCCTGCTCTTCTTTTCCATGTTCCCCATTGACCCCGACTCCACCATCACTGACGAGGAAATAACTCCATGACCACTACTGAACCACAAGTCAAAGGCCTGCGCACGTTCCTGACCATCTGGGGCGGCCAGGTCATCTCCATGATTGGCTCCGGCCTGACCAACTTCGCCCTCGGCGTGTGGGTCTACGAAACCACCGGCCGCGCCACGCCCTTCGTGCTCGTCGCCCTGTTCGGCGCCCTGCCGATGGTGCTGCTCGGCCCCATCACCGGTACGCTGGTAGACCGCTGGGACCGCCGCAAAATCATGATCTGGGCCGATGTCGGCTCGGCCCTCGCCACCCTCGGCGTGCTGCTGCTCTTCATCACCGGCAATCTGGAAGTCTGGCACATCTACGTCTCGGCCGCCCTCAATGGCCTGTTTGGCGCTTTTCAGGAACCGGCCTACTCGGCATCCGTCACCATGCTCATCCCCAAGGAGCATTTCGGCCGCGCCACCGGCCTGCTTCAGACCGGTATGGCCCTCTCCGGCATCCTCGCCCCGCTGCTGGCCGG
>JANJTX010000181.1 GCA_024710875.1 Anaerolineales bacterium | reverse complement strand
GCCGCATACGATATTGCTGACCCGTAACACCTTCGATCCAATGAATACGATTTTACAAAGATTGGGTATAGTGCAAGATATTTTGCAGACACCCAGCGTGGAAAAGGGATTGCGCAACCTGCTGGACACACTGGAAAATGGCCGCCCGGCGATTGTGTGGGCGGATTTCACCCAGCTGCCCTACAACGCCCTGCCCCGGGACGCGGGCTACTGGGGCATGCTGCCGCTGGTGGTGTACGGGCATGACGGCGAGCAGGCGACTCTGGCGGATGGCTCCAGCCAGCCACTGGTGGTGAGCGCGGCGGAGCTGGCGGCGGCCCGCGCCCGGGTGAAGAAAGACAAGTTCCGGGTGCTTTCGCTCAACCCGCCGCGCCCGGAAAAGCTGCCAGCGGCGGTCTCGGCCGGCATCTGGGACTGCATCCGGCTGTTTACCGAGAAACCGCCGCGCGGCACGGGCAAGAATTTCGGGTTGAGTGGGTTGGAGAATCTGGCCAAAATGCTGACCAACACCCGCAACCCGCAGAGCTGGGCGCGCGCCCTGCCGCCCGGCCCGGCGATGTTTGCGGCCCTGGCCGGGCACGAATCGGTGCCGGGGCTGTATGGCTGGATTCAGGGCTGGGGCGATGGCGGGGCCGAGCGCGCCCGCTATGCGGATTTTCTGGATGAGGCGGCGGCCATCCTCGAGCGCCCGGCCCTGCGAGAAACCGCGACTCTCTTTCGACACAGCCATAAGGCCTGGGCGAAGCTGGCCGACCTGACCCTGCCCCACTCCATTCCGGCGTTGGCCGAAGCGCGGCAGTTAATTGACCGGCGGGCGGACCTGTTCTGGGAGCGTGGCACGGCAGCGCTGGAGGAGATCGGGGGAATCGCCCAGCAGCAGGCCGACCTGCACGCCCGCATGACGAACGAGTTTCCGCTGGACGAAGCCGGGGCGGCCGCCCTGCGCCAGAGGTTGAGCGAGCAGGTCTTGGTGACTTTGGAGCACGAGCGGGCCGCGGTGGCGGCGTTACGAGAGGCGATGAGTTAAGCAGGCGGGCTATAATGCGGGCAATCCTGCACCCGAAAGGCCTGCCATGAAAAACCTGATTCGTCTCGAAGAATTCGCCCTGTTTGGGCTGGCATTCTGGCTCAGCCTGCCGCTGGGCTATGCCTGGTGGTGGTTCTTCATCCTCTTGCTGGCGCCCGATTTGAGCGCAATTGGCTATCTGGCCAACCCGCGTATCGGCGCAATCACCTACAATCTGGCGCATCACCGCGGCGTGGCAGCGCTGGTGATTGTGGCTGGCGCGCTGGCCAACGAACCCGCCCTGCAATTTGCGGGCTGGCTGCTTTTGGGCCACGCCAGCCTGGACCGGGCGTTTGGCTACGGCTTGAAATATCCGGACGCGTTTCACAACACCCATCTCGGCCCGATTGGCCCGGCGGCGCGCAGCAACCCCTAACCCAACCTGACGACCGCGGCGGCCATTGGCAAGCCCGCGATTTTTCGGTATCCTGAACAGAGACATTGGCCTGAAAGGAAACCGAAATGACCGAACGCACCTACCGCCCGATCGAAGTTTTTGCCACCGCCACCACGATTAAAGGCTGGCGCAAGGAAGCGATTGCCGGCCAGCCGGAAACCGGCGGATTTGCGATTATCAGCGATGAGGGCGACTACCTGCCCGGCGGGGAGGGCACCGCCCCCACCCCGCTGACCTACTTTGTGGCCGGGGCGGCGCTGTGCCTGCTCTCGCAGGTCAGCCAGGTGTCAAAGATGAAGAAAATCGCCATCCGCAATGAGCAGGTGAAAACGCTGGTGCGTTTCCATGAAGAAGGTTCGGTACTGGCGGGCAGCAAGCAGGGGTTCTGCGATAGCTGGGAAATCGAGCTTTCGCTGGAGTCGGACCACCCGGCGGATGACATCCGCGAATTGTTCCGGCTGGCACACCGGATGTGCTTTGCCGAGGCGGCCCTGCGCGACACGGCCCGCCCGGCGTGCAGCCATGTACTGAACGGCCAGCCGCTGGAGGTCTAGTATGCGCCGGGTGACCCTGTTCTTCCTACTGCTGGCCGCGCTGGCGGCCTGCGCCGCGCCGACCACACCCGCCGCCAGCGTAACCCCCAGCCCCACGGATACCTGGCTGGCCCTGCTGCAACGCACCCCGCAACCCCTTACCCGGCCGCTGCCGGCCGCCGAACAGACCGAGATTGATGGGGTGTATGCCAAACTGGACCTCTCCGAGCCGCAATGGTGGCTGTGCCGCCGCTGCGCCGATTACCGCCCGGCGGGCGGCATCTGGAAACTTTCGTTTGACCGCGGCATCCTGCGGATTTATTACGACGTCACCGGCTGGCGCAGTATCGCCTCGTATGAACTGGACGGCGACCGACTGACGATTTTCAATGATGTGTATTGCCCCGAAGCGGTGGGGGAATATCGCTGGGACCGCGAACTGAAGACACTCACATTGGAGGTCATTGAGGACGCCTGCTCGTTTGGACTGCGGGCGGAGAATTTAAGCCAGCTGGCCTGGGAATCGTGCCAGCCGTGGCATGACATGATTGGCGCCTCCGACCACTGGCATAAGCCGCGCGGCTGTGAGGATGGCGAAGCGCTGATTGCCCTGACGGCCACGCCCGACCCGGCCAGCCTGCCAGTCACGGTGACCGTGCACCCGGGCGACAGCCGGATGTTCACCCGGCCACCGGATATCTATATTGAATCAAATGTGGATAACAAGCCGGCCCCGGAGGGGTTTGAAGTGCGCGCCAGCCCGGAGAGCATCCCGTATGGGTTGACGCGCGTGCTGTGGGGAATAGACGACTGGATTGAGTTACGTTTTGCGGGCGAGTATGCCGCGGTGGGCGTACAATTTCTGGGCGACCCGCCCACCGGCTGGGCGCGAGTGTTGTTTGACGGCGTCGAGGTATGGCGCGGGAATACGGCCGATATCTGGAATACCGCCGGCCGGCATGGCGGTTACATTGAAATTACAGGGTTTGGGCCGGGCGAACACAGTCTGCGGGCGGAAAGCGTGGGGATTGACTATCACCCCGTAACAGTAACCGCCTTTGGCGTGAGCCTGACCGAAGGCGTGCAGAGCGCCGCGCCGTAATCAGTTGCCCTGGCGGTAGATTTCGTACAGGAACAGGCTGGTGGCGACCGAGAGGTTGAGCGAATCAACCGGGCCGACCTGCATCG
Source organism: Anaerolineales bacterium (assembly GCA_024710875.1). GTDB lineage: Bacteria > Chloroflexota > Anaerolineae > Anaerolineales > UBA11579 > SCUK01. The sequence goes on along the minus strand of JANJTX010000181.1, from coordinate 829 downwards.
GGATGCTGGCGACGACATCACAGGCGGCCTGCTGCTGGGGGTTGAGGCCAAGGCGCTCGCTGCCCATCAGCAAGGCCAGCGGCCGCGGGTACTGCACAGCGCGGAAATCGGCGGCGGCCTCGCCAGCCGCCCCAACGACATGAATGCCCTGGGCCTGCTTCCATTGGATGAATTCATCCAAAGTCGCTTCGACTATGCGCAAGTGGAATAACGCGCCAGTACTGGCCTTGACCGCTTCAGGGTGGAAGGCATCCGTGGTGTGACCGAGCAAAACCAGGCCGGCGGCGCCCACGGCAGCGGCGGTGCGGGCGATGGCGCCCAAATTGCCGGCATTGCCAACTTCGGCCAGGGCGACCCAACCCGTCCCGGCCTGGGCCCTCTGCCCTGCCAGCGGCTGGGGCTGGATGCGCACCAGCGCGCCAATGCCAGAGGGGTTGCCGCGAAACGAGATGCGGTCGAACTCGGCGGTGCTCAATTCAGCGACCGGTACGCCGGCGGCCTGTACCGCGGCCAGAGTCTGGCGAGCGAGCTCGCTGGTGACGATTTCCGGGGCGATGACGACCTGCTCGATGGGTACGCCCGCCAGCAGAGCCTGATGGACGATACGGTTACCCTCGGCGTAGCACAGGCCGCTGCGGCGGCGCTCCTGGCCGCTGCGCAGGGCGCGCAACTGGCGTACCAGCGGGCTTTCCGGGGCGCGGCGGGGGGCGTGGTGTTTGGGGGGGCGCGGCTGTGGGGGCTGCTTCGTCATCGGGGTCGCGTTTTTCGAGTTGTTGGGCGTGTTCGTGGTGGGGTGGGGTGATGTGGGGTGCGGGGGTCTGGATATCGG
>JANJTX010000177.1 GCA_024710875.1 Anaerolineales bacterium | reverse complement strand
ATTCCAACTGCTTACCAAAAACTAGCTCGATTTGCTCTCTTTTTTCGATAAGTTGATCATAGTATTTTTTATTGATTTCCTGGATACTATTCCCAAAATATATTTCAACCCGAATACTGTCAAAATTCACTATCTGGCTGTATACAATTCCACTTTTTCCAGACCCAGTTTGCAACCAGTTATCTTTGCTGGGTGAAATATTTGCGAAAAAAGAACCGCGTTGCTTATATTTTTCAAGCAAGCCACTCCAAAAAGCCAGTCTTTCAACATGCCTTTCGGCCAATTCTTTTTTCTGTTCGCCCACTTGCCGTCCTACATAGGTGGGACCTGCGATGATTGTAAATTTTGGAGCGGGGGCAGAATCATCAATTTTGTACGCTTCCAGCTTGATTAGATATATTCCTGAATCGGCAGGGAGAATTTCATTCAACCAATGGATAGCGGTTTCATGTTCCGGGCGCGGTTCGCTGGTTATCCAGATCGCGCTTTTGGCATCCAGATTACTCATGTAAGTAATCAATTTACCTAGATGGTCATGGTTGGTCTTTTCCAGTTGATTCTCAATAATGTAATAGTTACCGTCGTGATCTTCCGCCAGAATGTCTGCCGAAAATGGCCCGGCAGAAGCTTCGCGTTCGACCAGCGACAAATCAAAACCGATTTCGCTATTGAGATACTCCAGATTATCCGCCAGCCAACGAGTAAACCCATGGGCTTCATGTTTCCAGAGCTCGCGCAAATTGACTCTAGTGAGTTTTGAGATTGTCATGTTCCTATTCCTTAGATACCCTGATTTATTTAATCTCTAAATTTCTTCTGCATTATACCCACGCGGCTCCACCTTACCCTTCAACCAAAACAAGGAGAATGGCGCAATTCGTTCACGCCATTCTCCTACCTGACTTCTTCTCAGGGGTACAGCTGCATCAGGCCGCAAAAAACCTCATCCCTGCGGCGGCGGCTCATAGGGCGTCGGTTTGCGGGCGTTGAGCTTCAGGAGCGCAAATACAAAAGCCACCACCCAGGCCATCGTAAAACAGGTGCACTGGGCGGCGCGCGCCTCCAGGAATCCCTTTTCTCCTACAACCCGCCCATCGCGTACATCCATCTCGCGCACCGGGTTGTTCTGAAATTCCACATACAGCAGGCCGACCGCCACGACCCACACCAGAACAAAGATGACAATCACCTTTGCCATGTGAACCTCCTTACAAATTCACGGTTAGTCCATATACGGCCATGAAGGGCCGACCAGCGCCAGTAGCAAAGCAATCGGGAGGAGCGTGCGCAGAGCATCGCCGCCCGCGCCCATGCCCAGGCTTAGCAGAATCCCTACCACCGCCGCACCCACAAAGCCGTACACCCCCCAGCGCTTCCACTTCAGCACGGCAAAGGCGCTGCCCGCCGCCACCAGGCCAACCAGCCCACTGAGGATGGCATACCCAACCAGATCTGGATCGCCCACCAATAGCACGAAATTCACCACCGCCAGCAGGGCATTGGCTCCCACCGCCAGGATGAGGAAGGCCCGTAAACACCCGCTGTGCTGGCGGTCGGTTTTATCCACCGCCGGGGCTTCAGGCAACGCTTCGGGAGCATCTGCGCGCCGGCGTGCCAGCCCCAGCAACGCGACTCCACCTGCCAGGCCCATCAGCGGGCCACTAAGCCATGCCAGCACACCCCGGGCGAGCACATTGGAAGGCATGAGCATAAACACCTCGGATTCAAATGCCAGCCGCCCGAGCGGTCTCATTAAATCCTGGACGGCCCGCCCTGGCCCGGATTCCAGTAATAGAAAGATGCCCGGCCCCCGAACGAGCGCCCCGCTGCCGCTGGGCGAGGGCATCTGAAAAACCTGCACGAACAACACATAGTACACCGCCAGCCCCAGCAGGAAAGCGGCCAGCCAACCGAGGACGAAACGTACTCCTACTGCCCGGCGCAGTGCGGGTTGCGCCGGGGTGAGCGCCAGCAGGGCTACCAGCCCGCACAGCCCACCCACCACCAACCCGCCCACCAGGTAGGTAAACAGGCCCAAACCTTCAGACCAGATCCGGAATAACTTCAGCGTCCTGATCAGAGTCATCGGCAGCCAGGCTGCCAGCAATCCGGCTGCCAGCCAACCGCCCACCAGCGCCATCAGCCGCCCTGCTGACCGCGTCAGACCTAATCGGGCGGCCGCCCCGGCCGTCGCCAGCCCGCCCAGCAGGGCTGGCAGGGTGAATGGCAGTGTAAAGATCAAGAACTGACCGACTGGAAAGTGCATGAGCCGGTTCTGCGCCCGCAATAGCTGGTAGGTACCCATGGTACTGGCCCAGATTACGACCCAAACGAGCACAAACAACGGCAAAAACCACGCCAGCCGGTTGGGCCGGGCGGCAACGGGGGGTGATTCGGAAGTCATTTGCGTTCCCTCCACGCTTAAAGCAGTTCATTCCCCCGTCTGCATACAAGCCCCCCTCACTGTCATTGTAGGTCATTCTATCGGTTGCGGGCAGTACACCTGTCATGAACGCCGGGGACATTTGTCCCGCCCGGCGCGAGCCTGTTATTCTACCGCCGCCGGTGATAGAATCAGGCTACTGTTTCCGGCTATTGGCGCGTGGAGTGCAGCATGCAGGAACTCATCGGCAAGACCTTTGGCACGTATCAAATTGTAGAGCAAATCGGCAAGGGCGGCATGGCGACCATCTTCAAGGCCTACCAGCCCTCGCTGGAGCGCGAAGTGGCTATTAAAGTCATGCCGCCGTACTTCGCCAAGCAGGATGAGTCTTTCACCACGCGCTTCAAGCGCGAAGCCCGCTCCATCGCCAAGCTGCGCCACCCCAACATCCTCGTCGTGATGGACTTTGGCGAGGAAGGCGAATACCCCTACATCGTCATGGAATATGTACCGGCCGGCACGCTCAAGGAGCATATGGAAGCCGGGCCGATGACGCTGCGCGAAATCAGCGCCCTGATGGCCCAGATTGCCAGCGCGCTGGACTACGCCCACGGCGAAGACGTGGTGCACCGCGACATCAAGCCCAGCAATATCCTGATGCCCAAGAAAGATTGGGCATTGCTGACCGACTTCGGGCTGGCGCGCATGGTCGGCGGCAGTCTGCTGACCCAGTCCGGCATGACGGTCGGCACCCCGGCCTATATGTCCCCCGAGCAGGGCAGCGGCGAGGCGGTCGACCACCGCACCGATATCTACGCCCTGGGCGTGATGCTGTACGAAATGCTGGTGGGCGAAGTGCCGTACACCGCTGAAACGCCGATGGCGGTGGTGGTCAAGCACATCGTGGAGCCGCTGCCGATGCCGCGCGCCAAACGGCCAGACCTGCCCGAAGAAGTGCAGCGGATTGTGCTGAAAGCCCTTGCCAAATCCCCCGCCGACCGCTACCAGCGCGCCGGCGAACTGGCCGAAGCCCTGCATGCCGCCCTCGGAGAACATGGCGACTGGTCGGCGGCCAACCTCTCGACCGTGCAAACCCCGGCCGCAGCCGCCCCGGCGACCCCCGCCCCCACCCCGGACCCCACCGGCGTGCTGCCACGCGAAGCCGCCCTGGCAGCCGTGCTCGGCGCGCCGGCGGCCACCGAACCCGCTCAAACTGCGGCCACTCCGGCGGCCGCGCCCACCAAGAAACGCAATCTGCTGCCGCTGTTCATCGGCGGTGGGCTGGTGTTGCTGCTGGTGGCGGTGCTGGCAGGCGGCGCGCTGTTGCGCGGCCTGCGTGCCAATCGGGCGGCCCGCCAACCCACGGCGGTGGCGCTCGGCCAGTCACCCTTTGCCACGCCTGACCCGAACCAGCCGGCCGGCGGCGAAGGCAACGCCCCGCAACCGGGTGTGCTGCCGCTGCCCGCCCCGCCTGAACTGACCAACCATGCCGACCCGGTAGCCACCGGCCGCGAACTGCTGGCTGATGGCGATGTCGAAGGCGCGGCGGCCGCTTTTTACCAGGCCATGCGCCAGGTGCCGGCCATGTATGCCCAGGTGCGCGATCTGGCGTTTGCAGCCTATGAAAACGGCGACCCGGCCACCGCCGCTCGCCTGCTGGAAGTGGCCCTGGTGACCCAGGTGCGCCCCAGTCTGGATGACATGGAAGTGCTGGCGAATGCCTACGAAGACAATGAAGACTACACCCGCGCTACCGCCGTGTACCAGTTCCTGGTCGAAGCCCGCCCGACCGATACCTGGCTGTATTACAGCCTGGGCAACAATGCCGTGGCCGCTGGCCTGGCTGACCCGACCCTGCAAACGCTGGAACGTTTGGCGCGTCGCCTGCCGGAGGAACCCAGCGTGGCGTTTGGCCGCGGTCTGCTGCTGGCCGAACTGGGCCACACCGAAGACGCCCTGGCCGCCTACCAGCAGGCCGTGCAGATTGACCCGGACTTCTGGGATGCCTATATTGAAGTCGCCGCCAGCCAGTATCAGCTGGGGCGGATTGCCGAAGGCGACCGCACCCTGCAGGACATTTCCGAGCGCGCCTGGGACGATGGCGGCATGCAGGACTGGATTGGCTGGACCTATCTGGACTATGAACGCTACGAGCCGGCTATCCGCGTGTTCCGGCGGGCGATTGAGCTGGACCCCGGCTACGCCTGGTCGAAAATCGGGCTGGGGAATGCCCTGGCCGGGGCCGGCCAAAACCTGGCCGAAGCCGAGCAGTTGTACAACCGGGCGCACGAACAGGCCATCCAGCAGGAGGACCTGTGGACTTCGCTCTCGGCTGGTTGGGGCTTCTACTACATGGGCAATTGCGACCGCGCCCTGGAAATCTGGGATGACATCCTGGCGATTGACCCGGATTTTTATGATGCGCAGGATGCGAGGTCTTCCTGCGCGCCGTAGAAAGAGGGTCATCGCCAGGCAAAGATTTTTCGTCATCCGTGTGGGGCGAAGCATGCTTCACCCCTACAATAACCGCGCCAGGACACGCAGCTTTCCCGACTGAAAATAAATCCGCCTTTAATAGAAGTTCATGGTCAGGCAGAGATGTGATGGCATCGGCGTAGGGGCGGGATTCAAACCCGCCCTATAAATACCCGCGCCACGATTTAGAAAATCTCAAATGGGCAGCTATGCGTCCGAAAGCCTCTCACCCTCACTCCTCCAGCCACACGCGGAAGAACTCGCCCAGGTCCTGCCCGGAGACTTCCTCCATCAGGGCGATAAAGTCCGCATCCGAAGCGGTAGCGCCGCCAAAGCGCGCCAGGTACAGCCGCAACCCCTCGAAAAAGGCCTCATCCCCGACTTCCTGCTGCAACGCGTACACCAGCGCCGCGCCCTTAAAGTAGCTTTCCCGGCCAAACAGGTTGGCCGGCGAGAGATCGTTGAGCGGCTCCAGCCCGGGCGTGCTGTCCAAGCCACGGGTGAGAGATTCCATCTCGGCCGCAAACCCGGCCGGGTCGTCACGGTAGTTCCACAAAATCTGAAAATAGGTGGCGAAGCCTTCATTGCGCCACATCTCGCCCCACGAATGCAGGCTGACCGAGTTGCCGAACCACATGTGCGCCAGTTCGTGAATCAGGACCTCATCCTCAATCATGAAGGTGGAGAGCGCCACCAGCGTTTGGGTTTCCAAAGTGATGCCGCCACTGCGCACGGTGACATAGCCGTAGGCCTCAAACGGATACGGCCCGAGCAGCGCTTCCAGCCAGGGAATCGCTGCTTGCGTGCGTTGCAGAGCGGCTTCTAACTCGGCCCGGCTGGCTGGCAGGCTGTAGGAACGCAACACCACCCCATTGCTATAACCACTTTCAATCAATTCCAGTTTGCCCACCGCGACCGTGGCGAGGTAGGGGGCCATCGGGTAGTCATGCTGCCAGGTGAAGGTTGTGCCCTCCGGGCCGGGCGTTTCGCTTTGCAGCAGGCCGTTGGCCACGGCGGTGAAGCCTTCGGGGGCCAGCAACTCAAAACGGAAGGCGGCCTTGTCGCGCGGGTGGTCGTTGGCCGGGAACCAGTAGCGCGCCCCATCCGGCTCAGAGACCACAAAGATCATCTCCGGGTCCGGGAAGAACATGCCGAGGGAGGGTGTAAAGGGTACATAGGGCGAAGGCCGGCGCACGACCTCGCCCTGATAGTCAATTTGCACTAAGAATTCGTCGCCCATCGTAAGCGGCTCATCCAACCCTATCACGACTTTATCTGCGGTGCGGTAATACTCAGCCAGTACCCCATCGACGGTCAGGGACTGAATTGCAAAACCGATGAAGTCCAGGGCGAATTCGTCCAGCGTGGTGGTGGTCACGAGGGCGGTCAGGGTGGCGCGGCCGCACAGCCAGCCCTGCGGCCGCGGGTCCAGCGTGAGGGCCAGGGTGTACTGTTGCACGTCATAGCCCAGGTTGCCCAACTCGGGCGCGTACGGGTCGCCGATGCTGGCATGCGCTGGGTTGGGCGGCAGGCTGTCGTAGATGGGGCGCGGGGCGCTGCCGGGGGTGCAGGCCGCCAGCGGCGGCGGGGTGGCCGCGGCCGCGGTTTGGCTGGGTGCGGCTAGAGTGGCTGACTCGGCGGGTTGGCCGCTGAACGGCGCCATCACCGTCTGGCAGGCGAGGCTGGCCAGCAGCAGGGCCGCCAGCATCGGCGCCGCCTTGCGGAGTAGGGGTTGTTTCATTTAAATCTCCCGCGGAGGGTAAAACTGCAAAATGGCCGGGGCGACATCCGCCAGCGTGTGCAGGTTGGCGCAGAATTGCCCCCGCAGGGCCGGCGCGCCAATCACCAGGCCGGGCACCGGGTTGGCGGTGTGGCGGCGGGTGGCGAGGTCTTCCAGATTGCCGTGGTCGGAGGTCAGCAAAATCAGGCCAGCGTCATCCTCCCAGGCGGCCAGCAGGCCACCCAGCACGTTGTCAAAACTTTCCAGTAAACGGATGGCCTCTGGCGCGTCCTGGCGGTGTCCGGCGTAATCGCTGAACCAGTACTCAAAGAAGGCAAAGTCATAGGCGCGCACGAGGTCGGCCAGCGCCTGCCCGGCGGCCGGGCCTTCAAGCACGGGCATGTCCTTTGGGCCGATGAATTGCCGCCAGCCCTCGCCGGTGAAGTCAGCCGTCAGCGCCGTGCCGTTGTCAAGGTCGGTTTGGGTCTTGAGTTCCAGCCCGGCTTCGGTTACGGCCAGCGGGATGGCCGAATACAGCCGCTTGCCACTCTGGATGCTGTCAAAGTACCCTTGCGGGTAGGCGTTGAGCAAGGCGGCGGTGTAGCCGCGCCCGCCGAGTTCGGAGAACAAAGTCCCTTTGCGGATTTCATCTGCCACGGGCGGGTTGGGCTTGGGGCCGTAATGCTCGCCCACCGCCTCGGGGATGTTGCGGCCGGTGAGCAACGCCGCCTGCCCGGTAGCAGACTGTGGCAAGCCGGCCACGCCCAGGTTGGGGTCCAGCGCCAGCAGGGTGGCGCGTTCGGTTTCCAGCGGGGCTGCGCCGGCCACCAGTTTGCGGCCGCCCAGCAGGGCGTGCAGGTGTGGCATGTGGGCGGCTGCCAGCGGGTTGCTGGCCGGGTCGTCTGGCCCGAGGCCGACGCCATCCATAAACAGGAATAGAAATTTCATCAGGGGGGAGTCTCCGGAGGCGATTGTACCGCGAAGGGAAGGCGGGATATGAGTGACGAGTAACGGGTAAGGAGTAAAAGGGAACTGGTAAATAATAACTGGCAATGTGTGCTTGGGCCGGGTGCAAGTTTCAGACAGTGGGCTTTAGACCACTGTGGCTGAAGAATCCATGATTCGCTTGACAACCGCATCACTCAACCCGCCTCACTCCTCACCCGTAGTATGATTTGATTTCAACCCAGCATTAAGGCGAGGTGCGTGATGGAATTGAACGATCTGTTTTTTCAACGCTACGACGTGCTCTACAGCTTCTGGCTGGAGGGGGTCTGGGAGATGGTCCCGGAAGAGCAGTTGCGCCAACGACCGCACCCCAAGGTCAATTCGATTGTCTGGAATCTGTGGCACCTCATCCGCGTGGAAGATGCCGGCCTCAACCGTTTCGTGACGGATGGCGTGCAGGTCTTTGAAGCCGGCGGCTGGGGCGAGAAGATTAACCTGCCCTGGCGGCATCATGGCAGCGGCATGACCTTTGCCGAGGTGGACGAGCTAAGCGCCCGCATCAACATCCCCGCCCTGCGCGAATATTCCAGCGCGGTGGTGGCCCAGACCCGCCGCGTCATGGCTGGCCTGACGCAGGCCGACCTGGGCGCGACCCTCACCGAGGCGTACGTCCGGAAAATCGTCCTCGATGAGGGTCTCGGTCATAATGAAACCGAAGGCCTGATTGCCAACTACACCGGCTGGACCAAAGGCAAATGCCTGATGAACTTCGGCATGACCCACCCTTACCAGCATGTCGGCGAGATTGGCGTGATTGCCAGCCTGCTGGGCGTGGATTTCGATTAATCTATATTTCTGTGCAGGTTGTTCGCGCCTGTCCATCCTGACGGATTTGATTTGAGAGTGGCGAACCCCAAGGAGTTATTTTGTCATTGCGAGCCCATAGGGCGAAGCAATCTCATAAGCTTTGCGGGAGATTGCTTCGGCGGGAAAATCCCGCCTCGCAATGACAATACCCCTCGCCTCGAATTGGCCCCTCCGCTTTGATTTCCCTCTTTGACACATCGCCCCCATTCTTTTAGAATAGAGCCACTGCTTAACAGGCGAGCCAGGGTGGAGCCTTTGCCTTTGTTGGGCTGTGACTTGGCCGCATAGCCCGCCAAAAGCGCCGGTTCCACCTGCCGTCAACAGGCAGCAGGCTGGGACCGTTTGTGTCTCACCACATCCCACTTTTGGAAGGGCTTGCTCACATGAAAGAATACACGACAGACAAGATCCGCAACATCGCCATGGTTTCACACAGTGGAGCCGGCAAGACGATGCTGGCGGATGCCCTGCTCTTCACCACCGGGGCCATAACCCGCATTGGCAAGGTCGAAGATGGCAGCACCACCGGCGACTTTGACGATGAAGAAAAGCGGCGCGGTATTTCGCTCTCCACCGCCCTCATCCCGGTCGAATACAACGATTTCAAAATCAACCTGCTCGATACGCCCGGCTACTCGGACTTTGTTGGCGAGGTCATCTCCGCCCTCGGCGTGTCGGATGGCGCCCTGGTGGTGGTGGATTCGGTCGCCGGGGCGCAGGTCGGCACCGAGGTCGCCTGGGAATATTGCGACCAGTTCAGCCTGCCGCGCTTCGTGCTCATCAACCGCATGCACCGCGAGAACGCCAACTTCAACGGCGCGATGGAATCCGTCCAGCGCCTTACCAGCGAACGCCTGATTCCGGTGCAATTGCCGTGGGGCGAAAAGGCAAACTTCAAGGGCATCATTGACCTGTTGGATATGAAAGCCTACCCGGTGGGCGGTGGGGCAGGCGGAGACATCCCGGCCGAGATGGCCGACGAAGCCAACGCCGCCCGCCAGGCCCTGATTGAAGCCGCCGCTGAAGGCGACGACACCCTGCTGGAAAAATACCTTGAAGGCGGCGCATTATCCGCCGATGAAATCCTGCGCGGTTTGCAGGAGGTCATCCAGCACAATTTGTTTGTGCCGGTTTTCCTGGCCGATGCCAGCGACCAGGTCGGCCTGACCCAGTTGCTGAATGCCTTCACCATCCTGCTGCCGTCACCGGCCGAAGCCCCGGCCCGCACCGCCGAAGGCGCCAAGGGCGCTGAAGAACTGAAAGCCAGCGATGCCGGGCCGCTGGCAGCCTATGTCTGGAAAACCACCGCCGACCCGTTTGTGGGCAAGATTACCTATTTCCGCTTGCAGTCTGGCTCGCTCAAGTCCGAAGGCCGGGTGTGGAACCAGACCCGCGGCGTGGAAGAACGTTTGGCGAATTTAAGTGTGACGCGTGGCAAGGAGCAAATTCATGTCGCTACCATGCACGCCGGCGACCTGGGGGTGGTGCTCAAGCTGGGCGAAACTGAAACCGGCGACAGCCTGTGCGACAAAGGCCACCCCCTCACCCTGCCTGCGCCCAATTATCCCAATGCGCTCTACCGCGTGGCGGTCACGCCCAAGACCCAGCAGGATGCCGCCAAGATGGGCCAGACCCTCTCGCGCATCTGCGGCGAAGACCTGACCCTCTCCTGGCACAACGAGGCTGCCACCCGCCAGACGATTTTGCAGGGCATGGGCGACCAGCACATTGATGTCGCCATTCGCAAAGCGGAGAACAAGTTCCAGGTGGGGCTGGAAATTCACCCGCCGCGCGTGCCCTACCAGGAAGCCATCACCAAACCTGCCAGCGCCCAGTACCGCCACAAGAAACAAACCGGCGGGGCCGGGCAGTTTGCCGAGGTGCATTTGCGGGTCGAGCCGCTGGCGGATAGCGAGTTCGAGTTCGCCAATGAGGTCGTGGGCGGGGCGATTTCCAGCAACTTCATGCCCGCCATTGAAAAGGGCGTGCGCAGCGTGCTGGATAAAGGTGTAATTGCCGGTTACCCGGTCAAGAGCGTGCGAGTGGCCGTATTTGACGGCAAGGAACACCCGGTGGATAGCAAGCCGGTGGCCTTTGAAACCGCTGGCCGCAATGCCTTTAAGGAAGCCTTCCGCGAAGGCGGCCCGGTCTTGCTGGAACCGATAATGAATGTGCGCATCACTGTGCCGGAAGACCACATGGGCGATGTGCTGGGCGACCTGAACACCCGCCGCGCCCGCGTGCAGGGCATGGATAGCGACAAAGGCAAGAGCGTGGTGAACGCCCATGTACCGCTGGCCGAGATGCTGCGCTACACCACCGAACTGCGCTCGCTGACCGGCGGCCGCGGTATATTCACCATGGAGCACGACCACTACGAGACTGTGCCGCACAATGTGGCCCAGGATATCATCGCCCAGAAGGAAGACGACGAAGAGGAAGAGTAACCTTAATCCAGATTGGGGTTTGGTCTGAAAATTTAGTGGGTAGTTATATTGGCTTGGGTAGGGGCGACCCGCAGGTCGCCCCTACGAGCCAACATTATCTAATAGCCAACTTGTCACTCGCGTAAGGAAATAGCTACTAGCAGGAGGGAGCACCCATAAACATCGCCCGGCTTTTCTCTTTATCGCTTATGCTTGGTCTGGCCGCTTGTACCACTCCCAGCAATACCCCTGCGCCTACCAACACGGCTGCCCCCAGCCGCACGCCTCGGCCAACGAGTACTAATCTTCCCACGCCGACCCTGGGAGTGGGTTCATCCTATATTAACCCGGTAGACGGGGCGCGCTTATTGTATATCCCGGCCGGGGAATTTGAGATGGGCAGCAATGATGGGTATAGCGATGAGCGACCGGTACACATGATGTACCTGGATGCTTATTGGATGTACGAGACCGAAGTGACCAACACCCAGTTTGCACATTTTGTGGCTGCGACCGGTCACCGTACGGATGCCGAACAGGTTGGTTCGTCCGACGTATTTAGCGGTAATCAATGGAATATTGTTACTGGAGCATATTGGGAACGTCCCGCCGGGCCGAGCAGTACTCTGAATGGGTTGGAAGACCACCCGGTGATTCATGTCAGTTGGAACGATGCCGTGGCCTATTGCGTCTGGGCGGGAGTCAGGCTGCCCACCGAAGCAGAGTGGGAAAAAGCGGCCCGGGGGACGGATGGTCGCACCTACCCGTGGGGGAATACTTGGAACTCGCGTAATGCCAATTCGGGGGAAGCAGGGGATGGCTATGAACAAACGGCGCCGGTGGGCAGTTTTCCGGGCGGAGCCAGCCCGTATGGGTTGCAGGACATGGCTGGCAATGTCTGGGAGTGGGTGTCAGACTGGTATAGCAGCGGCTATAACAGCAACAGCCCGGCCAGCAACCCGCAGGGGCCGAACAACGGGGAATATCGCGTGCTGCGGGGCGGTTCCTGGCTCGATATTGAAGACCTCCTGCGGTCGGCGTATCGCTACTCCTATTCGCCTGCCTTCAGTTTCAATTATTTCGGCTTCCGTTGCGCCAGCTCAACCGCGCCCTGAATCTTAACTGCCTGAATCAGTAAAACTTACCCCGCCGTCAGCATAATGCCATTGCGTGAGGGGTCGTGCAGCAGCAGGCCGTCCGGCGTGGCTTCGGTCGGGATGCCGGCGGCGGTCAGGCGTGTCTGCACGCGGGCCACTTCGTCCGCATCCGGCAGAGCGATGCTGAATGTGCGCAGGCCGGTGGCATTTGGCGGGGGCGGCGGCGCGCCGACTCCCTGCCAGGTATTCAGCCCGATGTGATGGTGGTAGCCGCCGGCGCTCACAAACAGCGCCCGGAACTGCGGGCTGTTCATCACGATGTCAAAACCCAGCAGGTGGTGGTAGAACTGCTCGGCGGCCGGGATGTCGGCCACGTGCAAATGCATATGCCCGATGATGCTGCCCGCCGCCAGCCCGCTCCACGGGCGCGGGTCGCGTTCCAGTTCGGTCATCAGGTCGTCAATATCAATCCCGCTGCGGGGCATGTCCTCAAAGGACATTTTGCCGTCGCGCATCGGCCATTGCTCTTTGGGGAAATCCCACGCCAGTTCAATCCCGTTGCCTTCGGCATCTGGCAGGTACAGGGCGAGGTGCGTGCCGTGGTTGGAATGCCCCTGAATCGGCACGCGGGTTTCGGCCACCCGGCGCACCAGTTGGGCCAGTTCCCAGCGGGTGGGCAGCAAAAAGGCGGTGTGGTACAGGCCGGTTGCGCGGCTTGCCGGTTGGGCGCCCTTCACTTCCGTCAGGCGCACCAGTTCGCGGCCGCCCGCGCCGAGGGCGGCGGTAGCGCCGTCCTGCCACAGGCGTTCGAAGCCCAGCAGGTCGGCGTAGAACTCGGTCTGGCGTTGCAGATCGGCTACCGTGTAATGCACAAAGCCGATGCCGGTGGCGGGGTGGATGCGGGCCGGGGTGACGGCCGGGGAGGTTTCAGTCATGGGGGGTGTCCTTTGGCTGGTTTCCAGTATAGGGTGGCTGGCGGCCGCAAATCTTACATCAGACCTGTATAAGAAAAACGGGCTTCATCAGATGCCCGTTGGCGGGGTCAGGCTTTGCGCTGGTAACGCACCCAGGTCTTCGTAGGCCGGCTGGCGCCCAGGCCGCGCTCCACTTTAATCTCATCCGTCAGCAATTCCAGGTCAAACTGCTGGAACAGCAGGGCGAGGACCAGCGTCATCTCCGCATTGGCGAAGTTCATGCCGGCGCACTTGTGCAGGCCGCCGCCAAAGGTGATGTTGGCGAAGGTGTGCTTGCCCTCGCGCCGCTCCGCGCTGAAACGCAGCGGGTCGAAGCTGTCCGCGTCGCTGAACACCTCCGGCAGGGCGTGGCCCACGGCGGTGCTGGTTTGCACCAGCCAGCCGCGCGGGATGGTGTAGCCATCCAGCACGATGTCTTCCTCGGCGGCGCGGAACAGCGTTTCAGTTGAAGGCGTCAGGCGGCTGGTTTCGTCCACCGCCAGGCGGGTGGCCTCCAGTTCGCGCAGTTTCACATGGTCGTAGGCCGTTCCGGGCGGGAAGACCTGCGCCAGTTCGGCCTGTACCCGGGCGCGGTACTCCGGGTGGCGCAACAGGTGGATGATGCTCCAGGCCGCCTGCCCGGCAGTGGTTTCATGCCCGGCGAACATCAGCGCCATAATCATGCTGTCCACGACTTCAGCTGGCAGGGGCTGGCCATCGGCCTGGGCGGTTTCCAGCAGGAGTTGGAAACCATCCGCGCGGCGTTCGGTTCCATTGCGCCGTTCGGCGATGATGGGGGCGAGGGCGCGGCGGATGCGGGCCTTGGCCTGGTCGCGCCGGATGAACTTCGGCAGCGGCAGGCGCGGCGGCAGGAGCGGGTCGAGCGCCTTGCCCAGCAGGGCGTAATCGCGCCAGAAGGCCGCTCCGAGGCGGGCGTGCACCTCCGGCCCGAGGAAGCAGCGCCCGGCCACCTCCTGCACCAGGCGGTTCATCTCGTCCGTCAGTTCCATTTCACCGGAGTCGCCCAAGCCATCCAGCCATTCCTGCACCGCCACCTGCATCTCGGGCAGGTATTTGGTCATCTGCTCGCGGCCAAAGAGTACATGCAGCACCGGCCGCTGGTTCATGTAAGTGGCGTGGCTGCCGAGGAAAGCGACCTTGCCGAAAATGGTCGCCAGAAAATCGTAGGGCTTTTCCATATCCAGCGTTTTATCGGTCATGGTGAAGAAGTATTTCTGGTTCTCGGGGCCGGTAAGCACCGCCACCGGGTTGCGGAACATGCGCAGGGCGAAGACCTGGCCGTGCTCGCGGTAGCCGCGCCGCAGCAGGCCATCCTGGTTGCGCATGAATTCCAGCGCGTGGCCGAGCAACGGCAGGGCGCCGGAAACAAAGGGCGGGGTGGAGGCAGAAACAGTCATGGGAGGGGTCCTTGGGAGAGTGTGTAATACGATTGTGCAGTATATCACAAGGAAGGCGGTCAGGCGGGCTGGTTGACAGGCCGCCCCTTTTGGGTATAATTTCGATGCTTAATGACCGGCCCGCTAGCTCAATTGGCAGAGCAGCTGACTCTTAATCCCTT
>JANJTX010000143.1 GCA_024710875.1 Anaerolineales bacterium | reverse complement strand
CAATGACCTGATGCACGCCCATTTGCCGACCGACGAGGCGGATACGCTGGGCGGTCTGATTTACCGCCTGGTGGGGCGGGTGCCGCGCAAGGGCGAACGGCTGGAAGTGGACGGCTTAAGCCTGACGGTGGAGCAATTGAGCGACCGGCGCATCCGGGCGGTGCGCGCCAAGCGCCTGGTGGCTGTGTCGCAAAGCCCAGAAAACGAGGAGTGACGGATGCTGACCGAGGAACAGAAAGAAGAACTGGTGCAAACGGCCCTGCAAGCCCAGAAATGGTCGTATTCGCCCTATTCGAAGTACGCGGTAGGGGCGGCGGTACGCACGGCCTCCGGCAGGATTTATGATGGCGCTAATATCGAAAATGCGGCCTACCCGACCTCCATCTGTGCCGAGCGGGTGGCGGCCTTTAAGGCAGTTTTTGAGGGCGAGCGTGAGATTCAAGCCGTGGCGGTGGTCACTCGTAATGGCGGGACGCCGTGCGGCTCCTGCCGTCAGGTGCTGGCCGAATTTGGCTTGCAGGCGGTGGTGTTGATCGCCGATGAAAGCGGGACCATTTTGCAGGAAACCAGCGTGGCCGAGCTGCTGCCCGGCGCGTTTACGCCGGAGAAACTGGGGTAAAATCAACCGATTGTCTGACAGCCAATCGGCTGGCGGACAATACTCTTCAACGCTGGATACATAAGCCAATGCGTTTTCTGGTCATTACTGATATTCATGGGAACTATACTGCGCTGGAGGCCGTGCTGGAGCATGCTGGCGCGGTTGATGGTGTTTGGTGTTTGGGGGATGTGATTGGCTACGGCCCCAACCCGAATGAGTGCGTGGAGCGGGTGGCGGCGCTGCCGAACCTGTTGTGCCTGCTGGGCAACCATGATGCCGCCGCTCTGGATATGCTGGACCTGAACACGTTCAACCCCGAGGCGCGACTTTCGATTGAGTGGACGCGCGACCAGATGAAGTCCGAGAACCTGGCTTTTCTGGAAGAGCGGCCGCAAATGATTACCATTGAAGACATGAATGTCACCCTGGCGCATGGCTCGCCGCGCCAGCCGGTGTTTGAATACCTGCTGGATACCCGGGCGGCAACTGAAAATTTCGAGTATTTCAATACCGAATACTGCTTTGTGGGTCACACCCACCTGCCGGTGCAGTTTCATCTTACAGATGGGGCCTACCTGTGCGGCTTGAACATCCCGCCCGTCAATGAAGTTACCCAACTGGCGGCGCGGGCCATCCTGAACCCGGGCTCGGTGGGGCAGCCGCGCGACCGCGACCCCCGGGCGGCCTACGCGATTTTTGACAGCGAGGCGCGCACCTGGGATTACCGGCGCATCAACTACGCGATTGAGGAAACTCAGAAGAGCATGCAAGCGGCCGGCCTGCCGGAGCGCCACATCCAGCGGCTGGAAGCAGGCTGGTAAACCCACGCCAACGGGGGCGAGGTTCACGGGTATAATTCGTGTAAATTTGCACAAACACTCCACAATTGAAAGAGCCGCCTATGCCTGTCCGCATTCACCCGACTGCCGAAGTCTCTGACAAAGCCCAGATTGGCGAAGGGAGCAGCATCTGGAATCATGTCCAGGTGCGCGAAGGCGCAACCCTGGGACAAAATTGCATTCTCTCCAAAGGCGTGTATGTGGATGCCGGGGTGCAGATTGGCAACAATGTCAAGATTCAGAATTATGTTTCGGTGTATCACGGCGTAACGATTGAAGATGGCGTTTTCGTGGGGCCGCATGTGTGCTTTACCAATGACATGAACCCGCGCGCCGTCACCCCGGATGGTAGCCTGAAAAGCGCCGACGACTGGGTATTGAGTGAAACGCGGATTAAGGAAGGCGCGGCCCTGGGGGCCAATAGCACCATCCGCTGCGGGATTACGATTGGCAAATGGGCGCTGGTGGGGGCTGGCAGTGTGGTGACTAAAGACGTGCCCGACCATGGCCTGGTGTTGGGCAACCCGGCCCGCCTGCGCGGGTTTGTGTGTGCCTGCGGCCAGCAGGTAAACAAACAGTCTGAAACGGCGGATGTCGTTACCGCCGCCTGCCCGGCCTGCGGGCGGACGCTGGACATCCGGCGGGCAGACTGGCAGCAACTAACCTGATTGATGTTTCATGCGCATTCTGGTTGACCTGAATCACCCGGCGCACGTGCACCTGTTTCGCAACGCGATTCGGGAATGGCGGCGGCAGGGGGTGGAGGTGCTGATTACTCCCCGCGAAAAAGACCTTACCACGCGCCTGCTTAATTTATATGGGCTGGAGTACCAGTACACCTCCAACCAGAAACACGGCGCTCTGGGTTTTGTAACTGGCGCGCTGGAACTGGACCGGGCGGTGTGGCGGGCGGCGCGGGCCTTCGACCCAGACTGGATGATGGGCACCTCGTTTGCGATTGCGCATGTCTCGCGGCTGGTGCGCGGCCGTTCGATTGTGTTTGCCGAGGATGAT
Organism: Anaerolineales bacterium; assembly: GCA_024710875.1. Lineage (GTDB taxonomy): Bacteria > Chloroflexota > Anaerolineae > Anaerolineales > UBA11579 > SCUK01. The sequence continues at coordinate 52,076 of JANJTX010000143.1, read as the reverse complement.
TACCAATCCAGCAAACTGTTCTGGCAGGTCAGCCGCCCGTTTGCCGATTACATCGTAACGCCGGATACGATCCCCGATGATTTTGGGCGCAAGCATGTGCGCTATCGCGGCCTGCAGGAGCTGGCCTACCTGCACCCCAACCGTTTTACCCCCGATCCGGCTGCCCTGCAGGATTTTGGGTTGCAGCCCGGCGAGCCGTATTCCGTCTTGCGCTTTGTGTCCTTCCAGGCCTCGCATGATGTCGGGCAGCGCGGCATCAGCCTGGAGGCCAAACGCGAACTGGTGCGCCGCCTGTCCGACCATGGGCGGGTGCTGATTACCGCCGAAGGTGAATTGCCGCCGGAGTTTGCGGCCTATGCCACGCAGGCCGCCCCGCACCAGATCCATCATTTGCTGGCGTTCGCCGACCTGTTCGTGGGCGACAGCCAATCCATGACGCTCGAAGCGGCCGTGCTGGGGACGCCGGCCCTGCGCCTGAATACCTTTGTGGGGCGCACGCCGGTGATTGAACATCTGGAAGCGGAATATGGCCTGACCTATGGCTTCCGGGTTGAGCAGGAAAACGCGATGCTGGAGAAGGTAAAATCATTACTGGCTGACCCGCACCTGAAGGCAACCTGGCGCGCCAAACAAGCCAACTACCTGGCCGGGCAACTGGACCTGACGGCCTGGATAGTGGAATTACCGCATACAATTGAGAAGCTGGCCGCCCGGCCAGCCCGGGAGAACTGACCATGATTCATATCGCCAAACCGTTGATTGGGGACGAAGAAAAACAAGCCGTGATGGAAGTGCTGGACTCGGGCATCATCGCCCAGGGGCCGCGGGTGGCGGCCTTTGAGGCGGCCTTTGCGGCCATGTGCGGCACAAAGTATGCGATTGCCACCACCAGCGGCACGACCGCCCTGCACGTGGCGCTGCTGGCGCACGGCATTGGCGAAGGCGATGAGGTCATTACCTCTTCGTTTACCTTCATCGCCTCGGCCAACAGCGTGCTGTTCACCGGCGCCAAACCGGTGTTTGTGGATATCGAGCCGGACACGTTCAACCTCGACCCGGCCAAAATCGAAGCCGCCATCACGCCGCGTACCAAGGCGATTATGCCGGTACATCTGTTTGGCTTGCCGACGAATATGGAAGCGCTTGAAGCGATTGCCAAAAAACACAACCTGATTGTCATTGAAGATGCCTGCCAGAGTCACGGGGCGGTGTTTGGCGGGCAGGTGGTGGGCTCGTTTGGCACCGGCTGTTTCTCGCTCTACCCGACCAAGAACATCACCTCGGGTGAGGGCGGCATGATTACGACGAATGATGAAGCCCTGGCCGAGTCCTGCAAGGTTATCCGGCAGCACGGCATGCGCCGCCGCTACTACCATGATGAACTGGGCTTCAACTTCCGCATGACGGACATCCACGCTGCCATTGGGCTGGCGCAGTTGCACAAGCTGGGCAAATTCAACGCCGCCCGCCGCCAGAATGCAGCCTTTCTCAATGAACATTTGCAGGGTGTGGGCGTACCGGTAGAACCGGCGGGCAGCCAGCATGTCTACCACCAATACACCATCCGCGTAAAAGACGGCCAGCGGGATGCCCTCTTGCAGCACCTGACCGATAAGGGCGTGGGCAGCGGGGTGTACTACCCGGTGCCGGTGCACCAGCAAACCTATTACACCGAGGAACTGGGCTACAACCAGAGCCTGCCGGTCACCGAGCAGGCGGCCCTGGAAGTGCTCTCGTTGCCGGTGCACCCGGCTTTGAGCGCCGGCGACCTGGAAACCATCGTGGACGCCGTCAACTCATTTTTTGCGGCCTAGGGAGGCGAGCATGTTGAAGTTTGCAGTCATTGGGGTGGGTTCGATGGGGCGCAACCACGCCCGCGTAGTTTCTGAACTGGGGGATGTGGAACTGGTCGGCGTGGCGGATGCCAACCCGGCGGCGGCCGAAGCCATCGGCCAGAAGTACGGCGTGGCGGCTTTTGGCGACTACCGCGAATTGCTGGCTAAGACCCAGCCAGAGGCGGTGACGATTGCCGTGCCGACCGCCCTGCATGAAGAAGTGGCGACGGCGGCGCTGCAAGCCGGGGCACATGTGCTGGTCGAAAAGCCGATTGCGGCGACATTGGAAGAAGGCCAGCGGCTGATTGCGCTGGCGGCCGAAAAGCAACGCAAACTGATGATTGGGCATATCGTGCGCTTTAACCCGGCGTTGCAAGCATTGAAGGAAAAACTGGATGCCGGCGAACTGGGCCGGATTTTCCAGATTGTGTGTCGCCGGGCGGGGCCGTTCCCGGCCCGCATCCGGGATGTGGGCGTGGTGGTGGACCTGGCCCCGCACGACCTGGACGTGATGCGCTTTCTGACCGGCAGCGAGCCGACCCGCATCTACGCTGAAATTGAGCGCAATGTGCATACCGAGCATGAAGACCTGCTGATGGGCCTGCTGCGTTTCGGAAATGGCGTCATCGGGCAACTGGAAATCAACTGGCTGACACCGACCAAAATGCGCGAGGTGCTGGTGCTGGGGGAGCGCGGCATGTTCCGCTACGATGACCTGACCCAGGACTTGTATTTCTTTGAAAATGCGGAAACCGAAGGCGACCTGTGGGGCGCGCTGCAATCCATCAAGGGTGTCAGTGAAGGCCGGATGGTGCGCTATGCCATCCAGCGTCAGGAACCGCTGAAACTGGAATTGCAGGCCTTTGTGAAAGCGGTGCGCGAAGACCTGCCCGCCCCGGTGGGCGGCGAGGACGGCCTGCAAGCCCTGCGGCTGGCATTGCTGCTGATTGAAAGCGGCCAGCAGAACCACACGATTAATCTTTGAAATGAGTGATGTATGTCGGTAACAGAATTACAAAAGAAAATTGAAGATAAATCGGCCCGACTGGCCGTAATTGGGCTGGGGTATGTGGGCCTGCCGGTGGCGTGCGAGTTCGCGCGGGTGGGCTTTGATGTGCTGGGGGTGGACATCCTGGCCGAGCGGGTGGCAAAAATCACCGCCGGCGAATCGCCGATTGAGGGCGACGAACCCGGGCTGGCCGACCTGCTGGCGGAAGTGATTGGCGGCGGCAAGCTGCGCGCCACGACCGACTATGAAGACCTGCGTGACCGGGATGTCATCCTGATTGATGTGGAAACCCCGGTAGATGAGGACCATGTACCGCGCTACGGCGCCCTCAAGGCGGTGCTGAAAAGCCTCGGCCCGGTGTTGAAAGATGGCGCGCTGGTCATTGTGGAATCGACCATCTCGCCGGGGACGATGGATGGCCTGGTGCTGGACGATTTGGAAGCCAGCAGCGGCAAGCGCGTCAATGTCGATTTTTATGTCGGCAATTGCCCCGAGCGGGTGATGCCCGGCAAACTGCTGGCCAACCTGCGGACGTTGAGCCGGGTGTGCGGCGGCTACACGCCTGAAACGGCCGAAGCGCTGGTGGCGCTGTACGGCCATATCGTGCAGGCTGATTTGGATGCCACCGATTGCGTGACGGCTGAAATCGTCAAGACCGCCGAGAATGCCTACCGGGATGTGCAGATTGCCTTTGCCAATGAACTGGCGCTGGTGTGCGAATCGGTGGGGGGCGATGTGTGGAAGGTGCGCGAACTGGTGAACAAAAGCCCGGGGCGCAATGTGCATCTGCCGGGGGCGGGCGTGGGCGGGCATTGCATCCCCAAGGACCCCTGGCTGCTGGCGCATGGCACGGAAATCAAGGCGGGGATCTTGAACCTGATCCCCACGGCGCGCGGCGTGAATGATGGGATGCCGAAGCACATCCTGCACCTGCTGGCGACCGAACTCTCGCACCAGGGCGAGGGAGTGCGCGGCAAGATTGTGCTGGTGCTGGGCTATGCCTATCTGGAAGACTCGGACGATACCCGCAACAGCCCCAGCGCCAGTTTTGTGGCGGCGCTGGAAGCGGCGGGCGGCACGGCTCGTATCCATGATCCGTATGTGGCGGAGTACAACGGCGACCTGCTGGCCATGGCCGAGGGCTGCGATGCGGCCGTGTTACTGGTGAAGCACAGCCAGTATCGCGAACTCGACCTGGCCGCCCTGCGACGCGAGCTGAATTTCCCGGTGTTTGTAGATGGCCGCGGCATGTTCAGCCTGGCACAATTGCAGGCCGCCGGCCTGGCGGCGCGCGTGATTGGCGTGGGCATGGGGGACGTCTAGCCCGGGAACCAATCGCACATAATGGACGTCTTAGCCTCAACCCACTAACGCGTTGAGGAGAAGACGCCATGAAAACCCAAAAAACTGTAGTGTTGTTGAGTGTGCTGGCGCTGGTGTTGAGCGCCTGCGGCCAGCGCGGCGTAAGCAAACTGGAGTACGCCGCGGTTGAAGCCCCGTCGGAAGGCGGGTACGCCTATACCGATACCACCATGCCCACAGATGCGATTGCCGAGCAGCCCGCGGTAGGCGTGGCGCTGGGTGCACCGGCTGAACTGCGCCTGACTGGCAGCGGGGCGGGCGAACTGGACCTGCAGGGCGGCGTACCGGTTGCCAATGAACGGCTGGTGCTGAAAAGCGCCGATATTTCGTTGGTAGTCGAGAATCCGCTGGAACAGATGGACGCCATCATCCGCCTGGCGGAAGGTATGGGCGGCTTCATTGTGACCAGCAACCTGCACGAAGTCCAGACCCATGACGGCGATAAAGTCAAAAATGCCACGCTGACCATCCGGGTGCCCTCGGCTCGCTTTGGGGCAGTGCTTTCGCAACTGGAAGGCAGCGCTCTGGAAGTACAGCACAAGACCATTTCCGGGCAGGATGTGACCCAGGCCTACACCGACCTGCAAAGCCGCCTGCGCAATCTGGAAGAAGCCGCTGCTCAACTGCGCCTGATTATGTCTGAAGCGCACAAGACCGAAGAAGTGCTGACGGTGTACTACCAACTGGTGCAGGTCACCGAGCAGATTGAAGTGCTGAAAGGCCAGATTCAGTATTATGAAGAAGCCTCAGCCTTTGGCTCCATCAGCATCCAGCTGATTTCGGCCGCTTCGCTGGTACAGCCGCCGGTGGTTATCGCGGGCTGGACTCCGGAAGGCGAAGCGCGCGAAGCCGTGGCGGCCCTGCTGGAGGTATTGCAGGGGCTGGCCAAAGCCGGAATCTGGGTGGCGGTGTATGTGCTGCCGCAGGTGCTGATGTTCGGTCTGCCGCTGTGGCTGCTGGCCCGCTGGCTGAAACGCACCTTTGCCGACAAGCCCGGCGCCACCGCGAGCTAAGTTACCAACCCGCTGTACAAATGCAGGGGCTGAGGTTTCCTCGGCCCCTGTTTTTGTTTGGCTGAATGCAAGTAACGTTTGGCAGGCAGCGGGGACAGATAATAGAGGGTCTAAACTAGCGGAGAAGTTTTTGTCATTGCGAGGCGGGATTTACCCGCCGAAGCAATCTCCAATAGAGGTATGAGATTGCTTCGCCCTTCGGGCTCGCAATGACAGATTAACACCTTTAAGTTAGCCGCTTCCACCGCTTGGCCTCACACAAGCCGGGCGCGGTTGTTTGATACAATAGGGCGCACGAAAATCGCTGCGGAGGAAACGCCGGATGCCAACCAAAATTGCGATGCCTGAAATGGGCGAAGGGGTGATTGAAGCTACTGTTATCCGCTGGCTGGTCAAAGAGGGGGATGTGGTTGAGCAGTACCAGCCGCTGGTGGAAGTGAATACGGATAAAGTCGATTCCGAGGTACCGAGTTCGGCCGCCGGAACGGTCTTGAAAATCATGGTCGCGCCGGATTCGGTCGTGCCGGTCAATGGCGTGCTGTGCTGGGTGGGCGAGCCCGGCGAAGCGATTCCGGCGGATGCCGGCGGCGATGCCGCCCCGGCCAAAGACGCACCGCCGCCCGCGCCAAAAGCCGAAAGCCCTGCTCCGCCGCCCGCGCCAGTTCCTGCGCCGCAACCGGCCCCTGCTTCACCCATGCCTGCCCCGGCCCGCAATGGCGGCAACGGGCAGGCGGGCGGCCTGTATGCCTCGCCGCTGGTGGCGCGCATGGCGGCCCGCATGAAGGTAGACCTGACGCGGGTGCCCGGCAGCGGCCCCGGCGGGCGGATTACCAAAGACGATTTGCAAAATTATGTGCGCGGTGGCGCGCCGTCCCAGCCAGGCACGGCGACGGCCAGCGCGCCTGCGGCTGCATCCGGTGGGCGGGCGGGCTTTATTTCGCCAGTGGTCGGGCGGCTGGCTGGCGAGCACGGCCTGGATTTGAGCCGCATTACCGGCACTGGTCTGGAAGGCCGCATTACCAAGAAGGATATTGAACGGGTGCTCGCCGCGGGCGGGGTTGACCCGCTGGGTACGCCCCCCGCGAAGGCCGTCGCCCCGACCAGCGCGCCAAGTGTGGCAGCGCCGGCGGCCACCGCGCCAGCTGACGGCCAGCCCATCCCCGGTACGGTGATGAAGCTGGATACCATGCGCAAGTCAATTGCCAAGCACATGGTAGAGAGCAAGCACACCTCGCCGCATGTGACTACGATTATGGAAGCCGATTTGAGCGCGGTGGGTAAACACCGCGCTCAGAACAAGGAAGTCTTTGCCCGCGACGGCGCCAACCTGACCTTTACGGCTTATTTTGTGGCGGCGGTGGTGGCGGGCCTGAAAGCCTACCCGATTTTGAACTCCTCCTGGACGGAAGAGAGCATCGCCATTCACAAGGATATCAACATCGGCATGGCGGCGGCGCTGGAAGGCGGCGGGCTGATTGTGCCGGTCATCAAGCAGGCGGATGGCCTCTCGCTGCTGGGGATTGCGCGGGCGGTCAATGACCTGGCCGAGCGCTCCCGAGCCAAGAAGCTCACGCCGGATGAAGTGCGCGGCGGCACGTTTACGATTACCAACCACGGCACCAGCGGTTCGCTGTTCGCCACGCCGATTATCAACCAGCCCCAGTGCGGCATCCTGGGGGTCGGGATGATTCAGAAGCGTGCGGTGGTGGTGAATGATGCCATCGCCATCCGGCCGATGGTGTACATCGGGCTGACCTTTGACCACCGCATGCTGGATGGGGCGGTGGCGGATTACTTCCTCGGTACCGTGAAGAAGACGCTGGAAGAGTGGAAGTAGGGAAGAAGTAATTGGTAATTGGTAAAAAGTAACTGGGGTGGGTGTGACTAAGTCAGTCGGCTTTAGCCCACTGCGGCCCACCGAGAGTGGTAATTCTACGAAAAAGAGGTTTGCAGGTCCAACTAGGATGTGATTGGGATGGGGGCCGGGCCGGGCGGGTATATCGCCGCTATCAAGGCCGCGCAACTGGGGCAGAAGACCGCCATCGTGGAAAAGGAATTTCTGGGCGGGGTGTGCCTGAACGTCGGCTGTATCCCCTCCAAGAGCCTGCTCAAGAACGCCGAGGTTGCCCACACGCTGCGCGAACGCGGCAAGGAATTCGGGTTTTCCTTTGACAACCTGAAACTGGATTACAGCGTGGCGGTCAAACGCTCGCGCCAGAACTCCGACCGGCTGGTCAAGGGCGTGGGCTTCCTGATGCGCAAGAACAGCATTGATGTCCATATGGGCAGCGGCAAGCTGACCGCCAAAGACACGGTGCAGGTCACGGACAAAGACGGCAAGACCAGCGAACTGAAAGCCAAAAATATCATCATCGCCACCGGGGCGAGCGCCTTCAAAATCCCCGGGATTGAGGTGGATGGCAAGCAGGTGCTGACCTACTGGGAAGCGATTTTGCAGGAAAGCCTGCCCAAGTCAGTAGTCATCATCGGGGCCGGGGCGATTGGGGTCGAGTTCGCCACCATCTGGAATTCCTACGGTGTGCCGGTGACGCTGGTGGAAATGCTCGACCGGATTGTGCCGAACGAAGACCCGGACGTGAGCAAGGAACTGACCAAGGTCTTTCAGAAAAATGGCATTACGATGATAACCGGCGGCAAGGTCACCGGAGTCGAAAAACTCAAGACCAAGGTCAAAGTAACCGTCGAAACCAAAGAAGGCTCGCAGACCATCGAAACCGACCAGGTGCTGATGGCGGCCTCGTTTACGCCTAACAGCAAGGGGCTGGGCCTGGAAGAGGTGGGCGTGAAATTGAGCGAACGCGGCTTTGTGGAAATTGATGACCGCATGGCGACCAATGTGCCCGGCATCTGGGCGATTGGTGACGTAACCGGAAAATTAATGCTCGCCCATGTCGGTATGGCGATGGGTGTGGTGTGCGCCGAGCATATCGCCGGGCATGAAACCGTGACGCTGAATTACAAGATGATGCCGCGCGCTACCTATAGCCACCCGCAGATTGCCTCGTTTGGCTATACCGAAGAAGAAGCCAAAGCGGCGGGCTATGAGGTCAAGGTCGGTAAATTCAATTTTCAGGCCAATGGCAAGGCGCTGGGCCTGGCGGATTACGGCGGCTGGGTGAAACTGGTGACGGATGCCCAGTATGGCGAAATCCTCGGGGCGCACATGATTGGGCCGGAAGTGACTGAACTGCTGCCGGAATTCACTCTGGCGCAGATGATGGAACTGACCCCGGAAGAAATCTCCCGCAATGTGCATGCCCACCCCACGCTATCCGAGGCGCTGCTGGAAGCGGCTGAGGACGCCGCCGGGCACCCGCTGCACCAGTAAGCGAATATAACCCCCAAAAAAGCCGCCAAATCTGGCGGCTTTTTTCTTTCATCCCTTTGGGGGATTTATGCGCTGCCGAAGGTGAATAGAATTCCAGCATGGCTGGCTATGTTAGAATCGGTCAGTTACCATGCCGATGTCCAATTCCACCACGCTCATTCTTGCTTCGGCCTCGCCGCGCCGCCACCAGTTGCTGGCGCTGGGCGGCTGGGAATTTGCCGTGCAGGTGGCAGATGTGGATGAAACCCCGCGGGCGGGCGAGGACCCCGGCGAATATGTGCTGCGGCTGGCGGAAGCCAAGGCCCGCGCCGTGGCTGAACGCGGCGCAATGGGCGCGGCCGTGATTGCCGCCGATACGACCGTAGTGGCTGATGGTGAAATCCTCGGCAAACCGGCGGATGCGGCTGAAGCCGAAGCGATGCTGCGCCAGTTGCGCGGGCGGGTGCACCAGGTACTGACGGGTGTGGCGGTTTTGCGTTTGGGCGATGGCCGCCTGGAGACTGAACTGGCGATTACGGATGTACCGATGCGGGCGTATTCTGACGAAGAAATGCGGAACTACATCGCCAGCGGTGACCCGTTTGATAAAGCCGGCGGCTATGCCATCCAGCATGCGGGCTTCAATCCCGCCCCCGAACTGTCTGGCTGCTATGCCAATGTAGTCGGCCTGCCGTTGTGCCATCTGACGCGGGCGCTGGCCCGGCTGGGGATTGCGGCGCGGCAGGAAGTGCCGCCCGCCTGCCAGCAGGCGCTGGCGTATTCGTGTACTGTGTATTCAGGAATTCTTGAGGGAGCCTTATGAGGATGCGATTGATTCACTGGCTGGCGCTGGGCGCGCTGGTTTTTGCGGCTGGATGCAGCCTGGGGGGCGGCCAGCCGGCCGCGCCGTCTACGCCTGTGCCAACTCGCGAAGCGGAGGTCATTACGACTTCCGTGCCGAGCGTGGAAGATGCCGCCCGCGCCTATCTGGATGCCTGGAAGGCGTTTGACTATGAAAGTATGCACGCCCGGCTGACTCAAATCAGCCAGGATGCGTTTTCGTTTGAACAGTTTGATGCCCGCTATACGGCGGTGGCGTTGGAAGCCACTCTGACGGCGGTGGACTATGAACTGCTGCAAACCCTGATTAACCCGACGAATGCACAGATCGCCTACCGGGTAACGCTCACTTCGGCGCTGGTGGGGGAGATTACCCGCGACACGACGATGAACTTGAGCCTGGAGGGCGGTGAATGGCGGGTAGTATGGGATGACAGCCTGATTCTACCGGAACTGGCGGGCGGCAACACCTTGAGCATGCAACGTTTTAACCCAACCCGCGGCCTGATATATGACCGCGACGGGGCAGTTCTGGCCGGGGATTCCGAGGCGGTGGCGGTGCAGGTCATCCCCAGCACGGTGGATGAAGATTCTGGTAGCGGGCTGGCCTCGCAACTGGCAACCCTGACCGGGCAGCGCGCCCAGACCCTGGCCGAGCAGATTTTTGCCGAGGATGCCCCTTTCCTGTTGCCTATTGGGGTGGTCTCGGGCGAGCAATTCAGTCTCCGTGAGCAATTCCTGCAGCCGTACTACAATTTCATCCGTTTTGATCGCTATTTCACCCGCCTGTACCCGCTCGCGACCGGTGGAGCGCACGCGATTGGCTATGTGGGCCGGGTGGGGGCCGACGAAGCCGAGGAGCTGGCGCGTCAGGGCGTTCCAATTGATGCCATCATCGGGAAGCAGGGGATTGAGCGCTGGGGCGAGCCCTATCTCTCGGGCCAGCGCGGTGGGGAGTTGTATGTCATCAGTCCGGAAGGGCTACGGGTGACGATTCTGGCGCGACGCGAAGCCCAACCGGCACAGTCCGTTTACCTGACGATTGACCGCGACTTGCAGCGTGAGACCCAGGCCGCTATTCGCGATTTTACCGGCGCAATTGTGGTGCTGGAACGTGACACCGGCCGCATTCTGGCGATTGCTTCCTCGCCGACGTTTGACCCCAACAGTGCTGATTTCAGCAACCCGATTTCGCAATGGAGTACTTACTTCCCGGACAACAACGGCCGCTTCTTTAACCGCGCCACCCAGGGCCAGTACCCACCCGGCTCGATTTTCAAGATGATTCCGATGGCCGCGGCGCTGGAAAGCGAGTTGTACTCAACCAACTCAACGTATTTTTGCGGCCACCTGTGGACCGGTTTGGGCGAAGGCTCTCCGTTGGAAGACTGGACTCTGGCCAAGGGCTTGCCGGCCAGCGGCGAGCTGACGCTGCCGGGCGGACTGATGCGCTCGTGCAACCCGTGGTTCTATGAGATTGGTCTGGCGCTGTATAACAATGGCTTTCCGGACCTGATCGCCGAAATGAGCCGCCGTTTTGGGCTGGGTAGCCCGACCGGGCTGGAAGCGCTGACCGAGGCGGCCGGCCAGATTACCACGCCAGATACCTCCACCACCGGTTCAGACCCGCGTTTTAACGCCGCCCAGCAGGCGATTGGCCAGAGCGATACACTGGTGACGCCGCTGCAAATGGCAGTGTTTGCGGCCGCCCTGGGCAATGGCGGCACCCTTTACCAGCCGGCGCTGGTGGAACAAATTTTGAGTACCGACGGGCAGGCGACCCTGGTGTTCACGCCGCAGGTGCGTGGCACAACTGACCTGGACCCGGAGATTCTGGCCGCGCTACAGGCGGCCATGCGCAGCGTGATTAATGACCCGCGCGGCACGGCCTACAGCCGCTTCCTGAACCTCACGATTTCAATTTACGGCAAGACCGGCACAGCCCAAACCGGGCCGGGGCTGCTGCCGCACGCCTGGTTTATCGGCTATACCAACCAGAACCGGGCTGACCTGCCGGATATCGCCATAGCTGTGATTGTCGAGAACATCGGTGAAGGCTCCGAGTTTGCCGCTCCTATCTTCAAGCGGGTGGTGGAGGCCTACTTCTTTGGCAGCCCACAAAGCCGTTACCCGTGGGAAACGCAGATCGGCGTGTTTAACCCCGAATTCTTCAACCCCACGCCAGAAGGAGAGGAAGGCGACGAAGGCGACGAAGGGACTGCCCCGGCGGTAGTTACGCCCTCGCCCTAATCCATGACTCACACCCGCGGGCGGGTTATCCGCTCCCAGTCCGGCTTTTTTACAGTGGCCACTCCTGAGGGCGAGGTGACTGCCCACCTGCGTGGGCGGATAAAACAGGGGGCCAAAACCGGGGACCTGATTGCGGTAGGCGATTGGGTGGAAGTCTCGACGCCACCGGGAGAACAGGCGATGATTGAAGCGGTGGAGGAACGGACGCGCAAGTTCTCGCGACTGGCACCCACCGCCCGCGGTGAATATGAACAAATACTGGTGGCCAACCTGGATCAGGCGGTGTTTGTGTTTGCCTGCGCCGACCCGGAACCCAAGACCCGTATGCTCGACCGATTTTTGATTATCGCTGAGCGACAGGATATTCCATCTCTGATTGTAGCGAACAAGACTGACCTGGTTGGTGAGGACGAGGCACAGGCGTTGTTCGGGCATTACCCGACCCTGGGCTACCGGCTGGTTTTCGCCTCGGCCAACAGTGGGCAGGGCGTGGCCGAACTGGGCGCGGCCCTGCGGGACAAGGTGAGTATTTTTGCCGGTCCTTCAGGCGTGGGCAAATCCAGCCTGCTGAATGCCATCCAGCCGGGGCTGGGGCTGGCAGTGAGCGCCGTGAGCGCGGCGACCGGCAAGGGCCGCCACACGACTACAGTGCGGGAGTTATTCGCGCTGGAGGACGGTGGCTATGTGGCTGACACGCCCGGCCTGAAAGCGCTGGCGTTGTGGGATATTGAGCCGGAAGAGTTAGACGCCTATTTTCCCGAGATTTCGCAGCGGGTGCCGGACTGCAAGTGGAGCAACTGCACCCACATCAAAGAAACTGGCTGTGCGGTGATGGCAGCGGTGGAAGCCGGCGAGATCGCGGCGGCACGTTATGATTCGTATGTACGTATGCGGGCGGGCGAGGATGATGAATAAAGGAAAAGCCCATGTCTTCGCGGGTGTTTAATCGGAGTCGAGGCTTTAGCCGAGTAGCGGATGAATTTTCCGCTAAAGCGTCGACTCCTGTCTGATCCAACCTGGACATTCCCCTTGCAAAGCCGCGCTTGACAAGGCCCGCCATAAAATGATATAACCTATCCAGTTTAACAATTCCATATCCCCTTAAAAGACGATGAAGAGGACGAGTATGCGCCGAAACGGCGGCCCAGAGAGCGAGCGATTGGTGAGAGCCTCGCCCGACACGCCGGCGCAGAATGGACCTCGGAGTTGCAGGGCGAACGGAGAAATCCAACTAGCCTGTGCCGGAGTTGCCACCGTTATCACGGCAAAGAGTAAATGAGCTGCGCAAGCAGTTTCCGTACTCGCTCGAGTGAGGCTGGCCTTTCCCCCCTGTCGCAAACACCGGCAGGGATTTTTGTTTAAAGGATTGGCATAGCCTAACCGGGGTGGCACCACGGATGTTTCCTGAAACGTTCGTCCCCTTAGTGGACGGACGTTTTTAATTTCTGGAACAGGAGCAAGGCCATGAAGTTAGTGAAAGACCCGAATGAAAAAGAGACCCCGGCGGTGCCGGAAGCCAATGCACCCACGCTGATGGAAGTGCAGGAACGGCTGGGCCTGTTTGTGGCGGTCCAATCGGTAGAAAACGCTCAGACGGCGCTGGCGGAAAAACCGCTGGCACTGGTATAGGAGGCCGACATGTTGCGTGTCTTTCGGCCGCCTTGAAGGGCTGCGGTTGTGACGTTTTCTGGATAGTGACATCCGAAACCCTTCCCAAACAACGGAGAAAAAACGATGAGTAACGAAAATCAGACCAAATTCCTGCTGAACGAGAGCGATATCCCGCGGCAGTGGTACAACATCAACGCCGATATGCCCGTGCCGCCCCAGCCGGTGCTGCACCCGGGTACGCAGGAACCGGTGACGCCGGATTTCTTAAGCGTGCTGTTCCCGATGGACTTGATTATGCAGGAAGTCAGCGCCGAAGCGCAAATTGACATCCCCGAAGAAGTGCGCGACATCTACAAACTGTACCGCCCCACGCCGCTGATTCGCGCCCGGCGGCTGGAGCAGGCGCTGGGCACGCCGGCGCATATTTATTACAAGTACGAAGGCGCCTCCCCGGCCGGCAGCCACAAGCTCAATACCGCCATCCCGCAGGCGTTTTTCAACAAGGCCGCCGGAACCAAGGCGCTGACCACCGAGACCGGCGCCGGACAGTGGGGCTCGGCCCTTTCCATGGCCTGTAATTTCTTTGACCTGGCGCTGGAAGTGTATATGGTGAAAGTCTCCTACCAGCAGAAGCCCTACCGGCGGGTGCTGATGGAAACCTTTGGGGCCGAGGTCTTCGCCAGCCCGACCGACCGCACCGAATACGGGCGCGCCCTGCTGGCGCAGGATGCTGAGAACCCCGGTTCGCTGGGAATTGCCATCTCCGAGGCGGTGGAAGCGGCGGCAACCTCCAACGGGGCCAAGAAATACAGCCTCGGCTCGGTGCTGGGGCATGTGCTGATGCACCAATCGGTAATTGGCGAGGAAGCCCTCAAACAGATGGACATGGCCGGGGAATACCCGGATGTGGTCATCGGCTGTGTGGGCGGGGGCTCCAATTTTGCCGGCATTGCCTATCCCTTCCTGCGCCAGAACCTGCGCGACGGCCAGCGCACCCGCCTGCTGGCGGTGGAACCGGCCGCCACGCCCTCACTGACGAAGGGCATCTACGCCTTTGATTACGGCGATACGGCCCGCATGGCGCCGATTGTCAAGATGCACACCCTGGGGCATTCGTTCATGCCCGCCCCGATTCACGCTGGCGGGCTGCGTTACCACGGCATGGCTCCCAGCATCTGCGCCCTGTATGATGCCGGGTACATCGAGGCCAAAGCGGTGCCGCAGATTGGCACATTTGAGGCGGCGGTGCAGTTTGCCCGCAGCGAGGGCATCGTCCCGGCGCCCGAGTCAGCGCATGCCATCCGGGCGGCGATTGATGAGGCGCTGGAAGCGAAGGCGACTGGCGAAAAGCGCGTCATCCTCTTTAACCTTTCCGGCCACGGGAATTTTGACCTGGCGGCCTATGAGCAGTATCTGCAGGGCGGCTTGCAGGACTATGACTACCCGGCCGAGGCGGTGGCGGCGGCGCAGGCCGACCTGCCGCGCGTGAACCTGGCGGAGGCCGCCATCGGGAAATAGGTTTTGTCCCGGTCAGGGCCGAAACTTCCTGGCCGGGTTGCCATCATTCGCTTTCTCCTCCGGCTGGCGGGGGTGCGATCAAACCCCCGCCCTGTCCTTTTCCCTCTCTCCTTGTGCACTCGGCCCGCTTCGGCGGGCCGTTTGCATTAGTCAGCGACCGTTTTTTGGCTGCAGCGGGCTGAAGCCCGCCGTCTGATCTGGCCGCGCTTTTATTCTGGCCGATTGACTCCGAATTACGAAAGGCGTAGGATGGAGGGAAATCGACTCGAGGAGGAGCGAGGATGAATTCATTGATAATGCAATCCGGGATACGGGGGTTGTGGTTGCTGGGCAGCGTGGCGTTAATGGTTTTGCTGGCCGGCATTCTGGAGGCGATGGGCATTTCGGGCGAGGGGCTCAATGAAGCCGTGACGACGGCGTTGTTTATGATTCTGTTTGGGCTGCCGGCTTTTTTGTGGGGACGGGCGATGGCAAAGTTACACGGGTTGCAACCCGCCGGACGCTATGGCTGGGCGGCCGGGCTGGCCTTTGGCGTGCTGATTGGCGGCAGCGCCCTATATCTGAATCACATAGAGCGGCGCATTCAGATTTTCATGATGCGCACGGATTTGGAAATCCACCAGTTGTTCATGGTGGTGTTTGTGAGCGTGGCGGCAGTGGCTGCTTTTGGCACCGGTTTGGCGCTGGGGCTGGCGGGGCGTGACCTGCGGCTGGGGTTGCGGCTGGGGTTGTGGGGCGGGCTGGCCGCCGGGCTGGCGTTCTTCCTGACCGCCCTGTTTATGGATGTGGCGCTCGGTTATCAGGTGGGCGCGCCGGGGGCCGAACAGCGCTTTACGATGGTGACCGTCACGATTTTGGGGATCCTCGCGGCGGCGGTGGCTGGCAGCGCGGCAGTCGGGCGAGCGCTGGCGGCTGGCCGACAGCGAGAAATGGCGGCATGAAACGGGCCGCGGCAGTCGGTTTGGTCTTGCTGCTGGCCGGCTGGGGGCTATGGTGGGGGCTGGGGGAGTACCGGGCGCGGCAACGGTTGGCGGCTGAAGCGCATGCGGTGCAGGGTGTAAGCCGAAACGCGGATTGGCAGCCGTTTGTCGCTGAATTGGATGGGGTGGATATGGCGCTGGTGCCAGCGGGCTGCTTCGAAATGGGCAGTACGCCAGAACAACTGGCCGTAGCCCAGGCCGCCTGTGATAAATACTATAGCCTGTATGGGTGCAAAGTTTCTTTTGAGGATGAGACCCCGGCGCATGAGGACTGCATTGAGGGGCCGTTCTGGATGGATGTGCTGGAAGTCAGCAACGTTGCCTATGGCGGCTATGAAGGCGATAACTGGCGCGACCCGCGCTGGCCGCGCGAAACCGTCACGCGGGCTGAAGCGGCGGCGTTCTGCGCCGGGCGCGGGGCGCGGCTGCCAACCGAGGCCGAATGGGAATATGCCGCCCGCGGGCCGGACAGTCTGATATACCCGTGGGGGAATGAATTCCAGCGTGAGGATTTGCTGTGGTTTTCGATTGTGATGGAACCGGTGGGGAGTTACCCGGGCGGGGCTTCCTGGGTGGGGGTGCAGGATTTGGCGGGCAGCATTGCCGAGTGGGTGGCGGGCGATTATCAGCCGTATCCACTCACGGGCGGGGCCAACGGGCAGGGAGTGACGCGCGGCGGTGATTGGTTTGCACACGCGCCCTATGAAGTGCGCAGCGCGGCGCGTTTTGCGCGGCCCCCGGAGTTCGCCTCCACGGCGGTGGGGTTTCGCTGTGTGGTGGATGTGGACTCAAGCCCATAGAAACTGTTTAGCGGCCATGAAATAGCGTCCAGGAGTGGTAGGGGCGACCTGCAGGTCGCCCCTACGCGCGAAAATGTCATTCAAGTTTCGACATCGAAGGCTCTATTTAATCTCGCTACTAGAATTTAGAATGGCATCTACGGCCGCCAGGCTACCAGTCCATAAAAAGAGACACTGCCGCGCAGCAGGAAAGTCACTTCGCCGCTGGCAAGATCGAGCAGGAACAGGCCCTGGTCGCTGCTGGAGAGCAGCCAGTTGCCGTATGGTGAGGGGGCGCCATCCAGTTGGGTGAAAGTATCGAAAGTGAGTTGTTCGGGGGCGCTACCGGCCAGCGGCACGCGCCACCAGTTGGCGGGCAGGTTGTGGGCGCGGGCGGTGTGAACTCCCAGCAGGTCATCCCACCAGTTTGAGACGGCAGCAGATTCCGGCTCAGGCAGAGAAACATAGACTGACTGGCTGTCGGCTGCAAAAGACGGGGCATCCACGATGGGATAGTCGGCCGCGGGCAGTAGCTCGCGCAGGCCGCTGCCATCCGCATTGGCCAGCAACAGGTTGTTCACTTCCAGGTCGGTGGTGTAGGTCAGCAGGGCCAGCCACTGGCCATCCGGGGAGGGTGCGGGCGCACCCGCATATTCAATGATTGCTGTCGGCGCGCCGTCCGGAAAGCCGCGCTGCTCAATCTGAAAGCGGTAGCCGCCGGGGGCATCTGGGAGCAGTTCGTAATGGGTGTAATACAGCGTCTGGCCGTCCGGGGCGAAGGCCGGGTGCAGGTAGGACTCGGTAATGGCAGGGTCGCGCGCCACCCAGGGGATGAATTGTCCGGCTTCAACCGTATAGAGTCCGCTCAAGCCGGTCTGAATCGGCCCATCCGGCGGGGAGGCGTAGGCCAGCACGGTGGTTCCATCGGGGCTGACGGCCAGGCCATTCAGCCAGGCATTGGCAGGCGACTCGGCCAGCAGGGTGACCGCCCCGGAGGCCATGTCGATTTCAGCCACCTGCAAGGTGCTGCCGAGCATGACCGCCAGCGTGGCGGTGCCGGAGAGGCCGGGCGGCACCGCCAGCGGCTCCAGCCCGGCCAGTGTGGTTACGCTGGGCGCTTCGGGCACGGCGGGCGCACAGCCGGCCAGCGCCAGCGCCAGAATCAGGGTTGATACAACGAGCGAATGTAATTGACGAGATGCCATCGTTCATCCTCGGTGAGCAGGGTTTCAAAAGCAGGCATGGCGGAGCCGGGCACACCTTCGGAAATCCAGAGGTAGAGCTGGCCGTCGAGGTGAACGCCGGGTTCAGTGTGGATGGAGAGGTCGGCGGGGGGCGGGTTGAGGGCCAGGCCGGCCGGGCCATCGCCGCGCCCCTGTGGGCCGTGGCAGACCAGGCAGTTCTGTTCGTAGAGCAGCGCCCCGGTGGCCAGTGAATCGTCAGAGGTCGGGATGGGATTGTCCGGCAGTTCGCCATTGGTTGCAGAATCGGCAGGCATGGTCATCATGTGTTGGGAGTGGTCTACAGTAGCCGCAGGCGTTTCGGCGCAGCCAGCCAGTACGGGCAAGCACACCAGTATACTCATCTGGATGGCGCGGCGCAGTGAAAGTTGCATCGAGGGACTCCTTCAATGATTTGATGGGGACAGGCGGGGATTGAAATAGATTATATCAAGCCCGCTGGGGGCGCAGGCT
Source organism: Anaerolineales bacterium (assembly GCA_024710875.1). GTDB lineage: Bacteria > Chloroflexota > Anaerolineae > Anaerolineales > UBA11579 > SCUK01. The sequence goes on along the minus strand of JANJTX010000143.1, from coordinate 33,857 downwards.
TTGCCCGCCCCACACGACCAGGAAGCAGGCGGTGCAGACCAGCACAATCGCCGCCCCGGAGGCGATGCCGGCGTAGTACGAGAGGTACAGGCCGGCCACGCCGGAGAAGGCGGCGATGGCGGCGGCAAGGGCCATCATCCAGTGCAGGCGGCGGGTGAGCAGGCTGGCGGTGACGGCGGGCGTGACCAGCATGGCGACCATCAGGGCGATGCCGACGGTCTGGAGGGCGATGACGATGGTCAGGGCAATCAGCACCAGCAGCAGATTTTCAAGAAAGTTGGTGGGCAGGCGCAGGGTGGCGGCGAGGCGCGGGTCAAAGGCCAGCACCATGAATTCTTTGTAGAACGCGAGGATGACGAGAATGACCAGCCCGCCGAGGGCGGCGGTCAGCCATAGGTCGTTGGCAGTAACGCCAAGGACATTGCCGAACAGGAAGTGGGTGAGGTCCACGGCGTAGGAGCGAATGCTGGAAATGAGGGCGATGCCGAGGGCGAACATGCCGGCGAAGAAGATGCCGATGGCCGAGTCTTCGCGGATGCGCGCCCCGCGGGTGAGGGCGCCAATGCCGAGGGCGGTGAAGATGGCGGCCACCAGGCTGCCCCACAGCACCGGGCCGCGCGCCCCGCCGCCCAGCAGGTAACCGGCGGCCACGCCGGGCAGGATGGCGTGCGGCAGGGCATCGCCGAGGAAGGCCATGCCGCGCAACACCACATACGTTCCGACCAGGGCACACACCACGCCCACCAGGGCGGCGGCCAGCAGGCCGCGCTGCATGAAGGCAAAGGTGAGGGGTTCGAGCAGCCAGGTGAGCATGGTTAATTAGTGAGCGTGGGCGTCATCGTCACAACAGGTGTCATTGAGGACGAGCGTGCCTTCGGGGGTCTCGACCATCTGTAAGTGGCCGCCATAGGCGCGGCGCAGGTGGGCTTCGGTGAAGACTTCGCCGGGGCGGCCAAAGCCCACCAGCCGCCGGTTGAGTAGCAGGACGCGGTCAAAGCGGCGGGCGGCCAGGCCGAGGTCATGCATGGCGACCAGCACCGTCACGCGGCGCTGTTTGAGTTCGGCGAGGATATTGAAGACTTCCTCCTGGCTGGGGGCATCCAGGCCATTCAGGGGTTCATCCATCATCAGTAGTTCGGCTTCCTGAGCCAGGGCCTGGGCGATGAACATGCGCTGCTGCTGGCCGCCGGAGAGTTCCTGAATCTGGCGGGCGGCGAGGGACTCGAGGTTGACGAGGGCGAGGCACTCGTGGACGGCCTGCCAGTCGGTGGGGTGCGGGCGGCGGAACAGCCCCATTTTGCTGACGCGCCCCATCATCACCACGTCCTGCACGGTGACCGGGAAGCGCCAATCGACCTCGGTGCGCTGGGGCAGGTAGGCGATGCAGATGTGCTGGCGCGGGTCGCTGCCGCGCATGGTGGCCGTGCCGCGGCTGGGCGGGTGGATGCCAGCGATGACTTTGAAAAGCGTGCTTTTGCCCGCTCCATTGGGGCCAACCACCGCCACCTGCTCGCCGCCATACAGTTCCAGACTGATGTCTTCCAGAGCGAGGACGCCATCGTAGTGGGCAGAGACGTTTTGCAGGCGCACAAACGGGGCGTGGTCGGCATGCGGCGCGCCGGGGTGGGTAAAGTCGCGCAGGCGTTCAAGGAGAGACATGGGAGTTGATTGTACCGCGCCGGGCGGTTATTTCAGGGCAGTGACGATGGCCGTGACGTTGGCGCGCATCAGGTCAAGGTAGGTGGCGGCCGGGCCGCCGGGTTCGGAAAGCGAGCCAGAGTACAGGCGCACAATCTGGATGCCGGTATCGGCGGCGATGCGCTCGGCGAGGGCCGGGTTGGCGGCGCTATCCACAAAGATGGCCGGCGCGCCGGTGGCACGGATGGTGTCTTCGAGGGCTGCGATTTCGCTGGCCGAAGGTTCGGCCAGGCTGCTGAAGGAGGGGATGACAGCGCCGAGCGATTCAAAGCCGTAGGCGGCGGCAAAGTAGCCGAGCGCATCATGGTCGGCGATGAGCAGACGCTGGCTGGCGGGGATGGCGGCGACTTCGGCGGTAATCCAGTCGTGCAGGGCATCCAGTTCGGCCTGGTAGGCGGCGGCGTTGGCGCGGTAGGCATCCGCGTGGGCCGGGTCGGCGGTGGCCAGGGCCTCGGCGATGTTGGCAGCCCACACTTTCACGAGGCGCGGGTCCATCCAGACGTGCGGGTCCTCGCCGTGTCCGTGTTGCTCTTCGTCGTGACCATCATCGGCGTGTTCATCATCTTCATCATCATCGTGACCATCGTCGGCATGGTCATCGTCATCGTGGTCGTCGTCAGGGGCGGCGCCAAATTCCAGCGGCTCAATACCGCTTGAAACTTCGATGACGGTCGCCGAGGTGCTGGCCAGGGCTTTTTCCAGCGGTTCTTCCAGCCCAAAGCCGTTAAGGAAGACGAGGGTGGCGCGCTCCACCGCGGCCAGGTCCTGCGGGGCGGGTTCAAAGCTGTGCGGGTCGCTACCGAGCGGCAGCAGGACGGTGAGGGCGATGTGCTCGCCGCCGATGACGCGCACGACATCACCGACCAGAGTGGTGCTCGCGACGACCGGTAGGCCGGCGGCGGGGGCAGCCGGGACGGCGCAGGCCGACAGCAGCAGGGCGAAAATCAGGAGGGTGGGCAGGAGTTTGTGGGACATGGGAGTGCCTCTCTTATTGAAAATGATTTTCATTATTATATACAGGCCGCGGCTGGTGTCAAGGGAATTAAAGAAACACCGCCCCTGCCAGGCAGAGGCGGTGTGGTTGGAGAGCGTGTGGTCTAGCGGCCGGAGCGGCGGGCGCCGGTGCGGTTCGGCCGGCGGGCGCCACCCGGCGCGCCGTTGGGACGACCACCGGGGCGGCCACCTGAACCCGGCACCGGGCGGCGGTTGCCGCCGGGCTGGCTGTTTGAGCCATACCCAGCCTCGGCCGTGGCGGCCGGGCGTGAGTTGTTGTTGCTGCGGCTGTCTGCGCCGTTGCCGTTGCTATGGCTGGCGGGCCGGGCGGTGTTGCTGCTCGGGCGCTGCGGACGGCTGGATGAGCCGTTGTCCGAGCGGCCTTCGCCATACGGGCGGCGGCTGGGGCGGGCCGGCCGGTTGGGGTTCGGCAGGCGGCGCTCATCGGCGCTGCGCGGCGGGGCCGGGGCTTTGTAGTCAAAGCCTTCCACGGTGGCACGCGGCAGCGGGGCTTTCATGATGCGCTCGAGAATGCGTACCATGTCATTGTCTTCCGGGCTGACGAGGGTGAAGGCATCCCCGGTGCGCTCGGCGCGGCCGGTGCGGCCAATGCGGTGGATGTAGGCATCGGCGGTATCCGGCATGTCGTAGTTAATGACGTGCGAGATGCTCTCGATATCCAGGCCGCGGGCGGCGATGTCGGTGGCGACCATAATCTGGTAGCGGCCCTTCTTGAAGCCGGCCAGGGCTTCCTGGCGCTGGTTCTGGCTGCGGTTACTGTGCAGGGCGGTGACTTTGTAGCCGCTTTGCTCCAACTGGCGGGCGACTTTCTGGGCGCGGTGCTTGGTGCGGGTGAAAATCAGCACGGAGTTGGTATCGGTGTGCTTGAGCAGTTCCATCAGCAGCGGGCTCTTGAGGTGCGAAGGCACCGGGTAGAGGGCGTGCGTGACGGTGTGGGCCGGGGCGCCGAGGTCCACGGCGATGCGCTGCGGCTGGCGCAGGGTCTGGCGGCCGAGGTCTTCAATTTCCTTCGGGAAGGTGGCCGAGAAGAGCATGCTCTGGCGCTGGCTGGGCAGGTGGCTCAGGATGCGTTTGACATCCGGCAGGAAGCCCATGTCAAACATGCGGTCGGCTTCGTCCAGCACGAGAATTTCGATTTTGCTCATGTTGGCGTTGCGCTGGTTGATGAGGTCCAGCAGGCGGCCGGGGCAGGCGACGATGATATCGACACCCTGCTTGAGGGCTTTAATCTGTGGGCCGGCGCTCACGCCGCCAAACACAGTCGCGGCGCGCAGGCCGGTGCCATGGGCGAGGACGCCGATGGTTTCCTGAATCTGGTGGGCCAGCTCGCGGGTGGGGGTGACGATGAGGGCGCGGGTCTGGTTGCGCGGGCCCTGCAACAGTTTGTGCAGGATGGGCAGCACAAAGGCGGCGGTTTTGCCGGTGCCGGTCTGGGCGGTGCCGATGAGGTCACGCCCCTGCAGGGCGGGCGGGATGCCCTGGACCTGGATGGGGGTCGGCTGGGTGTAGCCAGCGCGGGTGATGCCAGCCTGAAGGCGGGAATCGAGGTTGAAGTCTTTGAAGTTCACAAAGGTTCCTTAGTCGGTGCGCGACGCGACAACAAGTGTGCGGCGGCACATATTCAGAAGTCAGCAGATGTTTAGGGTTGAGGGGGTCTCAAACTGGAACAGCGGCCAATGGTGTTGGCCGGATGTTGCATGATTGCAGTGGTACTGCAACCGGCCAATCGGACTTCCGAAGGGCGAATTAACTTGTCTAGTGTAAGGGCGGAGGGGGTTTAAGTCAAGGGCGGGAGATGAGAGTTGTGCTACTATAATATGATTAATAAATAGCATGCGAATATGTTGGGAGGCTGGAATGCATGATTTGAATGTCTTGAAAGAAAAACTGGTCGAGTGTGCAAGCAGGTTTGATTCTGATGAATTGTTTCCGGCTTTGGTTCCGGAAGCGCTGGAATTGGTATTGGCTGATCCCTACGCATTTGCGATTGCCGCCTGTTTAGATAGGGGGATGAAGGCAGATGTTATCTGGACTCTCCCATATTACATTAAGTCACATTTGGGGCATCTTGACCCGCATCGAATTCATCAGATGTCATCGCAGGAAATCGCAGATGTGTTTGCTGCTTTGCCACGAAGACCACGCTTTGTTAATGATGCACCGAAAACATTGGCCGACCTGACACACATTGTGGTTGAGGAATGTGAGGGCAATGCCGCCAACCTTTGGATTGGCAAAAGTGCACTGGAGGCAAAGCATACATTTATGCGGATTCACGGCGTTGGAAATGGCATTGCAAATATGACGGTATTGTTGATTGAAAAAGCTTTCCCGATCCGGTTTGATGATGCCGACAGACGCACCATGGACATTAAGCCGGATGTGCATACCCGGCGAGTGCTGTATCGACTTGGCGTTGCACACGCGAATGATGACCACGCTGCAATTGATGCGGCCAGACGGGTTAGCCCCGATTATCCGGGTGCAATTGATGGCGGGCTCTGGTTTATTGGCCGAACATGGTGCTCGGAATCAAACCCTTTGTGTTCTGAATGTTGTGTAAGTTCGCTTTGTGAGCGTAGAGGGGTAATAGAAAGTCGATGAATATTGACCTGCAGCTGCGTAGGGTAAGAAGAATTAATTTTAACTATTCCCCCGGCTTTTGATTTCCATATCCATCGTATCCACGGCTTCCTTGGCTTCGGTCATGCTGACGGCGCTGGCCTGCATGTAGGCTTTTACAGCAGAGGCGATTTTGCCATCTTTTATCAGAGCAACCACCTCGGCGAGCGCCGGGGGATAGTCAGTTTCTTCCACATAGTTCAGCTTTAACTCGGCCAGGATGAAATCCACTTTCTTTTCCAAGCGGGCAATTGATTTTGCCAGGGCGTTTAAGCGCGTGATGGTGGTATTGTCCATTTCCCAACTCCTGTCTGATGAGTACAGAGACTAACACTCGCCGCATTTGCCAAAGAGTTGCAGCCAGTGGTCGTGGACCTGGTAGCCGGTATCGGCTTCCACGCGTTGGATCAGGGCTTCCAACTGGTCGCCGCTGAAATACTGCACCCGGCCGCAGTTCTGGCAGATGAGCAGGTGCTGGTGGCCCTCCACCCCGGCGATGAAGGCCTGGCAGTTATCCGGGCGGTGAACGCGCTGAACGAGGTGCAGTTCTTCCAGTTTTTCGAGGGTGCGGTAGACGGTGACGAGGCCGAGGCGCGGGTAGGCGACCCGGGCGCGGTCATAAATTTCAGTCGGGTTGAGAGCTCGCCCGGACTCGGCCACGATTTCGACCACCGCCTGGCGCGGGGCGGTCAGGCGGTAGCCGTGCTGGCGCAGGGCGTCTTCCCAGACCGGGATGCGGGCGCTAGTGGACATGCGGGCGCTAGTGGATGTGCGGGCGCGGGAAACCATGCGCGCATTATACCTGAGTCATGGTAGCCACCGTGCGGCGCCGCCGTCTACCTGCCACAGGTCTGTCTCGCCGGTGGCAATGTCATAAACCAGGGTTTCAAGCGGCGGGAAAGGTACCCCCAGCGCCAGCCGCTGGAAGAGCAACTGGCGACCCCAGGGGTCCCAGGCGAGGTACTGGTAGGTGTAGCCGGGCTCGGTGGCGATGGCGAGGGCAAACAGCCCATCTGGCCGCAGGAGCCAGACTTCATCTTTGAACTCCGCATTGCGGACAACAGCCGCCAGCCATTCGCCATCCGGCGACCAGGCCGGGTTGCGGTAGTCGCCCGGCAGGTTGCGGGCCTCCAGCAGGGGCAGGATGTCCTGATTGTTCAGGTCAGCGAGGTAGATGGCCGCCAGTGGCGATTCAAGCGCCAGGTTGAGGTTGGCATAGGCCAAACGGCCGCCATCTGGTGACCAACTGCCGACCTGACCCAGTACCGAGGGCAGGGTTATTTCCTGCCCGCTGGCAAGGTGGATGACCACCAGGCGGCTGTTTACGCCATCCCAAAAGGCGAGGTGAGTGCCATCTGGCGACCAGAGCGGGCCGTAGCCCAGTTTTTCGGTGTTGGCGAACAGGCGTACGGCCTGGCCGGTGGCGAGGTCGGCCAGCCAGATGCGGGGCGGGCCAATCGGTTCATCCGGCCCGAGGCCGGCTTCGGCGCGGCTGAAGGCCAGGCGGGTACCATCCGGTGAAAAGGCGGGGGTGGTACAGCGGGCCGGGCCGCAGTTCTGGAAGCGCCGCGCCGGGCCGCCGCGGGCGGGCATCAGCCACAAATCAATGCCGCGTTCTTCATTAACGACCGAGTAGGCCAGCCATTCGCCGTCCGGGCTGACGCCAAAATCAAACACGCGGCCGTCGGTCTGGGTGAGGGGCTGGGGGTCTGCTTCCGGGGCGGCAATCCGCAGGACTTCGCGGTCTGCGCTGTTGGGGGCGAGGGCGAGCAATTCCGGCGCCCGAACACTCACCGACCAGCGCAGTTCGGCGCGGGTGGCGCGGCCGTCTTCGGCGCGGGTGCCAGCGGCGAGCACGGCGGTGTACTCCTGCTCCGGCAACAGGGGCTGGTCTGGCCGGAAGGTAAGGGTCTGGCCCTGCCAACTGAAGACACCGGGGACGGGGGGTTCAAGCCCGAAGGCGGCTTCCGCGCTGGCTGGCTGCATCGGTTGGGCAAAGACAATTTGAATCGGCCCGCGGGCGCCGATGGCCTGGCCCGCGGCGGGGAACACGCGGGTGATTTGGGCGCCCTGCCAGCGCGAAACCAGAAACAGGCTGGCAATCGCCAGCAGCAGGGCGGCGGCCACGGCCCAGACGGTGGTATCGAAACGGTCGGGTTTCATTCAGGGGAACAGGTAGGGTTGGGGTGGGGCTTCCACGCGTTTGAGGCTTTCCACCTGCACGCGGGGCAGGCGGTTGCCGCTCAACTCGGCCACGCTGACCGGGCCGCGTACATGCACCCAGGCATTGACGGGCAGGTCGGCTACGCCGGGGCCTTCAATGATGACCCCGATGGCAAAGGCATCTGCCACGCAGCAGGTGACGGTAAAGCGCGCGAGCAGGGCCTGGTCCGGCCCGAGGCGGTCATCCTGCAGGATGAATCCCACGATGTCGGCGGTTTGGCCTTCAAATTCCTGCGGGTCAGGGGAGTAGTTGAAAGCCCGGATCCAGTCCAGAATGGTGCGCTGGTCGGCGGGCTGCTCCAGCGCGAGCGGGTCCTGCGAGCCGGAAATGAGTGACCCCTCCAGGATGAGGCCCTTGGATTGCACGGCGCTGGCCTGCAAGGGTCGGGCGGGTAGCAGTACGCCCAGCAGCAGCGGCAGGGCGACCAGCAGTAAAGTCCAGCGCCGGCCAATAGGGGAAGGGTGCTCATGGTCGTGGCCCGCATGGTCGTGTGGGCTTTCGGGGGCCAGGGGCAGGGCCCGCGCCCCGAGCAGCAGGAGCAGAACGCCGGCCAGGACAACCAGCCAGAAGAAGCGGGAGTTAATGTAAAAATAAAGCGTGCCGGAAAGCCACTGGGAGAGGAGGTACACGCCCAGCCCGAGGAGGATGAAGGCTTGCAGGGTGCGGTAGGTTCGGTCGGTCATGGATACACCTAGTAAGCGGTAAAGAGGTTGAGGAACACGGCGGCCAGCAGAGTCATGAGGAAGGGCAGCAATACCAGGTAAGCCACCACCCGGCGGGGGAAGACCTGCAGGTAGAGCAACACGCTTTTGATATCCACCATTGGGCCAAAGACCAGAAAGGCGAGGATCGAGCCGGTGCTGAACGCGCCAGTGAAAGCCAGGGCGATGAAAGCATCCACGGTGGAGCAGATGGAAAGCAGGACGGCCAGGAGCATGAGGGCGAGGGCCGAGACCAGCGGGCCGCTGCCCAGCGCCAGTAGAGCGGATTGGGGCAGGAAGGTTTGCATGAGGGCCGCCAGGGCGGCGCCAGCGACCAGAAATTTACCCATTTCAAAGAACTCATCGGCGGCGATGCGCAGGGCGGCGCCCAGGCGGGCGGTTGGGGCGGCGGCCGGCGGGTCCAGCGGGGTAAGGCCGCTGGCGCCGGCGATGACCGGGGCGGTGCCGGGGAGAAAGAGGCGGGCCGGGTTGCGCTGGGTGGAGAAAATCAGGCCGACCGCGGCGGCAATCGCAAACGAGAGAATCAGGCGCAGCCAGAACACCGGCCCCCAGCCAAAGGCTGCCAGCGTGCTGGCAATCACAATTGGGTTCATAACCGGCGAAGCCAACAGGAAGGCGATGCCCATGGCGGGCGGCAGACCTTTGCGGAACAAGCGGCGAGTGAGCGGCACAACCCCACATTCGCACACCGGGAAGGCCAGCCCGAGCAGGCCGCCAGCCAGCGCGCCGCCGATTGCAGTGCGCGGGGCCAGACGATACAGTTGGGCCGGGTTGAGGAAGACTTCTACCAGGCCGGAGGCCAGGGTGCCGAGCAGCAGGAAGGGGGCGGCCTCAATGAAAATGCCAAGGAAGATGGTAGTAAAGATATTGAGGTACTCAAACCATAAGTCCGAGCGGGCCGCGCTGGGGTGGAACTGGGCCAGCAGAATAGCGGCAAGGGCGGCGAGGGCGAGCAGCACCAGTCCATTGAAAAAGGTTTTCATCGGTGGGGAATTGTACCAAAATTGCGCCGGTCAGATCGTTAATCAAAATATTTTGCACAATAAATCTTTGTGCATCATATTGTGATTATCTTGCGTCCCAGCCGTGTTTGCCGCGCAGGGGCACGAACATGACCTCGTTATGCTGCGTGTGGTGGAAATCAGCGCCGCGCCGCTGCCACACTTGCAGGCGTTGCAAGCCGCGCGTTCCCACTGGCAGCACCAGTCGCCCGCCTTCAGTGAGTTGCTCCAGCAGGGGCGGAGGCACGCCCGGCGCGGCGGCTGCCACCAGAATTGCATCATAGGGCGCGTTGGCCGGCCAGCCGCCGGAACCATCGGTATGGACGACTTCCACATTTTGGATTGCCAGCGCCCGGAGCGTGTGAGCGGATTGACGGGCCAGGCGGTCCTGGCGCTCAAGGCTGGTGACCCGGCGGGCCAGGGCGGCCAGCACGGCGGCCTGGTAGCCGCTGCCGGTGCCGATTTCCAGTACGTTTTCCGTGCCCTGCAATTCCAGCAGTTCAGTCATGCGGGCAACGATGTAGGGTTGGGAGATGGTCTGTTGCAGGCCGATCGGCAGGGGGGTATCCTGGTAGGCGCGGGCGCGCTGGCTGGGCGGCACAAAGGCGTGGCGTGGCAGGCGCTGCATGGCAGCCAGCAGGCGCGGATCGCGGATACCGCGGGCGGCCAGTTGCTCGGCCACCATGCGGGCGCGGGCGGTGGCGAAGTCCGGAGTGGGGGTCATGGCGGGCCGCTTTGTTCGGCGGCAATTTGCAGGATGAGGTCGAAGGAGTCGGCCGGGGCGGCTTTGTTCCAGCGTTCGGCGCCGCAGGTCAGGCAGCGGTGCAGCAGGCGGTATTGGCCTTTTTTGTGCTCCACCCCCACCGGTTGCATCAGGCCGCGGCAGGTTTCGGCGCGGTCGCCGGGGTTTATATCCACATGCTGGCTGTACAGGCAGGCCGGGCAGTGGTTGGTGTAGCCATCGCCACGCACCGCTTCGCCGCAGTGGGCGCAGATGAAGTCTTCACGGGTACGTTGGAATTTGGGGGTGGGCATGGGAGGGTAACAAGTATCTGGTAATTGGTAACTGGAAATGAGGCAGTGCTACTTCTTTTGCAGGGCGGTGGCGATGGCGCGGTCGAGTTTGCCCATCGGGTAGTCCGACAGTTCGGCCGGGCGCGCCCAGCGCAGAGCCTGGGCCACCAGCGGTCGGGGCGTGCCCTTTACCAGTGTACAGTCAAAGGCGTGCAGAGTCACGCGGTAGTGGCTGTAGGCGTGCTGATACACGCCCAGTTCGCCGCCGACCGCGATTGCCACCGCCAGTTCTTCCTGGATTTCGCGTTGCAGGGCGGTGGGCAGGCTTTCGCCGTCTTCCACTTTGCCGCCGGGGAATTCCCACAGCCCGCCCAGCAGGCCGCCGGCCGGGCGCTGGGCCAGCAGGACGCGCCCGTTGCGCCGAATCACGGCCGCCACGACCAGCACGTGTGGGATGACGGGTTTGGGTTTGGTGACCGGGCGTTCGGTCTGGTTGCGGAGGGCGCAGGCGCGGCATTGGGATTGCAAGGGGCACTCGCCGCAGGCGGGGTTACGCGGCAGGCACACGCGGGCGCCCAGGTCCATGAGGGCCTGGTTGTAGTCGGCAGCGCGGCCGGGCGGCAGGTGCTCGGCGGCCAGCTCCCAGATGCGCTGCTCGCCGGCGGCGCTATCTACCGGCAGGTTGACATCAAACACGCGGCTCAAGACGCGCTTGACGTTGCCATCCACCACCGGTTCATCCAGCCCGAAGGCCAGCGAGGCAATCGCCCCGGCGGTGTAGCGGCCAATACCGGGCAGGCGGCGCAGGGCGGCTGGGGCGGTGGGCAGTTGCCCGCCATGCTCGGCCACCACCTGCTGGGCGGCGGCGTGCAGGTTGCGCGCCCGGCTGTAATAGCCGAGGCCCTCCCACAGGGCGAGGACCTCCTGCTGGGGGGCGGTAGCCAGGGCCTGAATGCTGGGGAAGCGCGCCAGCCAGCGTTCGTAATAGGGGATGACGGTTTCAAGCCGGGTTTGCTGGGCCATGATTTCCGAAACCCAGACGGCATACGGGTCGGGTTGGCCGCGCCACGGCAGCGGGCGGGGGTTCTTTTTGTACCAGCGTAAAAGGGGGCGGGAAAAAGCAGACAAACGGGGGGGTTACATCTGCCAGCGGGTGCGGGCCGGGATGACCTTGTAAGCGAAATTCTCTACCAATTCATCCAGTTCATTATCCAGGGCGCGCCAGGCGGCCGAGCGCAGAACCTGGCGGGCGCTGCCCAGGCTGGAGATGATGGCTTCGGCCATCAGGCGCGGCTGGTGGTCGCCATAGACCGTGAGCCAGGCTTCGTTGACTGCCAGCCCCATCTTTTCCAGTTCGGGGACGAACTGGCGCACATGGAATTCAAAGTATTCTTCTTCTTTGCCGGGCAGGATGTCCCAGCTCATCATCAGTTTGACTTTGTCCATGCGCTGCTCCCAGTGATTTACTGGTTGACTTTAAGGATGACGACCTGGGTGTCTTCCGGCAGGCCGCTGCGAGTGATTTTGAGCGAGTCCTGAACTTCGACTTTATCGCTCATGCCCATTTGTTTTTGGAATGCGTTCAGCGAAGTGAGATTGGCCTTTGCGCCCTCTACAGCGTAATGCATCGGCACAACCAGCGCCGGTTCAATCATACTGATGACTTCGGCGGCTTTGGCGGCGTTGAGGCTGTTGCCGCCGCCGACTGGCACGAGCAGGATATCCACGTTGCCGAACTGTTCGATTTCCTTGCGGGCCGGTACGGCGGTGAGGTCGCCGAGGTGGCAGACGTTGAGGCCGTCATAATCAAAGACGAACACCATATTGCGCTCGCCATTGCTACCGATGGCGACGGCGGTGATGAAGACCCCGCCGATTTCATACTCACCGGCGTGGTCGAGGGTCCATGCGCTACCCTTGATGGCTTTGGTGTTGTTGTGGCCGGGGGCGTTATGGCTGATGGTGACGATATCGCCTTTGGCTTTGAGTTCGCCGAAACCGACTTCTTTGTGGTCGTAGGGGTCAGTAACAACCGTGGCCATGCCACGTTCGGTGATGCGAAAACAGGAGTGTCCGTACCAGGTGATTTCCATGCAGCCTCCAGAAGATTAACAAGGGCTATTATATCACCGGAACGTGAACAAGAACGTTTGGGCTAATAAAGGCAGGGAAGGGAGGCAGGTAGACAGGGAAACAGGGAGACAGGGAGACGAGGGGTAGGGAGGCAGAGGAGGGGAGTGGGCGCGGGGTACAATTCCGGGTATGCAGACCCGCAAATTGAAACGGCTGTGCGTGGTTCCTAAAGTCTCCGGCGTGGGGGGGATGGTGTCATTTCGCGGGCGGTTGCTGGCCGGGCTGGCGCAGCGCGGAATTGAAACCACCGATGACCTAAACGACCGGCCAATCGATGCGGTGCTGGTCGTGGGCGGTACGCGCCAGTTGGCGGGGCTGGCGCGGGCGCGGCGGGCGGGCATTCCGGTCATCCAGCGGCTGGATGGGCTGAACTGGCTGCACCGCCAGCGGCGCACCGGTTGGCGGCATTGGCTGCGGGCCGAGCGGGGCAATTTACTGCTGGCGTTCATCCGGCGGCGGCTGGCCAGCGGGGTGGTGTACCAGAGCCAGTTTGTGGTGGGTTGGTGGCTGCGCTGGTATGGCCGGCTGCTGGGCGTGCCGCATACCGTAATTTACAACGGCGTGCCGCTGGAGGTTTTCACCCCGGAAGGTGAACACGACCGGCCAACCGACCGGATGCGCCTGCTGATGGTGGAGGGCAGCCTGGCCGGGGGCTATGAGGAGGGACTGGCAAATGGGATTGCATTGGCCGAGCGTTTGCACGACAGCCACGGGGTGAACATTGAGTTGATGATTGCCGGCAAGGTGGCGCCGGAGCTACAGGCCCGCTGGGATGCAGAAGCCCAGGTGCCGCTGTTGTGGGCTGGCCTGGTGCCGGGGACGGAGATCCCGCGGCTGGACCGCTCGGCGCATGCCTTGTTTGCCGCCGACCTGCACCCGGCTTGCCCGAACAGCGTGATTGAAGCCCTGGCCTGCGGCCTGCCGGTGGTTTCCTTCGATACCGGGGCAATGAGTGAGTTAGTGCTGGGCGATGCCGGGCGGTTGGCGAGGTATTCCGGGGAGCCGCTGACGCTGTCGGTGCCGCCAATTCAGGATATGGCCCATATGACCCATAAAGTATTTCAGGATAACGCGCATTTCCGCCAGAAGGCGCGGGCACGCGCCGTGGATGCCTTTGGGCTGGATGAGATGGTGAACCGCTATGTGGGGTTTATTGAGTCGTTGCTGTGAAAGGCTGGCAGCGGGCGTTTCAGGCCAATTGCAGTGGGCGTTGCGGGGCGGGGCTTTGGAGCAATTCCAGCCCGGCCAGCAGTGCGGTTTCGACATCGGTTTGATGGCATAGGATGAGTCGCGGCGGGGTGGCGTTCGCGCCCCACCCGCAGTCCCAACCGAGGACTGCGCTGGCAATGCCGTGCAGTTCCAGGGCGCGCGCCGTGAGGGCGGCGGCCTGAACCCCCAGCGACCCGCGAGCCAGCAGCAGGGCGCCGTGGGCGCGGACCCGGCGGGCGGCGGCGGATACGGCTGGCGCAAATTCCTTGACGGTGCGCAGGGCGTTGGGTTGGTGGCTGAGGCCGGTGATGACCTCCGGGCAGAGTTCCTTGAAATGGGCCGGGGTCAGTTTTTGCAAAATCTGGAGCGGTTGCAGCGCCTCGACATCCGGGGCGGAGGGCAGCGGCAGGCAGCGCAGCGAATAGTCACCGAGGGGATTGTCCGTTTCAAAGGGCTGGTGCGGGGCATAGCCGGAAAGGGAGACCAGCAGCAGGCGAGCGCGGGCCAGTTGCAGGCCAGCCCCAGCCGGGGCAAGCCGGTTGTGGGGCGGCACATAGCGGCTCCAATCCATTTCGCCAGTGGCTTCCAGATGCGCCAGCCAGCCGGACTGGTAGCTGCGAAGCCAGGCCAGCGGTTCTTCCAGCACACACAATTCGCTGTTGAGCCAGGTTGGGCGGGGGCGGGTATCCGGGCTGATGGTCATGGCAGTTGTACTCGCTTCTGATTATAGAGGGGCGAGTGGGCCAGCGGGCTATCAGTCTTGTAGGCTAAGGATTTTGTAGGGTGGTGGACGGCTTACAGGTTGCGGAACAGGACAATCAGGATGCCGATGGCATCCAGGCCCAGATACAGAACACTGAACAGGCTGACGCGCTCCTGCAGGGCGGCCAGCAGGCGGCGCCAGCCGGGCCGGGTGGCGGCCCAGAGGGGCAGGCCGATAGAGAGGAGGATGAGCGCCAGCAGAAGCAGCAATGGCCCCCAGTGGGCATTAAGCACCTGAACCCAGGCGGCGTGCCGCGCCGGCTGGCGGATGACAAAGGCAATCACCGCCTGGAGCGCCAGCGCCCAGAAGGTGGCCGTCAGCAGCAGGCCGCGCAGGGCATCCAGCCGCTGCAGCAGAGGCCAGCGGCGCGGCAAGAGCAGGCTGAGGGTGGCGAAGAAGCCGAACACCAGCAGGCTTTCCACTAAAGCGCCCAGCAGCAAGTAGCCGCCCAGGCCAAAGGCTTCTGAAAGTGCGCGGGCGGCGTAGGCATCCGCATTCATCAGCCAGATGGCGATGCCCCAGGCATGGACCGGGAAAGCCACCCAGAGGAAGAACTGCCAGTAGGTCTGGCGAGGGCTCGGCGTCATGCGGGTTCTCCGGCTCGTTGCCGGGTCAGCAGGGCGCGCAGTTCGGTCACCAGGGCGGGTTCGCTGGCGGCCAGGTCATGCAGTTCGTCCGGGTCAGTTTCCAGGTTGTAGAGTTCCACCAGTTCGCCGTTGTAGTCTTCATATAGTTCCGAGTAGTTCATGTACTCGGTCAGTTTGTAGGGCCAACGGGTGACCTGGGCTGAATAGGGGCTGACGGGGCGGCTGGGGTGGTTTTCCTTGGCTTCCAGAGTGAACACTGGCCGGGTCGGGTCTGGCGGCCCGGGTTGGAAGGGGCGCAGCAGCTGGCCTTCGGCCCAGGGCGGGGCAGGTTTGCCGAGCCAGTGGGCTATTGTCGGTAGCAGGTCAATGGTGCTGGTGGGCGAGAGAATATCCAGTCGTTCGGTCTGATTGGGCATGAAAACCATCAGCGGGATATGGATAACTGGCTGATGGAGTGATCTATTGAAGTGGCCGCGAAAGCCGCGTTCGAACATTTCCCCGTGGTCGGAGGTCAGGATGACGATGGTATTTTGCAGGTCGCCACGCTGTTGCAGGGTGTGCATCAGGCGGCCAAGTTCTGAATCTATCTGGGCGATGTACGAATCATAACCGCGCCGGTCTACCAGCATCTGAGGCGTGTGCTCTGCATGGTGCAGCGGGTGAATGGGCTTGCGAGAGACTTCAAAGCCGTCGTTCCGGAAGCGGTTGATAAAATTCTGATGGGGGCGGTAGGGGTCGTGGGGTGGGAAGAAGTGAAAATAGCCGAGGTACGGCTGGGTTTGTCCGGCAGTTTCTTCCACCAGCAGGCGAAGCGAATCTTCGATGGTGAGGTAATTTTCGTCGTCAATGCCAGGCATGCCTATCGGGTACTGCTCGCGGACGGCGGCGCGCTGGCGGGCGGCCAGCGCCAGGCGCAGGCGGTTATAGAAAGGCGCCAGAAAAAGCGAACCGCTGGGGCTGTGGCGGCCGCGGAAGAGGGTGTTACGGGCACCGGAGGCGACGACCTGGTCGCTGGAGAAGAGAGGCGTAAAAATGGGGTCCGGGTGGGCAATCCCGGCGCCCACGGGCAGGTAATGGTCGAGATTGGCCTTGACCTGTTTGACGAGCACATTGGCAATTGGATTCTGGGCATAGGCCAGGCGGTGGACATCTGGAAAAGCGGAAAACAGATTGCGGCTGGCCCAGGCGGGCAGCATGCGGTCATAGAGGCGGAAGGCGCGATGTCGCCAGGGATATACACCGGTGAGCAGACTGGCGGTGGAGGGGATAGTGTAATTACCGGCCGAATAGTGGCGGTGGTAGACGATGGCGCGCTCGGCCCAGTGGCGCAGATTGGGGGTGGTGTCGCGGCCGTAGCCGTACAGGCTGAGGTTTTCGGCGCTCCAGGTATCAAACAGGATGATGAGGATATTGGGCGTGCCGGGTGGGGCGGTCTGGCGGGCGGGAATGTGCTGCACCCCGCCCAGCGCCAGCGGGAGCAAAGCGCTTAACTTGAGGAATTCGCGGCGGCTAAGCATGGCCGGATTCGACCAGCCAATGGCGGCCATCCGGGCCGGGGGCGTAGGCCAGCGGCCCTTGCGGAACGAAGTTGTCAATCACCAGGTCGCCGTTGTCCATCGCTTCCCAAATGAGTTGCAGGGGGGCTTTGCCCTCGGCCCACTTTTCGGCAATGACGACGCCATGCCCGGGCAGGATGGTGAAGGCCAGCGGGCGCGGGTCGGCGGGGTCGCGCAGGGCCTCGGCGCGGGCGAAAGCTTCCTTGATGCCGCGGGCCTGGGCCTCGGTGGCGCAGGAGACGAGGTAATGGAAATAGGGCGTATCGAGCGGAATGTAGGCCACGCGGGCCGGGTTATAGGCTTTCACGCCGCGGTGGCCGTGCAGTTTGGAGCGCAGCACCGGCACGGGCTGGCCGTGCCAGTCCACCTGGGGCAGGGCGAGGTCAATCGCCATCATTTCAACCGCTTCGGAGGAGGGTGGGTCGTTTTGCTTGTCGGTGACGTGGCGCACCTGGGCGCCTTCGCCGTCTGGCCGCACGCCGACGATGACGGCCAAATCGCGCTCGGTGATGTTGCCCTTGTCCACCGGGCGGGCGCTGCCGGTGATGGTGGCAATCAGGCCTTCTACGGCGGGTTCGTAAGTAACGAAGCAGCCTTCGGAGTACTGGCTGGCAATGGATTCAGTAATGGCCGGTACGGGCACGAGGTCAGCGATGCGAATCATGTCGGTAAAGAAGGTGCGCTCGCCGAGTGCACGGCCGGCGCGGGTCATGGCGGCCGGGGTGGTCAGGCCATCCCATACGGCGCGCGGGATGGGCGGTGGCAGGACTTCATGGCGGGTGATTTCGCGGGTGCTTTCGTAGGTGGCGATGCGCAGGGCGGCATCCAGATAAAAGGCTTCTGCGCCGAGGGTGATATCGCTATAGGGAAACGCGCCCACGAGGTCAAAATGGTAGATGCGTTCGGGATGGTCATCGCCCAGCAGCAGCAGGATGTGGATGCACTTGCTGCGGGATTGCAGCAGGCGCATGAGGGCCAGCAGCGGGCCGCCGCGCAGGCCCTGCTCTATCAGTACCCCCGGGGCTTCGGGCGACATGCCTTCAAAGACGAAGTCGGCCGGGTCGGGCGGCGTTTTGGCGAGGGCGGCCGAAAAATAGGCAATCAGGCGGTCAAATTCGCGGCGCGGGATGTGGATGAGGGTGTAGGCGGTGGGTGTGTGTTCCAGTTTGAGCTGGATGCGGCCGGTGAACATCAGGGCGCGCCGCCAGTTGAGCATTTCATCGTAGTTGGCGGTGGTCAGCACGGCTTTGGTCTCGGCATCCGGTTGGGGTTGGACGCGATGGCCGAGGGTTTCAAAGGCGCGCAACAGGCCGGCGAGGGCTTCTTCAACCACCGGGTTGGTGGGGCCGGGGCGGTAATGGAGGGCAAGCGGCCGCAGCCAGTTATGCACCGGGCGTTGGCTTGTAATGGGGTCGGGCAGGTTGAGTTTCATAGGTGCGGGTGTACCTGAACAGCGGGCCAACAGGCAGCAGATATAATACCCCAGATTCGGGGTAGGGCGGGGAGACATGGAGACAGGGGAAGAGGTAATTGGTAAGTAGTAACTGGTAATTAAGGAAACACGGGGATGGAGGAGAACATATTGAACATGGAGAGATGGCGATGCATATTCTGGTAACCAATGATGATGGGGTTACGGCGCCGGGGCTGCTGGCGCTGGCGCAGGCCTTGCGGCCGCTGGGGGAGGTCACCGTGCTGGCGCCGGACCGCAACTGGTCGGCTTCCGGGCATGTAAAAACGCTGGATCGGCCGTTACGGGTGCGCCCGACCACGCTGGCAGACGGTAGCCCGGCCCTGACCACCGATGGCGCGCCGAGTGACTGCGTGGCCCTGCCGCTGCTGGGCCTGCTGGATAAGAAAGTGGATTTGGTGGTTTCCGGGATTAACCCGTGGGCCAACCTGGGGCATGATGTAACCTACTCCGGCACCGTGACGGCCGCCATGGAAGCCGCCATTGGCGGGCTGCCGGGGATTGCGGTTTCACTGAATACGCCGCCCCAGCATCAGGGCGAGCGGGATTACGAACCGGCGGCCGAAGTGGGGCGACGGGTGGCGGAGCAGGTAATTGCCAATGGGTTGCCGCCCAATACCCTCTTAAGCGTGAATGTACCTTATTTTCCGCTGGCGGAGATTAAAGGGTTTCACATTACGCGCCAGGGGTTACGGGTGTACCGCGATGAACTGGTGCGGCGGACCGACCCGCACGGCCGCCCGTATTACTGGATTGGGGGGGAATTTCCGGATGGCGTGCCGGACGATGGCACGGATTTTGGGGCGCTGGCGCAGGGATTTGTGTCCATCACGCCGCTGCATCTGGATTTGACGGCCTACGCGGCGATGGATGGGTTGAAAGGCTGGGCGTGGTAGGCGGCAGCGGGCTTGATGCTCTCTAAGAGAGCGTTTTAAAAGTCCTTGAAATAGCGTCTAGATCTGGTAGGGGCGAAGCATGCTTCGCCCCTACGCGTCAATGCCATGTGAGTTTCGCAATCGAAGATAGCAATTAAGATAACTCGTAGAACTTATTTAAGAGATTCTAATCGGGCAGTTGATCATTCATCCCAGCCTTCGCCGAGGATTTCCACCGGGTCGTAGATGCCCCAGGGTGGGTTGTCGCCATTGGGGTTGATGGGGTCTTCCGGGTCGGGCGGCATGATGTGGGTGAAGCGCCAATCGGTGGCGCTGTAAACGATGTTTGAATCCAGGCTGATGACTTCAAACCAGGTCTGGCCGGGGCGCAGGGGGAAGACCTCGCCGTTTTCATCATAGAGTTGCAGGATGCCGTTCTGGGGGCGCACCCAGCGGGCCGGGTAGGCGAAGCCATCCCGGAAGACAAAGGCGGTGCCTTCGCCATACAGCGGCACATTGACGATTTCTGTCGTGTTGGTCTTGACGAAGTAGAGATACGGAACCTGTAGCACAACCACATTGTCGGCGCCGAGTTGGGCGCCATTGAGGGCATCCACATGCGGGGCGTACTCTTCGCGGCTGGTGTCGGCGTAGCCAATCGTCTCCTGAAAGCGCAGGTAGCGCCCGGCGAGCACGTCATATTCCCACAGAGTGTAAATGAGGGTCGAGAAGCGCACCCGTACTTCCAGAGCCAGCGAGCCGCCGGCGGGCAGGCGGCTGGTGAAGCGCATGCCCGTCAGGTTCGGGC
Organism: Anaerolineales bacterium; assembly: GCA_024710875.1. GTDB lineage: Bacteria > Chloroflexota > Anaerolineae > Anaerolineales > UBA11579 > SCUK01. Next base: position 14,160 of record JANJTX010000143.1, on the reverse strand, counting down.
GGTGGTTGCCAATCGGGCGGCGCGAGACGACCTGCTGCATGGCGGCGGTGTTGCCGAACAGATTGTTGTAGGTAATCAGGCTGAAATCGCGGCAGAACCAGCGGGCGACATCAGGGTCGCATTGCTGGGGGTTGTCACCCGGGTCGAGCACCAGACTTTGTGTCCAGTAGGTGCCGAGGGTTTCAAAATAATCCAGCACACGCGGGTCGGCGTAGCCGAAAGCAAAGAACGCATCGTACATGCGGAAGACGTGCTCGTCAAAAAAGCGGCCGGAACGTACCGGGCCGACGCGTTCGACATCGTTGCCATAGAACAGGGCCACAAAACGGGAGATGCCGCGTTCCATGTAGTATTCAAAGACGATATCGGCCTGACTCAAGCCGTATTGCGGGCGCACGGTGCGGGGGTAGTTGGTGATTTTGACGGCGATGGGCCGCCGTTCCAGCAGGGCCGGGTCAGCCACGGCCTGGCCGGTGAGCGGGTTGATGTTGTAGGGGAAGACATCCGGCCCGAAGCCGACCGGGGTGGGCTGACTGATGATGAGCGGGATGACGACCGGCGGCCCGGTGGGAGTGGGGCTGGGTGTGGCGGTCTCGGTGGGGGTGGGTGTGATGCTGGCGGTGGGGGTGATGCTGGCCGTGAGAGTGACCGAGGCGGTCAGGGTGGCGGTGGGGGGCGTTCCGGTTGCGCTGGGCGTGGCCGAGGCCGTGCCAGTTGGGCTGGCGGTGGCAGTGGGGCTGGCGGAAGCAGAGGGAGTGCTGGTGGCGGTGGGGCTGGCGGTCGTGGTGGCTGAAGCCGTGGCCTGCGCCAGTGGGCCGGCCAGCGCCGGAGAAGCCCAGGCGAAAATGAAGACGCTGCCAAGCAGCAGGCAAAAACGCAGGAAAGGGGACATTCAGATTGGACTATAGCACAGGCAGGGGCAAAAGAAAAACCGGCGGGTGCGGCAGTTTGGGGCGTCAGCGCAGCACGAAGTCAAACCAGGCGGTCAGGCCGTCAATACGCGGGTTGGTTTTCGTGCTGACGACCTGGTACCAGGTGACGCCGGGTTTGTAGGGGTAGAGCGTGCCATCGGTAAAGGTCAGGGTCAGCACGCCGGCCTGGGGCACCAGCCAGCGCACTTCAAAAAGCTGGCCGTCGCGCAGGGCGTAGGCCGGGCCGCTGTCTTCCAGCTGGATGTCAATGATTTCCACGGCCGGGTTGCCGTTGGCGGGCGGCTGGTAGACCTCGTCGCGGTGGGGCACAAACAGCACGACCACATTCTCGGCTGCAATCGCTTCGCCGGTCAGACGGTCGGTGAGCAGTTCGTAGGTTTCGCCCCGCCCCTGGACATCATCCTGGGCATCCTGATAACGCAGGTAGCGGCCGGTGGTTGGGTCCCATTGCCAGTACAGGTAAGCGCCGTAGGAATAGCGGATGTGCAGGCGTTCCAGCGGCTGGCCGCCCTGGGGCAGGCCGAGGTTGAACCACATGCCATCCAGGTAGGGGCGGTCATCCGGCAGGTTGCGGTAGAGGCTCAAGTACTCGCGCGTGGCGGCGGTGCTGGTGAGCAGGTAGTTGTAGACGTTCGGTTCAAAGCGGCAGACCGGCTGGGGTGGGCAGGGCGCGCCATCCAGCAGGTACACCAGCCGGTCGGCGTAGCGTTGGGCTTGTAGCTGGTCGAGGATGCGGGCATCGGCGCTGCCAAAGACAAAATTGCTGTGGTACAGGTGCAAGAGGTGGACATCCAGCAGGCGGCCGGAGCGGATGGGGCCGGCCAGTTCGGCATCCCGGCTGTAAAAGATGGCATGAAAGCGCGGCAGGTCGTTGTTGTGGTAATACTCAAAAACGATATCGGCCAGCGAAAGGCCCCACTGCGGGCGGTTGGAGCGCGGGTAGTTGTTGATTTTGACCGCCACCGGGCGGCGTTCCAGCACGGCCGGGTCGCTGACGGGCAGGCCGGTGAGGGGGTTGATGCCGGCCGGGAAATTTACCGGGCCAACCCCTTCGGGCGGGGCGGCGGTGGGGTTGGCGGCCGAGGCCACGCTGGGCGCGGTGGCGCCTACTGATTCACTGGCTATAGCGGATGTGGCTTCGGGTTCAGCGGCCGGGGTGCGCAGGTCGCTGGGGTGGGTGGTGGCGAGGTTACAGGCCAGTAAGAAGGCGGCGGTGATCAGGGTGAGGAAGGTCTTTTTCATTGAATTGGGAAACCACAGAAACTTAAGGCAACGGGCTTTACTTTCCCTACTATACTATACGGCTGAAGGAACTTGAGTGAGCCAGAGGTCATCTATGAAAACAAATCTACCCCGGCCGGCCTTGAGCCGCCGTGATGTTTTGAAATTGCTGGGCCTGGGGGCGGGCGTTTGGCTGGCGGGTTGCGCCGGGCCGCAAACCCCGGCCAGCCCGACAGCGGCGCCATTCATCCCCACGGTAGGGCTGGAACCGACCAGCGCGGCCGCCACCCGGGTTCCCGGCACCCAGCCGCCGACTGCGCCCGCCCAAACGGCCACCCCCGCGCCGGGCCTGGCCGAGCTGGCCGTGCCGCTGGCCGTGCCGCCGCTGGGAGCCGAAGAGTGGAAGACGCTGCCGGTCTTTCCGCAGGCCGTCAGCGCCCGGATGCACCGCCTGTTTGAAATCGGGCAGGGGCTGGGCCGCGACGCCCGGCGCTTTTCGGTGATTGGCGATTGCCAGAGCATCCCGACCTATTTCTTCACCGAGTTCGAGGGCCAGCCGGGGGTGAATTACCACCTGGGCGAATACGGCGATTTGCAGGCCACGATTGACTGGTTCAAAGGCTCGTTTGGCGGCGGGGTGGCGGCCAATGGCGGCCAGAATGTGGCGGCGGTCTTCTCGCCCTTGTGGGCCGACCCGCTGGCCTGTGCCCGCGATGAAGGGCCGCTGGCCTGCGAACTGCGCTTGAGCCGGGCGGCGTTTGCGCTCATCAGCCTGGAAGAGAACTGGAATGGCGATGCGGCGGGCTACCGCGAAAACCTGGAAAAAATTGTGCAGTACACGATTTTGCAGGGTGTGATTCCGGTGCTGGCAACCAAGGCCAGTAACCTCGAGGGCGACCACAGCATTAACCGGGCGATTGTGGAAACGACCCGGGCCTATGAAATCCCATTGTGGAACTTCTGGGCCAGTTTGCAGGACCTGCCCGAACAGGGGCTGTATGAAGACCGCTTTCACCTGACGCAGGGCTCGCCGGGGCGGTTTGATTACCGCAGCCCACTGCGCACCGGCTGGGCGATGCGCAACCTGACCGCTCTGCAAACGCTGGATGCGCTGCGGCGGCTGCTGGTAGCGGGTAGTTAGTGAGCGGATGTTACAATTGTGGTCAATCCGGTGGATGCCGGTTACAACATTTCGCCGCCGCTTGCGTATTAATCTAGTGGAGGTAAAAAACAACTATGACTGAACTATTGCTGGGTGTATTTTCCGCTTTTGGGCTTTCGGCCAGCGCCGGCTTGAATGCCTATGTGCCGTTGCTGATGATTGCGATTGTCTCGCGGTTATCCGGTGCCTTTGGCTGGAATATCCTGGATTTGCAGGCGCCCTATAACAACCTTGAAAATGGCTGGATTATTTCGCTGTTGATTTTTCTTTCGGTGGTGGAATTCTTTGCCGATAAAGTGCCGGCGGTGAACCACGCCAATGATGTCATCCACACCTTCATCCGGCCGGTGGCCGGGGCGGTGGCATTTGCGGCCAGCGCCCAGGTAGTGACGGACATCCACCCGGCGATTTCGCTGGCGGCCGGCTTGCTGATTGCGGGCACGGTGCATACGGCCAAGGCCGGGGCGATGCGCCCGGCGGTTACCGCCACCACCGGTGGAACCGGCAATGTGTTCGTGAGCGTGGCGGAAGACATTCTGGCAACCTTCCTGTCCATTCTGGCGATTTTGCTGCCGGTGTTCATCGGCGCGCTGACGGTGCTGTTCGTCTCGTGGCTGATCTGGTGGGTGTGGCGGCGCGAGAACCGAAAACTACAGCAAGCCGACCTCTGACCCCGGATGTAAAGGTACATTAATCGATGGAAAACCCTGCGCCACAAATCCCTGCCGCCAACAGCACGCTGGCGATTGTCAGTTTAATCGCCGGAATTGTAGGCTGGTCGCTGGTGCCGTTTTTTGGGTCGCTGGTGGCGGTGGTAACCGGCCACATGGCGAAGAAAGAAATCCGTGAGACCGGGCTGGCGGGCGACGGCCTGGCGACCATCGGGCTGGTGCTGGGCTACACCTCGATTGCGATGACCCTGCTGGGCATTTGCATGGTGGTGATGGCGGTGGCGTTCGGGGTGGGTTTGCCACTGTGCTTGATCCCGTTTGGCGGCGGTTCGCAGTTTATCAGCCTGCTGTTTGGGCTGTAATTCAAATTCGCTGGAGGATTGTTGCGCATGACCGAAGAATTAGTGCCCCAGGAAGTTTCTGCCACGGCCCCGGATAAGCGGCGGCGGATGTTGCTGTTGGGCGGCGGGGCGTTGTTATTGCTGTGCTGTTGTTGCACGTTGACGCTGGCGGCCTGGTATGGCGGTGATTTCGTCGTGGAGTATTTGCTGGGCGGCTCATTCGCGCCGTAGTGCGCTGGTTTCTGATTGCCAAAGACGGCCTGCGGGCCGTCTTTTTTATTCCGGCCAGACCTGAAGGCCCGAGGGCGGCAAGTGGAGGGTGAGGGACGCGCCAACCTCTGGCAGGGCCACGGCAGCGGGGAACTCAAAGCGCAGGCGGATGCCATTGACCTCCAGCCACAGGCTTTGCAGGCCGCCGCGCAGGGCCTTTTCCGTCAGGCGGCCGCGCAGGCTGATTTCGCCCGTGTCGCCGAGGGTGGCGGCATCCGGCCGCAGCAATACTTGCACCGGGCCGCGCGCCGGGCCGGGGTAGGGCAAACTCCCGGCAGCGGTTTCCAGCGTGCCGGCGCGGGCCTGCCCATCCAGGATATTATCCAGCCCGAGGAAGCGCGCCACCCAAGGCGAGGTCGGCTGGCGATAGAGAGCCTGGGGTGTATCCAGTTGGGCGATGTGCCCGGCGTTCATCACCGCCACCTGGTCGGCGATGGTGTAGGCTTCGTCCTGGTCGTGGGTGATGTAGATGGCGGTCTGCCGGGTGGCGCGCAGGATGCGGGCGAGGTCGGCCAGCAGGCGTTCGCGCAGGGCGCGGTCCAGCGCGCCAAGGGGTTCATCCAGCAGGAGCAGGCGCGGGGCGGGGGCCAGGGCGCGGGCGAGGGCGATGCGCTGCTGCTCGCCGCCGGAAAGATTGTTGACATCCCGTTTTTCAAAACCCGGCAGCCCCACGAGCGCCAGCATTTCGGTCACGCGAGCGGTCTGCTCGGCGGCGGTGTGGCCAGCCATTTTGAGGCCAAAGGCGATGTTGGCGGCCACATTGAGGTGGGGAAAGAGGGCGAAATCCTGAAACATCAGGCTGAAACCGCGCTGGTGGGTGGGCGTAGCGGTGAGGTCCTGCCCGCCCCACAGGACAAGGCCGCTATCCGGCGGTTCCAGCCCGGCCAGAGCGGCCAGCAGGGTGGATTTGCCGCTGCCGCTGGGGCCGAGGACGGCCAGCACTTTGCCGTGGGCGAGGGTGAAGGAGACATCCACCAGGGCGCGGGTCTCGCCAAAGGATTTGTAGAGGGCGCGGGCTTCCAGCATGGCGGCTATTCCTCGCCCCATTCGGCGGCGTAAAAGCGCAGGTATTTTTCCACATGGCTGGCCCAGTAGGCTTCTTCGTGGCGACCGGTGAAAAGGTTGTACTCATGCGGGATGGCGAGTTCGTCCAGCAGGTCGCGGAAGTAAAAGGTCGAGTTCAGGATTTCTTCCCGGTCGCGCTCGCCGATGTCGATATAGATGCGGGGCAATTCTTCGAGCGGGATTTCAGCCAGCCAGCCGCGCAGGCGGGGGACATCTTCCCAGAAGACCGGCAGGCTGTGCAGGCCGATGGCGCTGAAGGATTCCCACTGGCCGAGGCCGAGGTGTAGCGCCCAGGAAGCGCCGCGCGAGAGGCCGCCGATGGCGCGGTACTGGCGTTCTGGCTGGGTGCGGTAGGTGGCGTCTATATAGGGGAGGAGTTCCTGCATGACGGCCTGGCCGAAGAAATCTTCACTGGGCTGGGTCCAGACGCGGTCGCGCGGCATGACGATGATGAAGGGCGGCAGGTCGCCGGATGCCACCAACTGGTCTACTGTGGCGGGGGCGCCGAGACGTTTCCATTGGTCATGGGTGAAGGATTGGCCGTGGATGAGGTAGAGCACGGGGTAGCGGCGCTCCGGTTCGGCCTCATAGCAGGGTGGCAGATAGACCTGAAATTCCAGCGGTTGGGGCAGTACGGCGCTGGGGATGAAGTCGGCGAAAGTCTGGCCGCCCTGGTTCCAGCAGGTCAGCGGGGTGGGGCTGGCGGTCGGCGGCGCGGTAGGGCTGGCGGGCGGTGTGGGGGTAGAGCTGGCAGTCGCGGTGGGGCTGGCGGCCAGTACGGCGGTGGGCAGCGCGGGTGCAGGCGCGGCGGCCGGGGCGCAGGCGGCCAGGAATAAGAGGCAAAGCAGGGCAAGGCGGTTCACGCCGCGATTATAGCGCGTAAGAATTTTCTGTTCTGGCGTGTCCAACCGATATGAAAAATCTTCTGATCTCGGTAATGGGCCTGGCCTTGCTGGCGGCATGCGCGCCGGTGGCAGTAGCGCCCGAGGCAATTGATGCGCCGGATGACGCAACGGTTACGGCCGCGCCGCCAACGGCGACCGCCCTGCCAGCAGGGGAGCGCCCACCGGCGGGGGCAAGCGCCGAGTTCAGTACGGATTTTTCCATTTCCAGTGTGCCGTTTGGCGAAATCCTTTCCGGCGGGCCACCAAAGGATGGCATCCCGCCGATTGACACGCCGGAGTTTATCCCGGTGCGGGCGGTGGATGTTTGGCTGCGGCCGCAAGAGCCGGTGATTGTGGTGCAGGCCAATGGGGATGCCCGCGCCTACCCAATTCAGATTTTGATGTGGCATGAAATTGTGAATGATACAGTGGGCGGCATCCCGCTGGTGGTGACGTTCTGCCCATTGTGCAATACCGCCATCGTATTTGAACGAGTGGTGGGGGGCGAGGAGACGACTTTTGGCACGACCGGGCGGCTGCGTTACAGCAACCTGATTATGTATGACCGCCTGACTGAAACCTGGTGGCAGCAGGCCAACGGCGAGGCGATTGTGGGCCTGCACACCGGCGAAAAACTGGCTGGTTACCCGGCGGCAATCGTTTCGTGGCAGGAGTTCAAAGAGTCTCATCCGGAGGGGCTGGTGCTCTCGCGCGAGACGGGGTTCCGGCGCAATTACGGGCGCAACCCCTATGCTGGCTATGATGATGTTAACAGCAGCCCGTTTTTGTATCGCGGGCCGGCCATTCCGGGCCAGTTGCTGCCGATGGCGCGCGTGCTGACGGTGGACTTGAATGGCGAGGCAGTCGCTTACCCGTACGATGTGCTGGCCGAGGTGGGGGTGGTGAATGATGTGGTGGGCGGCGAGGCTCTGGCGATTTTCTCCGAGCCGGATACGCGCTCGGCATTGGACGCGCCGGAGGTGGCGGCGGGGCGCAAGGTGGGCAGCCTGACGGCGTACTCTGCGGTGCTGGATGGGCAAACCCTGCAATTTGAATTTGTGGATGGGGAGATTCGGGATGTGAATACCGGCTCGACCTGGAATACGCTGGGGCTGGCGGTGGCCGGGCCGCTGGCGGGGCAGCAGTTAACCCCGGTGGTGTCCATTAATCATTTCTGGTTTTCGTGGGCCGCCTTCCGGCCCGAGACAAGGGTGTACGCGCCATAAATCACAGCGGGTTGAAGCCGGCTGTCTGACCTGAATTTCCCGGTGCTATTTTTTCAGGAAGCGAGCGATTTCTTCGCCAAAGCCAGCCACGTTGATGGGTTTGGTGATGTAGCCATCGCAGCCGCTCTGGAGGGCGCGGCGTTTGTCGCCGGGGAGGGTGTGGGCGGTGAGGGCCACGAGGGGGATGTCGCGCAGTTCGTAGTCGGTTTTCATTTTGCCGGCCAGTTCCCAGCCGTCCATTTCGGGGATGCCCATATCCAGCAATATCAGGTCGGGCTGTTCCTGGCGGGCGAGTTCCATGCCGCTGACGCCATCGTAGGCGCCGAGGACTTCATAGCCGAGGCGTTCCAGGAGAAACTGCACGAGTTGCAGGTTGTCCTGATTGTCTTCGATGATGAGGATGCGTACGGCCATCCTTCCTCCGTGATGCAGTTAGCGGCCGAAGCGTTGTTCTTTCCAGACGTTGGCTTCGTTGTGATAGCCGGCTTGTTCCCAGAAGCCGAGCTGGTCGGTGGCTTTGAATTCAAGGCCGCGCAGCCATTTGGCGCCTTTCCACAGGTAGGGGGTGGGCAGGTCTTGGCGGCCAACGATGTGGCCGACGACGGCGCGCAGGGGGTAGCCGTGTTCGGCGCTGATGGGTTCGCCATCAAAATGGGTGGCGAGCAGGAAGTTTTCAGCGAGGGCGACTTCGAGCGGGACGTTGACGGTGAAGCCGTATTCGGCGTGCTGGATGAGGTATTTGGCGCTGGGTTTGAGTTTGAGGAGGTTCTGGTCTACGAGCGTGCGCAGGGAGACGCCTTCCCAGCCGGTATCGAATTTGCTCCAGCGGGTGACGCAGTGGAGGTCCATGGTGATGCTGGTGCGGGGGAGCTGATTGAATTCGTCCCAGTTGTAGGTGAGGGGTTCTTCGACTTCGCCGTAGAGTTTGAGGTTCCAGGTGGCGGGGTTGAAGGGCGGCACGGGGCCGTAGTGCAGGACGGGGAAGCGCTGGGTGAGGGACTGGCCCGGCGGCAGGCGGCCTTCCTGTTTGATGCGTTCTTCGTCTTCTTTGCGTCCGAATATGTTTTCGAGCATGGCGTACTCCTGCTGGGTATTATAGCGCGGCAAGGAGGGATTGCGGATTGTGGATTGGAGATTTCAAGAAATTTAACCACAGAGACACAGAGAAAGGCAAATATGCAGAGAGGTAGACAGGGAAACATGGAGACAGGGGGAATCGCTTCGATGGGGAGGGAGATTGCTTCCCTTCGACTGCGTTCAGGGCAGGCGCTGGCTCGCAATGACAAGATGAGGGTCGGGGAAGGGCGACCACAGGTCGCCCCTACAGTTCTTGGCGAATTTTGCTGCGAAAAAGCCAATCGTTAGATTTCAGAGCGTCAGACTCTCCCCGGGTTTGAGGACATGAGGGGTGGCGGTGGATTGGGCGCGGACCTGGGCGGCCCAGGCTTCGGCGTCCTGTTGGATGACGGGGAAGGTGTTGTAATGGCAGGGGACGACGTGTTTGGGGCTGAGCAGTTTGACGGCCCGCAGGGCATCTTTGGGGCCCATGGTGTAGTTGTCGCCAATCGGGAGGACGGCGAGATCGAGGCCGTCTTCGCCGTGGAGGGCCATATCGCTGTAGAAGCCGGTGTCGCAGGCGAGGTAGATGCGCTTATTGTCATTGGTGGTGAGCAGGAAGCCGGCCGGGTTGCCGCCGTAGGAGCCATCCGGCAGGCTGGAGCCGTGCTGGGCGTGGGTGAATTTGAGGTGGCCGAAGGGGTGCTGGTAGCCGCCGCCGATGTGCTGTTCGTGGACGTTTTCAATGCCCTGGCGGTAGAGCCATTCGAAGATTTCGGCGTTGCAGATAATCTGGGCGCCGGTGCGCTGGGCGATGGCGATGGAGTCGCCGATGTGGTCGGCGTGGCCGTGGCTGACGAGGATGTAGTCGGCGGCGATTTCATCGGCTTTGGCGGCGGCCTGGGGGTTGCCTTCAAGGAAGGGGTCAATCAGGAGTTTGTGGCCGCCGGTTTCAATGGCGTGGACGGCGTGACCGAGGAAGGTGTAGGTGGTGGTCATGGGGTGGCTCCTTTGGGGGTGAAGTTGCTGAAATTCTATTCTAACCACAGAGTCACAGAGACACAGAGAAAGGCAATTTTGTCAAATAGAGCCACTGTTTGGCCTGCCCTCTTCAAAGACGGGTGTGTGGTGATTTCAGAGGGTGAGGCTCTCGCCGGGTTTGAGGAGGTGGGGGGTGGCGGAAGTTTGGGCGGTGACAGCGGCGGCCCAGGCTTCGGCATCCTGTTGGACAACGGGGAAGGTGTTGTAGTGGCAGGGGACGACGTGTTTGGGGTTAAGGAGTTTGACAGCCCGCAGGGCATCTTTGGGCCCCATGGTGAAATGGCCGCCAATGGGCAGCACGGCCAGGTCGAGGCCTTCCTCGCCGTAGAGGGCCATATCGCCAAAGAGGGCGGTGTCGCAGGCGAAGTACAGGCACTTGCCGTCTTCGGCGGCGGTGATGAGCAGGCCGCCGGGGCTGCCGCCATCCGAGCCGTCCGGCAGGCTGGAGCCGTGAAAGGCGAGGGTGAGCATGACTTCGCCAAAGGGCAGTTGCTGGCGGCCGCCGAAGTAGAGGTTTTTGGTTTCGGGGGCGCCCTGGGCTTTGAGCCAGGCGGCGACTTTGGCGTTGCCGTAGCAGGGCGCGCCGGTGCGCTGGGCGATGGCGACGGCATCGGCGATGTGGTCGTTGTGGCCGTGGCTGACGAGGATGAAGTCGGCGGCGACTTCGGCGGCTTTGAGCGGCGCGCTGGGATTGTTATCGAGGAAGGGGTCGATGAGGATGTTGTGGCCGCCGGTGTGGACGAGGTGGGTGCCGTGGCCGAGGTAGGTGTAGGTGGTGGGCATGTGGGGGGCTCCTTTTTGGGGATTGATTATTTGCGGCTATTACCACAGAGACTGGACATGTGGCTCTGCCACATGTCATGCAGAAACCGTTAGGTTTCTGCCCAGAGACACAGAGAAAAATAATTGTAGATATATTGGAAATACTATAACTTATTATGGTTGCAAGGGGGCGGCATGCGCTCAGAGAGACAAAAGCGGAATGGTATAATGGGCAGGCTTAATCCCGCCTGTGTGTGCGGCAAGATTTCAGGAGAATTGGTTATGTCCGGTCATAGTAAGTGGTCTACCATCAAGCGCAAAAAAGGCGCCAACGATGCCAAGCGCGGGGCGATATTTACCACGCTGGCGAAGAATATCGCCATCACGGCGCGTGAGGGCGGCGGCGACCCGGATACAAACTTCAGCCTGCGCCTGGCGATTGACAAGGCCCGGGCGGCCAATATGCCGAAGGACAACATTGAGCGCGCCATCAAGCGCGGCACGGGTGAAGATAAGGACGCGGCGGCGTTTGAACGCCTGGTGTACGAGGGCTATGCCCCGCATGGGGTGGCGCTGGTGCTGCAATGCGTAACCGATAACCGTAACCGCACCGTGGCCGATGTGCGCCATGCCCTCAACCGGGCGGGCGGCAGCCTGGGCGAGACCGGCTCGGTGGCGTGGCAGTTTGCGCAGAAGGCTTATTTCTCGTTTGAGATGGGCAGCCGCAGCGAGGACGAAGTGTTTGAAATGGCGGCCGAGGGCGGGGCCGAGGACATCACCTTTGACGACGGCTGGGCGGAGATTTTTGGCCCGGCGGATGCGTTCAAGAAAATCAGCGACCGGCTGCGGGCAGCGGGCATTCAGGCCGATGAAGCCGAACTGCGCATGATTCCGACCAATGAGATGGAATTGAGCGTGCAGGAAACGCTGCAGGTGATGCGCCTGATTGAAGCATTGGAAGAGCTGGATGATGTGCAACGGGTGGAATCGAATTTGAGCATTTCGGATGCGGCCCTGGCCCAGATGGAAGCCGCCTGACGGCTATGCTGGCAATTGGGATTGACCCCGGTACAGCCACGACCGGCTACGGGGTGGTGCAGGCGGCCGCGGATGGCAGCCTGACGGCCGTGGCACAGGGGGTAATCCTCACGCCGGCCGGGCTGGCGATGCCTGACCGCCTGGTGATGCTCTACGAAGAACTGACGCGCCTGCTGGCCGAGTTCCGGCCGCAGACCAGCGCGGTGGAAAAACTCTTTTTTCAGAAAAATACGACAACCGCCATGAGCGTGGGGCAGGCGCGCGGGGTGGCGCTGCTGGCCTTGGCGCAGGCCGGCCTGCCGGTGGCCGAATATACCCCGAATGAAGTCAAACAAGCGGTGGCGGGCTATGGCTCGGCGGACAAGCGCCAGATGCAGGAGATGGTGCGGGTGCTGCTGGGGCTGAATGAAATCCCGAAACCGGACGATGCGGCGGATGCGCTGGGGGTGGCGATTTGCCACCTGCATATGGACCGCACCCGTCAGTTGATCGAAAGGGGTAGCTGATGCTCCCGGCTCAAACAGATTTGTTTTTGCGGTTCGCGGCGGCGCTGGCGATTGGCTTTCTGATTGGCCTGCAACGCGAGTACGCCTCGGGCGAACACAGCCGGCAGCTGACGGCCGGCGAGCGCACGTTCGCGCTCATCAGCCTGGCGGGGGCGCTGGCGGCGATGATTGGCGATTTGCTCGGCTCGCCGCTGGTGCTGGCGATGGTGATCGCGGCGGTGACGGTCTTTACCGGCATCGGGCATGCGGCCAACTCGTTCATGCTCAAGCGGGTGGGCACGACGACTGAAGTGGCGATTCTGGTGGCGCTGCTGATTGGCGTGCTGTGCTATTACGATTTCGTCACGCTGGCGGCGGCGCTGGGGATTGGCGTGACGGTGGTGCTCAACCTCAAGCTGACCACCGACCGCTTCGTGCAGGCGCTGACCCAGGCAGACATTACGGCGGCGTTGCAGATGGCGGTCATCAGCATCATCATCTTGCCGATTCTGCCGAATCGCTCGTTCTGGGCCGAGCCGCTGGATGTGTTGAACCCGTTCAATATCTGGCTGATGGTGGTCTTTATCTCCGGGATTTCGTTCCTGGGGTATGTGCTGCTGAAATTTACCCGGCCAGAGCAGGGCATTGGCCTGACCGGTTTTCTGGGGGGGCTGGTCTCCAGCACGGCGGTTACGCTCTCGTTGGCCAAGCGCAGCAAAGGCGAGCAGGGCGAGGCGATTACGCGCTCGCTGGGTTTTGCGATTGTGCTGGCGTGGGCGGTGATGTTCCTGCGGGTGCTGGTGCAGGTGTGGGTGGTAAACCGCGACCTGCTGCGGGTGGTGTGGGGACCGATTATGGCCGCCGGCGCAGTAGCGATGGCCTACAGCGCTTACCTGTATTTCCAGCAGCGGCGGGCGCAAACCAGCAGCGAGGTCGAGTTTTCCAACCCGTTTGATTTGGCGACGGCGGTACGCTTTGGCGGCTTTTATGCGCTGGTGTTGCTGGCTTCGCGCACGGCCCAGATGCTCTTTGGCACTTCGGGCGTGTTTACATCCAGCGTGCTTTCAGGGCTGGTGGATGTGAATGCCATCACGCTTTCGATGGCGGAGTTGAGCCGCAATGGCAGCCTGACCGAAGCAGTGGCTTCGCAGGCGATTGTGCTGGCGGTGATGAGTAATACGCTGGTGAAAGGGCTGATGGTCATCGTGCTGGGCAACCGGGCCTTGCGCTGGGTGATTTTGCCCGGCATGCTGCTTACATTACTGGTAGGGCTGGGGGCGGCCTTTCTGTTGTAAGATGGCTGTAAGGCAGACCGGCGACCCTTTGGCGGCGGTTTTTGCCACAATGGGATTGTGATTGTTATTTCCCGGGAGTTGTTGTAGATGATTGCAAGCGTAAACGGGCGTGTGTTGGAGGTGGAACCCCAGGGCCTGGTGCTGGAGGTGGGCGGCGTAGGGCTGCTGGTGCATGTGCCGGCGCGCCTGCGCGACGAAACCACACCCGGCGAGCGCCTGGCCCTGTACACCCGCCTGATTGTGCGCGAAACGGAACTCTCTTTGTATGGTTTTGCGACGCGCGAAGAGCGCGAGTTTTTTGACCTGTTGCTGGGGGTCAACGGGGTGGGGCCGCGCATGGCGCTGGCGGTACTTTCCACGCTGAACCCGGCGGCCATCCGGCGGGCGGTGTTTGCCGAGCAGGCCGAGGTACTGGGGCGGGTGCCGGGGGTTGGCAAAAAGACCGCCCAGAAAATTTTGTTGCATTTACAGGACAAGGTCAGCGGCGAAGATGGACTGGCTCCGATGGCGGCCATGGATGATGTGGATACCCAGGTGCTGGAAGCCCTGACTGGCATGGGGTTCAGCGTGGTGGAAGCCCAGGCCGCATTGCAGATGATTTCCAAAGATGCCCCGCCAGATGTGGAAGAACGCCTGCGGCTGGCCCTGACCTATTTCAACCGACCATGATTGAGCGATTGCGAATCCTCGTACGGCGGGTGAGATCGGAAG
>JANJTX010000107.1 GCA_024710875.1 Anaerolineales bacterium | reverse complement strand
TAGGGCATGAAGGCCATAATCAGGCCCAGTGCCACCCAGAACCCCACGTGCGCCCCGACTGTCAGCGCGCCCGCATCCCAACCCGCCCACAACCGCCCAACCAGCGAGGCAAATGGCTGCCACGCATCCGGGTGCAAATTCACTTCAAAGGACTTGCCGAGAAACCGAAAGCCAACGTGCAGCAGAATAAACACACCCACAATCAGCGAATCACGCATCTTGCCAAAAGCCGCCTTGGGGTGCAGCAAGGTCGTCTCACGCGTTTGCAGGGCCGGGTCGCGCCGCACAAAGCGCCGCACCATCAACAAGATCATCCCCACCAGAACGCCTACGCTTAAGACATCCGCCAAAAGCCGGTAAACATTTCCAATCGTCCCAGTCCCAAGAAAGCGAAATCCAGCGATAAAGCCCTCCAGCACATCGCCCACATTCACCAGTAGGTAATAGGTGAAACCCCACGCCACCAGCGCATGGAACAGACTTGCCAGCGGCCGCGTTTTCCAGGTCGGTGTCAGCCCCACAAACTTAACCGCCACTTCCACCAGCCGGCCAGGAATCACAGAAGAGTCCGGCTTCCCCTGTCCGCGACTCAAAATCCGGACAATCCGAACCGCCACAAAGGCGGCCGCGCCGGTTGCCGCGGCCGCCGCAATCAGGAAGATGATTTTTTCAATTGAAGAGAGCATGGGAACCTCGCAGATCAGCAGAGAATGTGTAATGCAAAGTTGGAAGCGATTGCGAAAAGTTTACCATAGCGGTTTTCCTTTTGCAGCCTCGCCACCCATCGGCCTGCCTTATAATCATCCCCATGCCACAATTTGACCGTGTCCTCATCGCCAACCGCGGCGAAATCGCTGTGCGCCTGATTCGCGCCTGCCGCGAACTAGGCCTCTCGCCAGTAGCGGTTTATTCCGAGCCAGATGCCGACGCCCTGCATGTCCGCCTGGCCGATGGCGCCGTTTGCCTGGGCCCGGCCGCCGCCCGGGAAAGCTATCTGGATATGAATAAGGTGATTGATGCTGCCCGCCAGACCGGCGCCCAGGCCATCCACCCCGGCTACGGCTTTCTCTCCGAAAACGCGGAGTTCGCCCGCCGCATCATTAATGCGGGGCTGGTATTCATCGGGCCGCCCCCGGAAGCCATTGAAGCTATGGGCGATAAGGCCGCCGCCCGCACCCGCATGCAATCCAGCGGCGTGCCAGTCGTCCCGGGCGCACAGGACCTTGCCGATGATACCAAGATCCAACAGGCCGCCGCTACAATCGGTTACCCGCTCCTCATCAAGGCCGCTGCGGGCGGGGGCGGTAAAGGCATGCGCATCGTCCACTCCGCGGCAGACCTGCTGGAAGGCGCGGCGGCTGCCCGCCGCGAAGCCCTGCACGCCTTCGGCGATGACCGTTTGATACTGGAAAAATATCTGACAGATGCCCGTCACATCGAAATCCAGATTCTCGCCGACCAGCACGGCCAAACCCTGCACCTGTTTGAGCGCGAATGCTCCGTCCAGCGCCGCCACCAGAAGGTCATCGAAGAAGCGCCTTCACCCCTGGTAGATGAAAGCCTGCGCGCCAAAATGGGCGCCGCCGCCGTTGCCGCAGCTAAGACCGTTGGCTATACGAATGCGGGCACGGTAGAGTTCATCGTTGACCCCGTTACGCGCGATTTCTATTTTCTGGAAATGAACACCCGTCTGCAGGTCGAACACCCTATCACCGAAGCCATCAGCGGCCTCGACCTTGTCCACTGGCAATTTCGTATCGCCGCCGGCGAGGCCCTTCCCTTTCAGCAAGCCGACCTCACTCCCCGCGGCCATGCCATTGAATGCCGACTGTATGCCGAAGACCCCGCCAATGGCTTTCTGCCCGCCACCGGAACTCTGCTGAAGTTCAGCACCCCGCCCGGCCCCGGCATCCGGGTGGATAGTGGCGTGGAATCCGGCTCCGTCATCAGTCCACACTATGACCCCCTGCTGGCGAAGATCATCGTCCATGCCGCCGACCGCACTGCCGCTTTGCAACGTATGCAAACCACCCTGCAGGATACCCTCGCCCTCGGCCTGACGACCAATCTTGACTTCCTGCAGGCCATTCTGGCCCATCCAGTTTTCGTGGCCGGTGAAGCCACCACCCACTTCATTGACCAGCACCTGCCCAACTGGCAACCCGCGCCAGACATTCCCGCCGCGGCCATCATCGCCGCGGCCCTCGCCGAGTTGCACTCTCCTTCAGCCACCACTCACACAACCGCCAGCCCCAGCCAGGACCCGCACAGCCCCTGGCTGCGCCTCACTGGCTTTCGCATGGGAGGCGGCGAATGAAGTTCACCTATCAAATCAACGGGGCCGAACACACTCTCACCCTCGAAAAGCACCCCGAAGGCTATCGCGCCCACCTTGGCACTGCCATCTATGACGTAAAACTATTGCATGCCAAAGACGGGCAACTGCACTTCCAACTGGATGAAACCCGGCACACCGCACACCTCGCCCACGAAACTCCCGCCAAACGCTGGCTGCACAACGCCGGGCGCACCCTGGTGATTGAAAAAGCCGCCACCCACCGCCGCGGCGCAGACACCGCCGGCGGCAGCGGCCGCCTGACCGCCCCCATGCCCGGCCAGGTTCGCGCCGTGCTGGTCGCCGTCGGCAATGAGGTCACCGCTGGCCAGCCCTTGCTACTGATGGAAGCCATGAAGATGGAAATCCGCATCGCTGCCCCGCATGCCGGCTGCATCACCGCCCTCCACGCCACCGAAGGCGGCAGCGTTAACAAAGACGACCTCCTTATCGAAGTCGAAGAAATCCCGACCTGAAATTCAGGAGACAGACCATGCCCGGCAAATACTACAACGACCTGTCCGTTGGTCAGAAAATCCAGCACACGAAATCTCGCACCGTCACTGAAACCGACAATGTGCTATTCAATGCACTGACCATGAACGACCAGCCGCTCCACATGGACGAGCATTTCGCTGCCAAAACCGAATTTGGACGTCGCATCGTTAATGGCATCTTTACCCTCGGGCTGGTGGTCGGTATCACCGTCGAAGAGCTCACCGCCGGCACCATCGTCGCCAATCTCGGCTACGAAAACATCCGCCACCCCGCCCCGGTCTTTCATGGCGACAGCATCTATGTTGAATCTGAAGTCCTGGAGATGCGCCCCAGCGCCTCCAAACCCGACCGTGGCATCGTCCGCCTCAAACACACCGCCCGTAACCAGGATGGCGTCGTCGTCGTTGAAGTAGAGAGAAGCGTCCTCTTTCTCACACGTCCCGCCTGACCCGAACGGAGAACCTCATGACTCACCGCCCGCGCCGCGCCCTGCTCTATATGCCCGCCACCGACTGGCGCAAAATTGAAAAAGCCTCCACCGAACTTGAGGTCGATAGCGTTTGCATTGACCTCGAAGATGGTGTTGCCCTCAACCGCAAGGAAGAAGCCCGCGTTGGCGCCGTCAAAGCCCTCCAATCGCTGGACTTTGGCCCCCGCGAACGTCTCGTGCGCATCAACCCCGTCGGCAGCGGGCTGGAACTGGATGACCTCAAGAGTGTTGTCCCGGCTGCTCCCCAGGCCATCGTTATCCCCAAGGTGGACGAGGCTGACCACATCCGCTGGGTCAGCAAGACCGTCCGCAAACTCCAGAACGAACACGGCCTGCCTACCATCGGCCTGATTGCCATCATTGAAAGCGCCTGCGGTATCGTAGACCTGCGCGCCATCGCCGGGGCCGACTCGCGCCTGGAAGCCCTCATTTTCGGCGCCGAAGACTTTGCCGCCAGCATCGGCGCCATTCGCACCGAAAGCGCCGCCGAAGTCGCCTACGCCCGCAGCGCGGTCGTCACGCATGCCGCCGCCTATGACCTGCAAGCCATCGACATGGTTCGCACCGACTACAAAGACATGGAGGCCCTCGCCCGCGAATCTCGTCAGGGGCTCGAAATGGGCTATAGCGGCAAGCAGGTGATTCACCCGGCCCAGGTTCCGGTCGTTCAGCAAGCGTTTACCCCCACCCCGGAAGAAATCGCCTGGGCCGAAAAGGTGATTGCCGCCAATAACGAAAACCAGAAACAGGGCGCCGGGGCCTTCGCTATCGATGGCAAAATGGTGGATATGCCCATCGTCAAGGCCGCCGAACGCATTCTCGCTCGGGCTGGCCACTAACCCCGCATGAACCCACTCGATCCCGATTCAACCCAACCTTCGCGCCCCGGCCTGACAGACCCCGGAGACACCCAACCTTCCGCCATTCCACCTGCCCAGTCGCCGCCAGCGGAACCTGACCCGCTTTCCACCTTCCAACCCATCCCCGTAGACCGGCGCGGCCGCGGGCGCAATCGGCGTCGCAACCAGCGCGGCGGTTGCTTGCTGGCCATCGTCTTTCTGTTCGCGCTCTACTTGTTATTCCCCGGCCGCAGCGTGATTCTCGTCCTCGGCATTGACCGCGCCCCTACAGGTACCGTCGCTGGCCGCAGCGACACAAATCTGCTCGTTTCCATCGAAAACTTCTCGGCCGACCTGCGCATGTTTTCCATCCCCCGCGACCTCTGGCTCAACATCCCCGGCTATGGCGAACAGCGCCTCAACGCCGCCCACTATTTCGGCGAGCTAAACCAACCCGGGAGTGGGCCAGGGATCGCCCAATCCACCATCGCTGCCAATTTTGGAATTCAAGCCAGTCACTATGTCCGCATCCAGCTGGAGAATTTCCCACGGGCGATTGATGCGCTCGGCGGCATTACCATCGACCTGCCGCGTGACATGGGCGGGCTGCGCACCGGCCGTCATCACCTCAATGGCGATGAGGCCCTTGCCTTTGCTCGCGACCGCAGTGTGGATGATTTCGAACGCACCCAGCAGGGGCAGGCCCTCGTTGCCGCACTGATGCGCAACCTGCTCAATCCGCTCAAGTGGCTTCGGCTGCCGTTCTTCCTAATGGCTTTGAATGACGTGGTGGATACCGACATCCCCATCTGGCAGTGGCCCCGCCTCGGCCTGGCCCTCGCCCGGGGCACGCTGGGCGATTACGAACGCCTCGGCGTTACCCGCGACATGGTCACTCCCTTCACCACCAGCGATGGTGCCGCGGTACTCTTGCCCCGCTGGGAACTCATCGTCCCCGAACTCGCCCGTTTCAACCCTTAGTTGCCTATTTCTTTCGCTTCCAGCGCAATCGCGCCCACCACAACCGCAGTCGCATCATCGGGCTTAAGCGCAGTGGGCGGGTGGTAATCTCTCGCAAAATCCGGGGCCGGGTGCGCTCCTTAAAAGCATCCGTAGGTCGCGTGCTGTGGCCATCATGGTTCACTGTGCGCGCCACTCGCACCAATCGCCGCAAACTCTCAGCCTGCGCCGGATAATCCTTCAATACCGCTTCCAGGTCTTCACCACGCCGGGTGCGAACAATTACATCATCCAGGGCTTCGTAGATATCTACCATGGCTCATCCTCTTCCAGCAGGCGCTCCAACGACTGCAACCCCCGCATTTGCAGGGCGCGGATTGCCCCCGGTTTTTTGCGCATCAGGTCTGCGACTTCCTCCGTGGAATATCCTTCGATGAACTTCAAAACCAACACTTCCCGCTGTTCATCCGTCAGGGTTTGCATCGCCCGTGCCAGGCGCTCAGCGCGTAACGCCTCCGTCAGAACTGCCTCCGGGTCTGCACTGCTATCTGTCAGTACGCTTGCGGCATCCTCCAGCCCATGCTCGCTCTTGGCCGTACGATAGTGGTCAATTACCGTATTGCGAGCGATACTGAACAGCCAAGTGCCGAAACTCAATCCCCGATCACGATAACTGGGTAGGTTCTCCCACGCTTTGAGAAAAATGCGGGACGTCAGGTCTTCAGCCAAAGGCGCGTCCGAAACCCGGTAATACACAAACCGGTAAATTCGATCGACATAATGGTCATAGAGCAACCCAAAAGCATTTGGGTCGCCCTGACGGGCTGTCAGCACAAGCCCTTGCTCATCGTTCAGGGGTTTCGCTTCCTGTGGCACGCCACTATTGTAGCCGCGCTTGTCCCGCCGCACAAACCTTTGAAGTGCCTCGTTTCAGCAATTCCCCTTGACAAACTTTCAATTTTCAATAAAATTCCCCCAATCGCTAAAATATTTTTTAGCGATGAAAGGAATTTCATGGAAGAGACCTATACCCCTGCCGATTGCCTTCTGATCGAAGACCTTGAAGCTCTCAAGACCATTGCCGACCCGTTACGCACCCAGATTATGGAAGCGCTGGAAAGCCAGCCCCTGACAGTCAACCAGGTTGCCGAGCGACTTGGCCTGGCTGCCAGCAAACTCTACTATCACATCAGCCTGCTCGAAAAGCACCGGTTTGTGACGGTCGTCAGCACCACGACCCATGGCAACCTGATTGAAAAACGCTATGGAGTCACCGCCCGCGACTTTGACCTTCATGAGAATCTGCTGAACTTTGCCAGCCAGCCCAGCAGCGACAAATCAGCGCTATATAACCTGATGCTCAATTTACTGGATACCGCCCGCGCCGATCTCGCCCGCAGTCTGGAAGCCCGCGAGTTCAACCGCCAGCACGGGGCCCAGGACCACCCCCGCCGCGTCCTGCTTGAACGCGGCCTGCGGCGCATTCCAGATGCTCGCGCCGAAGATTTTATGGACCGGTTGGCGGCGCTCTTTAAGGAATTCGAAGCCGAACCGGATGGCTCGCAGCAGGACACGCCGCAATACGCGCTGACGATTGCCCTGCACCCGAGCTTCTACTATCACGAAGACCTGGACAAATCCACCGCTGTTCCCGGCAGGAAACCCACTGCCCGCAATAAAGCCCGGGAGAAGAAATCATGACCCCACCATCTGCGCCCAAAAATATGCGCACCTTTCTCATCATCGCCATCGGCCAGCTGATCTCGATGATGGGTTCCGGCCTGACTGGCTACGCCCTCGGCTTCTGGATCTACGCTGAAACCGGCAACGCCACGCCCTTTGCCCTCGTTGCCCTGTTCAGCACTCTGCCGCGCATTTTGCTTGCCCCGCTGGCCGGCATTGCCGCCGATCGCTTCAATCGTCGCCACATTATGCTCCTGGCCGACACCGCCGACGCCCTCATCACGCTGGGTGCGGCCATACTTCTGATCAGCGGCCGACTGGAGATTTGGCACATCTATGTAATTGCCGGGACCAGCGCCCTGTTTGGCGCCTTTCAGCAGCCCGCCTATCAGGCCAGCATCACGATGCTTGTCCCCAAGCAGGACCTCGCCCGTGCCAGCGGCATCCAGCAGAGGGGGCAGGCGCTTGAAATGCTGCTCACGCCCGTTCTGGCGGGTGCGCTCTTTGGTCTGGTGGGGCTCAACGGCATCATTCTCATCGACCTTGCCACCTATGCCTTTGCCGTCGGCGCGCTGCTGTTCGTTCATATCCCCCAACCCCCCAAAGCTGAACCTTCAGCGACTGATCAGAAGCAGGGACTCTGGCAATCCCTCACCTTTGGCTGGACTTATCTCCGTCAGCGTCCCGGGCTTTTCGGCCTGCTCTGGTATTTTGCTGCGGTGAATTTCTTTTTGAGCATCACCGGTGTCTTGAGCACCCCCATGGTGCTCGGGTTCAGCACCCCGGCCGCCGCCGGTCTGGTGGGCAGTCTGGGCGGGCTCGCCATGTTGGTGAGCAGCATCATCATGGGGAGTTGGGGTGGCCCCAAGACCCGGCGCGTCCCCTGGCTGATTTTCTTTATCGCCCTTTCATCGGCAGGCTTCCTTTTCACGGGGCTGCTTCCCAATGTTCCCCTCACCACCTTTGGCCGTGCCTGGCTGCTGTTCTTCATTCCGTGGGCCTCTGCCTTAAGTCAGGCCACCTTCCAGAGCAAGGTCGCCCCGGAAGTTCAGGGCCGGGTCTTCGCCATGCGCGGCATGATTGGCACCAGCATCACCCCGATTGCGCAGGGACTCGCTGGCCCGCTGGCCGACAAGGTTTTCACCCCCCTGCTGCTTCCCGGCGGTGCGCTTGCCACCACCTGGGTTGGCGGCCTCATCGGCGTTGGCCCCGGCCGCGGCATTGGCCTGATGTTCGTACTCTCGTTTTTCGCGCTACTGCTGCTCAGCGTACTCGCATTTGGCAGCCGCCGCATTCGTTTGCTCGAAACCGACCTGCCAGATGCTATTCCAGATGACCCCAGTCCAGAGCCAATTCCCACCCCGGAAAGCGACCCGGTCCAATCTCCCGCTTAAACAAATTGCGGCGGCCTTTTGGCCGCCGCAGATTCTTTTTCTGCTTAGATTAAACCAGAGTCGCAACTACAGTGATTTCTTTTACCGCGCCCAAGGCCTTGCTGATGGGGCAATTTTCCTTGGCGCCTTCAGCCGCAGTCTGAAAACCGGCGGCATCCAGCCCGGGCACTTCGCCACGGGTCGCCAGCTCGATCTTCACCACCCGCCAGCCTTCTTCCAGCTTCTCAATATGCACGTGGGCCGTTGTATCAATTTTGGTTGGCGGGGTTCCACCCCGCGTCAGTGCGCTGGAAAGCGCCATGCTGAAGCAGCCGGCGTGCGCCGCCGCCAGCAATTCTTCCGGGTTGGTTCCTTCGCCTTCTTCAAAGCGCGAAGCCGCCGAATAGGGACCTTCCCAGGCCGCCATTTTCATCGTGCCGTTTCCCTGACCAATACTGCCTTCCCAAATCGCATTTGCTGAACGAACTGGCATGTCACACCTCCGGGGCCTGTAATTTTAGTTTGCGGTATTATACCCGCACCCATTTTACCAACGCTCTATTTTCAGAAAGGTCGCCCATGGAACTGCGCAGACTCGGCCGCACCAACCTCATGGTTTCAGAACTCTGCCTTGGCAGCATGCAATTCGGCTGGACTGCTGATGAACCCACCTCGCACACCGTTCTGTCTGCCAGTTGGGAGGCCGGCATCAACTTCATCGACACCGCCAATGTGTACTCGCGCTGGGTCGCCGGTAATCCCGGCGGCGTGGCCGAAGAATACATCGGCCGCTGGCTGAAAGACGCCGCCATTCCGCGCGACCGGCTGATTCTCGCCACCAAAGTCCGCAGCCAGATGAGCGACGACCCGCAGGACCAGGGACTCTCGCGCCGCCACATGCTGCAGGCCGTAGAAGACTCGCTGCGCCGCCTCCAAACCGATTACATTGACCTGTATCAGTCGCATGCCTCCGACCCCGCTACCCCCATCGAGGAAACCCTGCGCGCCTACGACGACCTGATTCAACAGGGCAAAGTGCGCTACATTGGCGCCAGCAACTACAAAGCCTGGGAACTGATGCAATCCCTTTGGTCAGCGGATGCCAACCACACTGCCCGCTATGAGTGCCTCCAACCCCACTATCACCTCCTGCACCGCGCCGAATTTGAGCGCGAGCTGGCCGACGTGTGCCGCACCTATGAAATTGGAGTTATACCCTACAGCCCGCT
>JANJTX010000055.1 GCA_024710875.1 Anaerolineales bacterium | reverse complement strand
TAGCCAAGGCCGCCCGCCAGCGCGCCCTGATAGGCCGGGATGGTCTCATAGGGTTCCAGCGGCACCTGGAACAGGAAGTCGAAGAACCCGTTGAGGCCGGTGATGACGCTGATGGTGAAGACGAACAGGGAAACGCCGGTGACCGAGTACAGATAGAAGTAAAGCATGTTTTCCTCCAATTCCGGTAGTGAATGTCCACATTCATTATCCGAATTGGAGGCTATCAAAAACTCTCAATTGTGATGAATTTCACATGGATTTACAAGAACGGGTTACTGATGCGCTCCTGCCCCACCGTGGTGGCGGGGCCGTGGCCGTTGAGCAGGCGGGTTTCATCTGGCAGCGTGAGGACTTGGCGGCGGATGCTTTCGATGAGGGTGGCATGGTCGCCGCGCGGCAAGTCGGTACGGCCGATGCTGCCGGCGAAGATGACATCGCCACAGAAGAGCGTGGAAAGGCTGGGGGCATAGAACATGACATGCCCGGGGGTGTGGCCCGGGGCATGGTGGACCTGAAACTCGGTTTCGCCGATGAACATGGTCATGCCGTGCTTAAGGTCAATGGTGGGTTCGGGGCCGGGGTCAATTTGCAGGCCCCAGAGCGGCGCGCCGCCCTGCACGCGCCACAGCCAGTAGTCGTCCGGGTGGAGGGCGACCGGCGGGGGCGGGTTGCTGCCATCCGCCACGGCGGCGGCGCCGCCAAGATGGTCAAAGTGGGCATGGGTGAGCCAGATGTTGTTAATGCGCCAGCCGCGTTCACTGGCGGCGGCGAGGATGAGGTGACCATCCCAGGCGGGGTCTATGGCAACGGCGGTGCCGCTGGCGGGGTGGCCGACAAGGTAGGCATTGGTGGCCGCCGGGCCGAGGGTGAAGGATACGATTTCAAGGGTCATGGGGCGCTCCTGCCCGATTATACTTTGCATAGATACCCTGCTGGAGGAGAAGCGCACATGACCGAACCCCGCCCGCGCCCGTTGCAGGGCGCGCTGACACTGGTACGCCAACTGGCCGTCGAGAGCGGCCAGTTGTACTGGACCGAGGAACGCTTGCAGGCGGCCTCGCCACGCCGCAAACAGGTGCAATTATTTCTGGTTAGTTTCCTGATTCTGTTCTTTGAACTGGCGTGCATCCGCTGGATACCGGCAAATGTGCGCTACCTGGGCTTCTTTCTGAATTTCATTCTGCTGGCGACTTTTCTGGGCATTGGGGTGGGGATCCTCTCGAGCCGGCGGCCGGGGTTGTGGCTGCCGCCCTTCCCGCTGCTGGCGTTTGTGCTGGTGGCGGTGGTGGCGCGCAACACCTTTGTGCTGGATATCCCCTCGACCGAGGTGCTGTACTACGGGATATCCGAAAATACCGGCCGGGGCGAGAGTTTCTGGATTCTGCCGCTGATGTTCACGCTGATGGCGATAACAATTGTGCCCTTGAGCCGCATGCTGGGCCGCCTGCTCACCAGCCTGCCGCCGCTGCAAGCCTATGGCGTGGATATCCTCGGCAGCCTGGCCGGGATTGCGGCCTTCTTCCTAGCTTCGTATTTCTCGCTGCAGCCGGTGGTGTGGTTTGCCATCGCGGCCGGGCTGTACTTTTTGCTGCGGCCAGGGCGCGAAATGGTCTTCTCGCTGCCGCTGCTGGCGGGGGCGGTGTACATCGTACATTTGTTGAGCGTCGGCAGCATGTGGTCGCCGTATTACCAGATTCGAACGGTGACGCATGAAAATGCGATTATCGTGACAGTGAATGGCATCGGGCATCAGACCATCAGCCCGATTGAAGAGAAGGAAAATTTCTATTTCAAAGTATATGAACTGCTGGGTGAAACGCGGCAGTTTGAGCGAGCGTTGATTATCGGGGCGGGCACCGGCTCGGATGCGGCGATTGCGCTGGCCGAGGGGGTGCAGCAGGTGACGATTGTAGAGATTGACCCATTGCTCTATCAACTGGGGCAGGAACTGAACCCCGCCCAACCCTACCAGGATGCGCGCGTGCAGGCGGTGATTGACGATGGGCGGTTTTACCTCAACAACAGCGCCCAGACCTATGATTTGATCCTGTTCGGGTTGCCGGATTCGCTGACGCTGACCTCGGGCTTTTCGAGCCTGCGGCTGGAGAGCTTTTTGCTGACGGCGGAGTCGATTGAAGCGGCGCGTGAACGGCTGACCGAGGATGGCGTGCTGGTGCTGTACAACTACTACCGCGAAGACTGGCTGGTGCGCAAGATGGCCGGCCTGCTGGAAAACGCCTTTGGCGAACCGCCCTATGTAACCACCTACGGGGCCAGCGGACGGGCGGCGGTGCTGGTGGCCGGGCCGGGGCTGGCGGGGGCGCGGCCGTTTATTGACCAGCCGTTTACCGAGGGCTTCA
This sequence comes from Anaerolineales bacterium, assembly GCA_024710875.1. GTDB lineage: Bacteria > Chloroflexota > Anaerolineae > Anaerolineales > UBA11579 > SCUK01. The sequence goes on along the minus strand of JANJTX010000055.1, from coordinate 26,640 downwards.
ACTCATCCGATAACCTGCGCGGCTATCAACTGCCGGTGCTGGGCGAAGGGCGGCTGGGGGGCGACCCGACCCTGGACCTGACGGTGGATGACTGGCCGTTCGTATACATGCCCACCCGGGCGCTGCCGGGGGTGTTCCTCGGGGCGCTGGGGGTGGCACTGGCGATTTCGATAGGGATGACCTGGCTAGCGGCGCCGGGCGGGCAGGCGCGGCGGCCCGACTGGCATTTCTTCCTGCTGGGGGTGGCCTTCCTGCTGCTGGAAACCCGCAGCCTGGTGACCTTTGCGCTGCTGTTTGGCACCACCTGGATGGTGAACTCGCTGGTGTTCTTTGCGATTTTGAGCAGCGTGCACCTGGCGATTCTGTTCAATGCCCGCGTGAAAATCAGGCGGCCGCGGCAGTTGTATGCCCTGCTGCTGCTGACGCTGATAGCCAATTTTCTGATCCCAACCAATGCGCTGCTGGCGATTGAAAACACCGCCCTGCGCTATACGCTGGTGAGCGCCCTGGCCTTTGTACCGATTTTTCTGGCAAATGTGATTTTCACCCACTCGTTCCGCGACAGCCTGCAAGCCGACCAGGCCTTTGGCTGGAACCTGCTGGGGGCGATGGCGGGCGGCCTGCTGGAATACTTTGCGCTGCTGATTGGTTACCAGGGCCTGGTGCTGATTGCCCTACTGGCCTACGGACTGGCCTTTGTGGCCTACCAGCGGCGGCCAGCCGAACTGCAAGCGGCGGGCGGCGCGCCAGAGTAGCACCGCCAACAGGCCATTCCAGAGCAGGGAAGCGGCCTGCAGTAGCGGGCTGGCGACGCCATAGAGGTCATACATCCAGGGGAAACCGAGATAGGCGGCAAAGGCGTAGGCGATTACCAGCCACAGGTCTGCGCGGGTACGGATGCCGAGAATGAGAAAAGGCATGAGCCAGAGAAACCACTGGGGGGAGTAGATGCTGGAGAAGAGGACAAATGGGCCGAGGATGACAAGGAAGATATCCGGCAAGTCTTCGGGGGTATCGGCGTGGAGAGACAGGCTCAAGCCCACGCCAGCGAATTGCAGGACAAGGAACAGCAGGCCCATCTCACCGCCAGCGAGGATGACCGGTAGAGCGGCCGGTTCGGCGGGGCGCGCGAAGTGAAACTGATAGGGGGCGAAGAGTGCAGGCCAACCACCGAGGATGGCGGTGGATGCGAGGGCCAGAGCGCTGGCGGCGGCAAAACCGGCCAGCATGCGGCCCGGCCAGCGGCCCGAGACACGGCGGGCGTACAGGAACAAGGCGGGCAGAAGCAGGATTGGCACCCATTTAGTGAAGGCGCCCAGCGCCAGCCATACCCCGGCCCAGCCCCAACGGCGGCGGGCGGTGGCCAGCCAGGCCAGCAAACAGAGCAAGGCTGGGAGGATATCAAAACGGTTGTAGGTGTAGTACACCACCGGGGGCAGCAGCATAAGGAAGGCCAGGTTCTGGCGGGCGGGCGGCAGGTGGCGCGCCAGCAACTTGATGACCGCCAGCAGAGCCAGCATCATCCAGAGCGAAAAGAAAGCGGCGTAAGCAAGGAAGCGCACCGCCGGGGGGAATGGCAGGGCGAACAGGTTGTTGACGCCAAACAGCAGAGTGGGCAACTGGGGGTATTCGCTGATGGCCGGCGGGCCGGCGGTGAACCACTGGCCGCGTTCATAGTAGGCGGCGCGGTCATAGAACTCGGCCACGAAACGCACCGGCAGGTCGGGGAAGAGCAAGGGGAAGACGCTCATGCCGCTCCAGAGCAGCATGAGAACAATGAAGGCGAGTAACAGTTTGCGCGGCAGGCGGTTCGGCATGGGGCGATTATACAATCGCCTGCAATCCATGCTACACTTTGGGCAAAACCGCTGGAGAGGACATCCATGCCCACATACATCCCTGAACCCTTCCGGATTAAGATGGTCGAGCCGATTCACCTGATTGAACCGGCTGCGCGGGCGGCGGCGCTGAAAGCGGCCGGCTACAACATCTTTGGCCTGCGGGCCGAGGACATTTTTATTGATTATCTGACCGACTCGGGTACGGGGGCGATGAGCCACCACCAGTGGGCGGCGATGATGGCGGCGGATGAGTCTTATGCCGGGGCGCGCTCGTATTACCGCCTGAAAGCGGTGATGGATGATATCTTTGGCTTCAAGAATTTTGTGCCCACCCACCAGGGGCGGGCGGCCGAAAACATTTTGGCGAATTTACTGGTGCAGCCGGGGCAGTACATCCCTTCGAATATGCATTTTGACACCACCGAGGGCAACCTGCGCGCCCGCGGCGGCCGGCCGACCAACCTGATTCGGGCCGAAGCCTACGACCCGCAGGCGCGGGTGGATTTCAAGGGCGATATGGATATCGCCAAATTGCGGGCCTTTATCGAGGAGACTGGGGTGGCGAACATCCCGCTGGGGATGATTACGATTACCAACAACGCCGGGGGCGGCCAGCCAGTGAGCATGGCGAATTTGCGGGCGGTTTCAGCGGTCTACAAGGAATACGGCATCCCGTTCATCATCGATGCCTGCCGCTTTGCCGAGAATGCCTACTTCATTAAACTGCGCGAGCCGGGCTACGCCGATAAGACGCCGATTGAAATCGCGCGTGAGATGTTCAGCCTCGCAGACGGTGCGACGATGAGCGCCAAAAAAGATGGGATTGTGAACATCGGCGGCTTTCTGGCAGTGAATAATGACGACCTGTTCCAGCGCATCCGCAATGAGTTGATTCTGCGCGAGGGCTTCCCCACCTATGGCGGGCTGGCGGGCCGCGACCTGGATGCGATGGCGGTGGGCTTTATGGAAGCGCTGGATGAGCGCTACCTGGAATACCGCCTGGCGCAGACCGCTTACCTGGGCGAAAGTCTGCTGGAAGCGGGCATCCCGATTATTGAGCCACCGGGGGCGCATGCGATTTACATGGATGCGAAAGCGCTGTTCCCGCACATCCCACAGACGGAGCTGCCGGGGCAGGCGCTGGCGGCGGCACTGTATCTGGAGGGCGGTATCCGGGCGGCGGAATTGGGGACGGTGGCCTTTGGCTACACTGACCCGGACACGGGTAAGGAGATTCTGCCGGCGCTGGACTTGGTGCGGATGGCGATTCCGCGGCGGGTGTACACCCAGAGCCACCTGGACTATACGGTGGAGGTATTGAAGCGCATCGCGGCCAAACGCGCCAGTTACCACGGCTACCGGATTACCTACCAGCCGCGCCTGATGCGCCACTTTACGGCCCAGTTTGAGCCATTGTAAACATTCCATAGAGGAGTGCGGCGATGTCTGATAAAAATGAAGTCGAGCGATTGAAGCGGCTGCGCGAAAAGCAGTTAAGCGCCCGCGACCCGAATGCCTACGAGCGCAAAGTGCAGGGCGAAATCGCTCGCAAAGCAAATACGGCGCGCAAAAAACAGAACTTCTGGAAAGATTCGGCCAAGGGACTTTCCCGCACCCTGTGGGGGGCGGCGATTGGGGCGGTACTGGGCTTGATTGTGCTGCTGGTGCTGGGCATATTGATGCCCGGTGACCTGGGCGGGATGCTGGGCATCGTGGCGATCCTGATCCTGGCGGTGATTGGGGCGCTGATTGGCGGGTCTTTTGAATGGCGCGAAGAGATGCGCCGGACGATTAAGTGAAGAGAGTTTATGACCGAGAACTACACGACTGAATTGCTGGACTGGCGCGCCCGGGTGGAAACCAGCCTGCGGGGCGAGACTTCCTGGCTGGCGCTGGCAGGGCTGTTCTGGCTGAAACCGGGCGAGAACCGCTTTGGCAGCGCGCCGGGCAATGACATTTTACTGCCGGCGGGCGGCGCCCCACCCCAGGCGGGGGTGCTGCTGTATGCCGGCCGGTCGGTGACGCTGGGGTTGATGCCGGGGGTGGAAGCACGGCTGGATGATGCGCCGGCCCAGGGCGGTGAAACGCTGCGACCGGATTCGAGTGGCAGCCCGAATTTTCTCTACCTGGGCGGGCGGCTGCGGATGGTGCTGGTGGAACGCGGCGGCAAGCTGGCGGTACGCCTGTGGGATGCCCAGCATCCCAACCGGCTGCATTTTGGCGGGCGCAAATGGTATGAGCCAGACCCGGCCTACCGCGTCACCGCCCGGATTCAGCCGTACAACCCACCCAAAGCGGTAACTATCCCGGATATGCTGGGCAATGACAACCCGGCCCAGATGCACGCGGCGCTGGTGATGGACATCGGCGGCCAAGAAGTGCGGCTGGATGCCGAGCGACAGCCGGAGGGCGAGTATTACATCATGTTCAAGGATGCCACCAGCGGGAAGACGACCTACCCGGCGGTGCGCTACCTGCTGACCGAAGTGGCCGAGGGCGAAACGGTGATAGTGGACTTCAACCGGGCGTATTCGCCACCGTGTGCCTTTACCGACTTTGCCACCTGCCCGCTGCCGCCGCCGGGCAACCACCTGACGGTGGCGATTGAGGCCGGCGAGCAATACCCGCCACACCCGGCTACCGGGGGTTGAATCAACCAAAGTTTGGGGGAGTAAACGGGGACGGCAGTTCCCAACTAAGCAGTTGTTTCAAGAAATGTTATTGAGCTATCCTAATGAGTGCCGTTGACTGCGAAACTTGAATTGAATTGTCGAGTAGGGGCTATATCAAGCACATATTAGAAAGTTTCTAAGGCTATACGCAAAAGATAGGTGCTCTGCCCCTGCCCTGCGATTCACAGGACACCTATCCCGCCAGAGTGAGGACAGGTGTCCTTAAGATTCCCGGCTGCGCGGGCAGATAATCAGAGTAGCAGCCTGTCCCTGCGGTGGAGGCTATATGAGCATCCCGCGCAACCGCCCCCGGCCCTCGTGCCTGGCGCGCTTCTTTTCCGGATTTGTGCAGATCGTGATTAATGTACTCATCAGCGGCGTAGCCGCGGCAGTGTTGCTGTGGCTGTACCCAGCCCTCACGCCGCCAGTGATCGCCCTGTTTGAATCGCTGAATACGCCGCCCTCCGGGTATTGGTGGGGCGGGTTCTGGCTGATCTTGTCATTCCTGCTGGGGGCCATTGTGGCCGGGGGTCTGACCACCCTGCTGGCATTGCTGACCCGGAGGAAAACCGCATGAAACGCACAACGAAGTATTCGCTGATTCTGGCAGCGGCGTTTGGGCTGGGTTTTGCGCTGCCAGCCTTTGCACCGCCGCCGGAAATCACTACATTCCTGTGGTTTGAAGCCTACACCGATACCTGGCATTTGCCCGAGTGGACGTGCGATGTGGGCTCCACGTCAGATGGCAATGAGCAATGCAAAATTGTGGATGAAAACCCGTGCCTGTCCAGCGGCGGCGGGGGCGGCGGTGGGGGCGGCGGCGGGGGGGATGGCTATGAAGGCTGGCCGGCCTGCCAGGAAGTACCAGACTGGTGCTGGCTGTGCACCAGCAATGGCGGCGGCGGCTACTATGTGGATGAACCGCCGCGCGACCGTACGAGTACAAACCCGACATTCAGCGGAGAAATCACGCTGGATGCGAACGGCTATGTGACCAACGTACAAGTGTATAACCATGGCTTCCTACAAACCGCCACGCTGACTTCGTTGAACCCGACCGGGGCGAGCTTCTCGGCCCAGTTCAGCAACCTGTTCGACAATGCCTCCAACCAGGGCTATCTGCGGATGGAAGGGGCAGTGGATGCGACCACCGGCGGCGGCGTGTGGACGTGGGGGCATGCTGGGCCGGGCGACACGAACAGCGGCACCTGGTGGGTGACGATGATCCGCACCGAAGGCGAGGAGGACCCCGCCGAAGAACCGCTGGTTGCAGAACCGCCGGAAGCCGCGCCACCGGAAGAGCCACCAGTGGTGGAGCCCGAACTGGAAGCCGAAGAAATGCAACGCGAGCCGGAACTGGCCGCGCCGTTAAGTTTTGAAGAACAGGCGGCGCTGGTGGGGGCGGCGCTGATGGGGGCGGTGGTGGGCACGGCCGCGGCCCAGGCGGGCACCGCCCTGCTGCGCAAGCCGTTGGCCCCCGCCCTGGTGCCTTCGCCGGTAGATGGCAAACTGGTGCCGCCCAGCCAGGCAGCCTTTGAGCAGGAGAAGCTCAACCAGGGCTACCGCTACAACCCGGTTTCGGATGGATTTGACTATGTGCCGGAAGCCGAGAAAAAAGTGGAGCTGAAGTCCAATATCATCGCCGGGCAGGTGGCGCAAGTGCGGGCCGAGGGGGCGCAGCGGCGGGCGGAAATCCAGGGCAAAATCCAGGCCAGCCGCGCGAACTATAAGAATAGCATCCAACAGGAAATGGCCCGCCAGCAACAGTCTTACCAGCAACATATGCAGACCGCCGAGCGCTATGACCGCTACAGCAATATCGCCGGGCTGGTAGAGACGGCGGCCGATATCGGCGTGGATGCGCTGGCGAAGTGCACCGGACCGGCCGGGCGCACCGTGAAACTGGTGTATGAGCGCGCCAAGGATGTCATCCAGTATGGCAACGCAGTGTACGACCACGGCCTGGCAGGCGGCACGGCCCGTTTTGCAGGCAACAAAGCGTATGAACTGGCGCGCAACAAGGCATTGGAACGGGCGCCTATTCCGAAGTTCGGGAAAGGCAAGAATGCGGCGCGTTACTTCCAGGTGGGGCCGAACACGCTGGCGCGTGAGATTACGCCGCGCGTAGTGGATGCGCTGGGCAATACCGCGGCAGAAAAGGGCGTAGAAAAAACCGTGGATGCGATCAAAGATGCCGGGGTGGAAAAAGTTAATTCTCTAATGGCGGGCAAATAGACCGGGAGGTTGGCATGGACGCGATTGAACTGACGCTGGAACAGTTGCAGGCAGCCGGGGCGCTATTGGGGGCAGAGCCGGGAGCGCTGTGTGCCTGGGGGCCAGGCACAAGCACAACCCGGCGGCTGACCCACCCGGGGCTGGTGAACGCAAGCGGGGAACTGCACCCGCCGGTGCAGGCCGCGCTGGAAACGCTGGCGGCGCCGGCTTTTTTGACGCGCCTGACCCTGCTGACAGCCGAGAAATTACTGGATGTGGCCGTGTACCAGCCCAGCCAGCCGGATGCCGAGCCAACCGTGCGGCTGGACGGACGCGAAGGGCAACTGGCGTTACAGTCCCCCGCCGACCTGCCCGACCTGCTGCTCGACCTGCTGACATTGCTGAACCCGCAGGGTGGGGAGGCCGAGTACTGGGAGGTGAACCTGCCGCTGGGCGAGGCCTTGCTGTTCTGGGCGGCGCTGGATGGCCTGCGGGCGGGTGAAGCGGCAGAGCTGAAACCGGAAACGCTGGGTAAACACCTGGCCGAGCCGATGGTCGGGCTGACGAATCTGGCGGCCTACGCGCGCGAAACGCTGAACCTGACCGCGCCCGCCAGAAGTGAGGTCAAAGCGGGGCTGAAAGGGCTGGCCGAAGCCGGCCTGCTGACCGAGGATGGCCAGCCGACCGAACAACTGGCCGGGTTGGCGGCCGACCTGTTCCCGCTGGGCGGGCATCTGGTGATTGAAAGCAAGGCGGATGAGGCAGGCGAAGTGCTAACCAGCCGGATGGCCTACCTGCAGGGACCGGACGCGGCCGGGCTATTGTGGTATGAGATCAGCGGGCAGGTGCATTTGCAGCGGGTGAGCACCGCGGCGGCGCTGGCCATCGTGGAGGAGTTGCTGTTTGAGCCGTGGGCGATGTTCGCAGCGGGGTGATGCCAGTTCACAGTGGGGGCGGGTAGAATCAGGGAGGCAGTAGGGCAGGTTTGAAACCTGCCCCTACCTATTACGCCTCACCGAGTCTTTTTACTCGGGTTGATCTTCGGTCGTAAGACGCACTTCAAGAATATCTTGTTCCGCTCAGTCGAATTCATACTGTATTAAATGAGTTTCATTTCTTCTTCGCCGCGTTCCAGATCGCGTCCATCTCTTCCAGGGTCATAGCGGAGAGGGGGCGGTTCTGGCGGCGGGCTTCGATTTCAATGGCGGTGAAGCGCTGGTAGAACTTGGCGTTGGCAGCGCGCAGGGCGGTTTCCGGCTCGGCGCCCAGCCAGCGGGCCAGGTTGGCAACAACGAAGAGGACATCGCCGAGTTCTTCGGCCTGGTGTTCGGGGGTGGTGGCGGCTTTCAGTTCGGCCAATTCTTCTTCCAGTTTGTCCCACACGCCCTGAATTTCAGGCCATTCAAAGCCAACGCGGGCGGCGCGCTTCTGGTAGGCATCCGCCACGGCGAGGGCTGGCATGGCGACCGGGATGCCATCCAGCAGGCCTTTGACTGCTTCGCCGTTGGCTTTGCGTTCCTGTTCCTTGAGTTTTTCCCAGTTCTGGATGACTTTTCCGGCATCTTTAATCACCGCATCGCCAAAGACGTGAGGGTGGCGGCGGACGAGTTTGGTGTGGATACCGAGCAGGACATCGCTCATGGTGAACTCGCCGTATTCAGCGGCGATCTGGGCGTGCAGGACGATTTGCAGGAGCAGGTCGCCGAGTTCTTCGCGCAGGGCGATGGGGTCGTCGGCATCCAGGGCGGCGAGGGTTTCATAGGCTTCTTCGAGCAGATTGGGGCGCAGGGTCTGATGGGTTTGTTCGCGGTCCCATGGGCAGCCTTCCGGGGCGCGCAGGTGGGCGATGAGTTCCTGAAAGTCTTCAAAGGCGGTGTTTTCGCCGAGCGCGGGCAGGTAGAGACTGGTGAGCAGGCCGGTGCGGGCGCTCTGGTCAATGGCGTGGAGGGGCAGGTCTTCGACCATTTCAGCGGAAGTCCCGGCGGCATGCACGAGGCGCACGGGGTGTTCATCCGGGTAGAGGGCCATGAGGGTCAGTTTGAGTTCGCTGGCGACAAAGTTGGAGTGAACCTGGGCGATGAGGGCCGGGTGGCTGGGCGGGAAGGGCGGGTGGTGGGCGGCCAGCAGGTCCAGGGCATCCACGATGGCGGTGTGAGGCAGAGGGTCGGCGGCGAGGGCGGTGAAAGTGGGTTCGAGGAAGGAGATGCCCTCAACGACCTTTACAGCCAGGCCGCGTTCGGCCGCCAGGCGGCGGATTTCGGGGCCGGTGCTTTCGGCCACGAGGGGATGGCCGGGGACGGCGTAGATGACGCCCTGCGGCCGTTCGGCGAGGCGCAGAACTTCGGCAACGATGCGAGCATAGACGACGGCGAAGTCGTCTTCGGCTTCGTAGATTGCATCAAAAGAGTGGACGGTGAGGCCGGGGGGAAAGCCAGCCACGGCGGGGTGCTGGGCGGTGCGCAGCCAGATTTCGCTGGCATCTTCCAGAATCTGCCATGCTTCACGGGTGAGGTGGGCGGGGTCGCCGGGGCCGAGGCCGAGTAAGGTGATGGCAGGGTTTGGTGTTGGGGACATAGGGGCTCCGGGAAGAGATGATGAGTAACGAGTAACGAGTAGCGAGTAGCGAGTAGCGAGTAATTAATGACAATTCTAGTGCAAAGACAGCAATGGACGGGGCGAGATTGCGGCCAGCTTGGGTTGATAAAAAGGCCGCGCCGGAGTTCCGGCGCGGCCTGGGTGTTGTGGAAGGGGTGAAACTAGCGCTTGGTGTAGGTGGGGGCTTTGCGGGCGCGCTTGAGGCCGGGCTTCTTGCGTTCCTTGACGCGCGGGTCGCGGGTCAGGTGGCCACCGTTGCGCATGGCGCGGTCAACATCCGGGTTCATCAGCACGAGGGCGCGGGCGAGGCCCATGCGCACGGCGCCGGCCTGGCCGGTCACGCCGCCGCCATTGACAACCACGGTCACATCCACGGCGTTTTTCTGGCCGGCATCTACAATCGGGGAGAGGATGAGTTCCTTATCGCCGAGGCGGGGGAAGTGCTCGTCGATCGGCTTGCCATTGACGACGAAGTCACCCTTGCCAGACATCACCCGCACGCGGGCGGTAGCGGCTTTGCGACGACCAATACCTTCGAAATATCGTTCTGCCATAATTCCTTACTCCTGAATCTTCAGCGGCTGCGGGTTCTGGGCCGCATGCGGGTGTTCGGTGCCGCGATAGAGCTTGAGCTTGCGAATGAGTTTGCGGCCGTAGCGGTTGTGCGGCAGCATACCCCACACGGCGGCTTCAATGACGCGCTCGGGGTGCTTTTCCAACTGCTGGCGCAGGCTGGTTTCGCGAATGCCGCCCGGGTAACCGGTGTGGCGGTAGTATTTCTTGTCTTCGAGCTTATTGCCGGTGACGGTGATGCCGCCACAGTTAAGCACGATGACATGCGCGCCGGTTTCCACGCCCGGGGTATAAGTGGGCTTGTGCTTGCCGAGCAGAGCGGCGGCAATCTGGGAGGCAAAGCGCCCGAGGTTCTGGCCCTGGGCATCTGCCACCAGCCATTCCTGGGTGAGCTCACTCTCTTTGGGGTAATAGGTTTTTTCCACAACAACCTCACAATTCTTCTTTTTTCTAAACCGGGCTGTTTCAGTCCGGGTATCGCACTTCGGTTAGTTCGAGCCCATTGGCTGGGGCCAGGCTCTGCACCCCGCCGGGTTGCGGGTCTTTCAGGTAACTGCGGATGCTCTGCCAACCGGCCTGGCCGTGCCCGATGGCTACCAGGTGAGCTACAGTGTGGCGCACCATGTGGTAGAGGAAGGCATTGGCCTCAAAGGTGAAGGCGAGGGTATCCTCGTTCTGCGCCCACTCTGCCCGGTAGACTTCCCGGACGGTGGGGCCGCCTTTCTTCTGCGGGCGGCCGAAGCTGGCAAAGTCATGCGGGCCGAGCAGTTCCCGGCTGGCTCGTTGCATGGCCTTGAGGTCCGGCAGCGGCCACACCCGCCAGGCCAGCCGCTCGCGCAAGGGGTTGCGGTGTGGCTGACAGAAGAGGCGGTAGGTGTAGCGCCTTGCCAGCGCATCGTAGCGGGGGTGAAAGCCGGGCGGGCTTTCGGCTACGTGCTGGATGGCGACATCCGGCGGCAGCAGGGCGTTGAGCGCCCGGTGTAGCTCTTCCGGAGTATGGCGCCAGGCCAGGTCAAAGGCGGCCACCTGCCCGGTGGCGTGTACGCCGGCATCGGTGCGGCCAGCGTGCAGGAGGCTGGGCTGCTGCCAGCCGAGAGTGCGGAGGGCCTCTTCGAGGACACTCTGAACGGTGCGGCCGCGCGCCTGGCGCTGCATTCCTTTGAAGTCTGTGCCGTCGTAGGCCAGAACAATTTTGTAACGTGCCACTAGCACCTGCCTTGCGCGTGATGGGGCTGCGTTCGGCAAGTCATCATCCAAACCGCCGAAGCGGGTGAATTTCAGGAATTATTCGACCAGCTCCAGCACCACCATTTCAGCATTGTCGCCTTCGCGGGGGCTGAGTTTGATGATGCGGGTGTAGCCGCCATCGCGTTCGCTGTAGCGGGGGGCGATTTCATCAAAGAGCTTCATCACCAGGGTGGCATCTGCCATGCGGGAGGCTGCCAGGCGGCGGGCGTGAACCTTGCGCTCGACTTCTTCGGCGGCATTGCCGCGCTTGGCGAGCGTAATCAGCTTTTCGGCCTGGCCACGAATGGCCTGGGCTTTGGCTTTGGTGGTGGTGATGCGCTCGTGTTCAAACAACTGCTTGACCATAATCCGGCGCAGTGCATTGCGCTGGGCGGTGCTGCGGTTGAGTTTTTTGCCTGCAATTTTGTGTCGCATAGGTGTTACTCCGCTTCGCCGTCTTCGTCGTCATTGCCGAGGCTGCCGCTAAGGACCGGTTTCTGGTCTTCGCTGATGTAGCCTTTCTCGGCCATTTTTTCTACCAGCTCGTCGAGGCTTTTGTCGCCAAAATTCCGGATCGACATGATGGCGTCTTCGCCTTTTTCGAGCAGTTCAAGCACTTCGCCAACGGTGATGATGCCAGCGCGCTTGAGGGAGTTGAAGACCCGCACCGAGAGGTCCAGGTTTTCAATCGGGGTTTCGTACACTTCGCTGGTCAGGCGGCCATTGAGGCCATCATCTTCCACGGGCTTGGCCATGGCGATTTCAGTGACGCCGGCGATGTGGCGCAGGTGTTCAATCATGATGCCAGCCGAGGTGCTCATGGCGGCTTCGGGCGGCACGGTGCCATCAGTCCAGATTTCCATGACGAGGCGGTCATAGTTGGTGCTCTGACCCACGCGGGCAGACTGCACTTCCCAGTTGACGCGCTTTACGGGGGTAAAGATGGCATCCACGGGCAGTTCGCCAATTGGCAAACGACCGCTGCGGTCATTGGCAGGCGAGTAGCCGCGCCCGCGTTCTACATTCATTTCCAGTTCCAGCTTGGTCTTGCTGCTGTCGGAGGTGAAGAGGTAGAGGTCGGGGTTGACGATCTCAACTTCCGGCGGGGCGATGATGTCGGCGGCGGTGACGACGCCTTCGCCACGCACTTCAAGGCGCATGCGGGCGCTTTCAACATCAAACAGCTTGAGGCGCAGGGCCTTGAGCTGCAGCATGATCTGGATGACATCTTCACGAATGCCGGGGATGTCACTGTACTCGTGCTGGACGTCGGTGATACGGACGGAGGTGATGGCGATGCCATCCAGCGAGGAGAGCAGTACCCGGCGGAGGGAGTTGCCGAGGGTCATGCCAAAACCGCGTTCAAGCGGGCTGATGATGAATTTGCCGTAATTCCGCGACTCTGCCAGGCGCTCAATACGCGGCGTAACCATATTACTCAGTACAATCACGGCTTTAGTCCTTCCCCGGCTACGGGCCTTGCGGCCGCAGCAGGATGTTTGAATTTCCTAGCGAGAGTAGAACTCAACAATCAACTGTTCGTTGAGGTTGGCGTCTATCTCGGTGCGTTCCGGCAGGCGGGTAATCTGCCCACTAAGGGCTTTGGTGTCGCGCTTGACCCAGTCCGGGATGTTGCGCTCGTCGGCAATGGCGGCCAGATCTTTGAAGAACTGGGCCTTGCGGGAGCCTTCGCGCAGGGCGATGACATCGCCGGGTTTGATTTGCATGGAGGGCACATTGGTGCGGCGGCCATTCACAGTGAAGTGGCCGTGGGCAACCAACTGGCGGGCCTGGCTGCGGCTGCTGGCGAAGCCCATGCGGTAGATGATGTTATCCAACCGGGATTCAAGGACTTGCAGAAGGCGCAGGCCGGTGAGACCTTTGGTTTTGAGCGCCTGGGTGTAGTAGCCGCGGAACTGGCGTTCCAGCACGCCGTAAACACGGCGGGCTTTTTGCTTGGCGCGCAACTGGCTGCTGTAGTCCGAGCCTTCGGTGCGGCGCCAGGAATTGGATTTGCCGTGCTGGCCGGGGGGGTAGTTGCGCTTTTCAATTTCGCACTTGGGCGAAAAGCAACGCTCGCCTTTGAGGAAGAGTTTTTCACCCTCACGGCGGCACAGCTTACAAACGGGTCCGGTATATCTTGCCATAATTCAGTATCCTTCTTAATTACACCCGGCGCTTTTTGGGCGGGCGGCAGCCGTTGTGCGGCAGGGGGGTGACATCAGCGATTGATTTGATTTTGAGACCCATGGCCTGAACTTTGCGGATGGCAGATTCGCGCCCCGGGCCGGGGCCCTTGACGAACAAATCGGCTTCCGTGAGGCCCATTTCCTGGGCGGCCTTGAGGGCCTTTTCAGCTGCAAGGGTCGCGGCAAAGGGGGTGCTTTTGCGCGAGCCTTTGAAGCCTACGCCACCGGCGCTGGCCCAGGCAACGGTGTTGCCCTGGTCATCGGTAACGGTGACGATGGTGTTATTAAACGTAGCCATGATGTGCACCTGCCCGGAGGACAGGTTGCGCTTGGTCTTGCGGGGGCCGCTACGCCGGGGGGTACGTCCACTTCGTGCCATGCTTCCTCTTTCCTAAATCGTTCGGTGTGGCTGAAATTATTTCTTGGTGGCGCCACGGCGGCGGCCACGGCCGGCAACGGTTTTCTTGATGCCTTTGCGGGTGCGCGAGTTGGTGCGGGTTTTCTGGCCGCGCAACGGAAGGTTGCGGCGGTGGCGCAGGCCGCGGTAAGAGCCGATTTCCATAAGGCGCTTGATGTTCATTTGCACTTCACGGCGCAGGTCACCTTCAACCTGGTAATTGCCGACGATGAAGTCGCGCAACATGGCGACCTGGTCATCCGTGAGGTCACGAACGCGCAGGTCCGGGCTGATTTTGGTAGCCGCCAGGATATCCTTGGAGGTTTTGAGGCCTACGCCATAGATGTAGGTGAGGCCGATTTCTACGCGCTTGTCGCGCGGCAGGTCAACGCCTTCGATACGTGCCATGCTGCTTTACCCTTGTCTCTGTTTGTGTTTGGGGTTCTCGCAAATTACGAGTACCCGGCCATTGCGCCGCACGATCTTGCACTTGCTGCAGCGCTTTCGAACTGAAGCGGTGACTTTCATTTGATTACTCCTTAGGCCAGCGAACAGGCCAAAACAACCAATTTTATCTGAAACTCTTTGTTTCGTCCAGACCCGAGTTTTAGATTACGGGAGGGTCAGGATGAGTGGGTCGCCATCGGTAACGGCCACGGTGTGTTCAAAGTGGGCCGTGAGCGAGCCATCGACCGAGGCGACGGTCCATTTATCGGCCAGCACCCGGGTGTGCGGGGTGCCTACCAGCACCATGGGCTCGAGGGCAATCGTCAGGCCGGGGCGGAGAACCATGCCCTGGCCGGGGATGCCGTAATTGGGCACCTGGGGGCCTTCGTGCATTTTGCGGCCCACGCCGTGCCCGGTGTATTCGCGCGGGACGTGGTAGCCGTGGCTTTCCACGTAGCGCTGGACGGCGGCGGAAACGTCTCCTACCCGGTTGCCGGAGCGCATCTGGGCGATGCCGAGCCGAAGGGATTCTTCGGTGACTTCCAGCAGGCGCTGTACTTCAGGGCTGACCTGCCCCACGCCGATGCTGAAAGCGCTATCGGCCACGAAGCCCTGGAAGATGGTGCCGCAGTCTATGGAGACGAGGTCGCCTTCTTTCAGTTTTCGCTCCCCGGGGATGCCGTGCACCATTTCTTCGTTGATGCAGGTGTTGAGCGTGGCCGGGTAGGGTGTGGGGCCGGGGTAACCGAGGAAGGCGGGTTTGCCGCCCGCCTGGCGTATGACCGCCTCGGCGATGGCATCCAATTCAGCGGTGGTGACACCGGGTTGGATGGCGGCACGTACGGCGGCCAGGGCGCTGGCGTTGATGCGCCCGGCTTCGCGCATGATTTCCAGCTCGGCCGGGCTTTTGAGGACGACATTGCGTTCCCAAGCCATAAGGTTTTAAGGTGCTTCCGAGCTGGCTGCGGGCGGCAGAACCGCCAGCAGAGCGGCCGTCACGGTTTCAATGGGTTGGTTGCCATCGATTTCGCGCATTACGCCAGCGGCGCGGTAGTGGGCTATGAGGGGCGCAGTTTGCTCCAGATAGACCCGAATGCGGTTGGTGACGGTTTCAGCCTGGTCATCTTCGCGCTGGTAGAGTTCGGAGCCATCATGGTCACACACGCCCGCCTGCCGCGGCGGATTGAAAACGGCGTGAAAGATGTGACCTTCGGCCCGGCAGGTCCAGCGGCCGGTAAGGCGGCGCACCAGTTCCTGTTCTTCTACCTTGATATAGGGGACGACATCCACTTTGCCGCCCAGCCCGGCCAGCATCTCCGCCAGGGCGGCGGCTTGGGCGGGTGTACGGGGGAAGCCATCCAATACGGCGCCGGGGGCGCAGTCCGGGCGGCCAAGGCGTTCACGAATCATGGCGATGGTGACATCGTCAGGGACGAGTTCGCCTTTGTTCATGTAGCCAGTTGCGAGGCTGCCCAGTTCGGTATGGTTTTTAATGTTCTCCCGGAAGATGTCTCCGGAGGAGATGTGCGGCAGGCCCAGCCTTTCCGAGAGGAGGGCGGCCTGCGTGCCTTTGCCAGCGCCGGGGGCGCCGAGCATGACTACGTAGGTTGGCACTGGGTCACACTTTCCTGTTTTATTAACGTACGAGCAGGGATTCTTCGTAGCCGTGCAGTTTGAGCTCGGCATCTATGTTGAAGAATGTATCGCGTACGACACCTACTACAATGAGCAAACCGGCAGCGTTGATGAGGAAGCTGCTGCCGCCCGCGCCGGCAATGGCCAGGGCGGGGATGGCAAGCGAGGCCAGCCAGGGGAGGATGGCGACGATGCCGAGGAATACAGCGCCCGGCAGGGTGATGCGGCGCAGGACCCGGGTGAGGTATTCCTGGGTTTGTTTGCCGGGTTTGACGCCGGGGATTTGTGCGCCGGCGCGTTTGAGGTTTTCGCCGTAGTTTTGCTGGGCGAAGAGGACATCCGTATAGAAGAAGGCGAAGAGCACGACCATGAGGAAGTAGATAATCCAGTAGCCAGTGCCGGTGCCGCCGAAGAGGGCCTGGGTGCTGGCGGCAAAGGAGGCCACCCACGGGATTTCCGAGGCCACAAAGAAGGAGGCGATGATGGCCGGGAAGGAGAGGAAGGCCTGGCCGAAGATGAGCGGGATCATGCCGGCCATGTTGACCATCAGCGGCAGGGTGCCTTTGACGGGCATGGACATGCGGTTGCCCACCCGCCGCCCGGGGTAGAGCACGGGCACATTGCGGCGACCCTGCTGCACGAACACAATCACGAAGATGGTGAGGACGGTGATGATGATGAGCGAGATGAGGGCCGGCCAGCGGGTGGCTTCATTAGCCAGCACCTGGGCGTAGGCCTGGGGCAACTGGGAGATGATGCCGGCAAAGATGATGAGCGAGAGGCCCTGATTGCGAATGCCGTACTCGGAGATGAGTTCGCCGAGCCAGATGGCAAACATGGTGCCGGCGGTCATGGCGATGATGACGGTGAAGGAGGGCAGGAAATTGCCAACGAGGTCGAAGTTCGGGATGACCTGGGCGCCACCGAGGGAGGAGAAGATGCGGATCTGGCCGAAAGCGTTAAGGGCGGCCATGGGCACGGTGAGCAGGTAGGTGGTCTTTTCCATCCACTTGCGGCCTTCGCGGGGGTCATCCTGCATGCGGCGCTGCCAGGCGGGGATGATGGGAATGAGCAGCTGGATGATGATCTGGGCGGTGATATAGGGGTAGACACCCATGGCAAGGATGGAGAAATTGCGCACGGTGCCGCCGGAGATGAGGTTGATGATGCTCAAGAGGTTGGCTCCGGCGCCGCCAGAAGCGAAGATGGATTCCATAACTTCGCGGTCCACGCCCGGGGTGGGCACGTGGGAGGCAAGGCGGTAGAGCACCAGCAGGAGGACGGTGACGATGAGTTTGCGCCGGATATCCGGGGCAGTCCACAGGTAGCGCCAGGCTGAACGTTTCATCCAGTAGTTTCCTTTCGCGGGCTCAGGCTTCGGCCGTTTGAGGCTGAATGAGTTCCACGCTGCCGCCGGCGGCTTCTATTTTCTTGCGGGCGCCTTCGGTTACGCGGTGGACCCGGACTTTAAGGGCTTTTTTGATTTCGCCGCGGCCGAGGATGACGATGGGGGCGGCCGGCTTGCGCAGCAGGCGGGCGGCATCCAGGGTCTCGGGGGTTACATCGCTGCCTTTGAAGTCAACGAGCTGGTCGAGGTTGACTTCGTTGTAGATGACGACATTGGGGGGCGTGAAGCCGCGCTTGAAGGGCAGGCGGCGGAAGAACGGCAGGTTACCGCCCTGCCGGTACAGGCGGCGGCCACCGCCACCGGCGCGTGCGCCGGAGCCCTTGGTGCCGCGCCCGGCGGTCTTGCCGCGCCGGCCACCGGTACCACGACCGACCCGCAGTTTGTCTTTGGTTTTGCCCTCATTGGGCTTCAAATCATGCAGTTTCATGGCTTATTCTTCCACTTCCACCAGGTGGATGACCTTGCGGATCATGCCGCGCACGGCGGGGGTGTCCGACTGGGTGACCGTCTGGTTCATGCGGCGCAGACCGAGCGCCAACAGGGTTCGTTTCTGGCGCTCGGCAAAGCCGATGGGGCTTTTGACGAGCGTGACTTTGATTTCTTTGGTTTTAGCCATTTTGCTTGCGCTCCCAGAACGGCAGCAACGTGTTTGTGGGTTTGCCACGCAGGCGGGCCTGTTCTTCTACGGATTTGAGCTGGTCGAGCGCATCCATGGTGGCGCGCACGACGTTGAGCATGTTGGCGCTGCCCATGGATTTGGTGAGGATGTCGTTTACGCCCACAACCTGCAGGACGGCGCGCACGCCGCCGCCAGCGATGACGCCGGTACCGGCTGAGGCGGGTTTGAGCATCACTTTGGCGCCGGAGGTTTTGCCCATGACTTCATGGGGGATGGTGCCTTTGTAGAGGTTTACCCGGTGCAGGTTTTTGCGGGCCTTGTCGGAGGCTTTGCGGATGGCATCCGGCACGGTGTTGGCGCTGCCAACGCCCATGCCGACCCGGCCGGCTTTATCACCGACGACGACGGTGACGCGGAAGCCAAAACGGCGGCCGCCCTTGACGACTTTGGCGACGCGGGTGATGTCCACGGTGCGCTCTTCGAGCTCGGTGCCTTCGTATTCGGTGCCAGTGTTGTAATCAGACATCACGTTTCTCCTAGAACTCGAGGCCGCCCTCGCGGGCGCCTTCGGCCAGGGATTTGACCCGGCCCATATAACGGAAGCCACCACGGTCGAAGACGACCTGGGTAACACCGGCCTGCTTGGCGCGGGCCGCCACTGTTTCGCCGACCAGTTTGGCCTGGGCGGATTTGTCTTTGCCCTTCATCTTGCTGCGCAGTTCTTTGTCGATGGTGGAGGCGGCGGCCAGGGTGCGGCCGGCTTCGTCATCGATGACCTGGGCGTAGATTTCATTGAGGCTGCGGTAGACGTTAAGCCGCGGCCGGGCAGGTGAGCCGTGGACGTGTTTGCGCACACGGAGTTGGCGGCGTTTGCGCGCCTGGTTACGAGAGGTATTAGCCATAATGGTTCCTTATTATGCCTTGCCGGCCTTGCCAGCTTTGCGGCGGACTTTTTCGCCCTGGTAGCGCACGCCTTTGCCCTTATAGGGTTCTGGCGGGCGGGTGCGGCGCACGAGGGCGGCTTGCTGGCCGACTTCTTCGCGGTCATAGCCGGAGACGGTGATGATGACGTTGCGTTCGCCCACTGCAAAGGTGATGCCTTTGGGGGGTTCCATGATGACCGGGTGGGAGTAGCCCACATGCAGGACGAGGTTTTCGCCTTGCATTTCAGCGCGGTAGCCAACGCCCTGGATTTCCAGGATTTTGGTGAAGCCTTCGCTGACGCCCACCACCATGTTGTTGAGGACGGCGCGGGCGGTGCCGTGCATGGAGCGGTCAAATTTTTCGTCGGTGTGGCGTTTGACCACCACCGTGCCGTCTTCCATTTCAAAAGCGACGACGGCCGGGAAGGTGCGTTCCAGCTCGCCTTTGGGGCCTTTGACGCGGATGTGGCTGCCTTTTACATCAACTTCCACCCCGGCGGGGATGGGAATGGGCAAGCGTCCTACTCTAGACATTGAAAATACCTCCTGGCTCTTACGGGTCTGTTTACCAGACCTTGCAGAGTACCTCGCCGCCCACGCCAACCTGGCGGGCCCGGCGACCGGTCATCACGCCTTTGGGCGTGGAGACAATCGAAACCCCGAGGCCGGAAAGCACAAAGGGAATCTCTTCTTTTTTGGCGTAGACGCGGCGGCCGGGGGTGCTGATGCGTTCCAGGCCACTGATGACGGAGCGGCGTTCGCGCCGTTCGCCTACGTATTTGAGTTTGACGCGCAGCACCTTTTGGGGGGCGCGTTCGCCATCGGCAACTTCATAGCTTTCGATGAAGCCTTCTTCCTTGAGGATTTCGGCAATCGAGAGTTTGATTTTGCTGCTGGGCATGGAGACCAGGGTGTGGCCGGCCATCACGCCGTTGCGCAGGCGGGTCAGCATATCTGCAATCGGGTCATTTACGCTCATGTTTCAGTTCCTCCACCCGGTTACCAGGATGACTTGGTCACGCCAGGGATTTTGCCTTCCAGCGCCATTTCGCGGAAGCAGATGCGGCACAGGCCAAAGCGGCGAATATAGCCGCGCGGGCGCCCACACAGTTTGCAGCGGTTGCGCACACGCGTGGGGTATTTGCGGCGCAGTTCGCGGTAGATCATGCTTGTTTTGGCCATACTTGTTATCCTTCACTCTTGAATGGCATGCCGAGCAGCCGCAGGAGTTCGCGGGCGGCATCATCCGTTTTGGCACTGGTGACGATGGTGACTTCAAAGCCGCGGATTTTATCGATCTGGTCGTACTGGATTTCCGGGAAGACCAGTTGTTCGCGAAAGCCGAGGGTGTAGTTGCCGCGGCCATCGAACGAGTCGGTGGGGACGCCGCGGAAGTCGCGCACGCGTGGCAGGGCGACGTTCATGAGGCGGTCCAGGAAGGACCACATGCGCTCGCCGCGCAGGGTGACTTTGGTGCCAATGGCCCGGCCGGCGCGCAACTTGAAGTTGGCGATGTCTTTGCGGGCTTTGGTGATGATGGGCTTCTGACCGGTCATTTTGGTGAGGTCAACCACGGCGGCGTCCAGGGCTTTGGCATTGTCCATGGCTTCGCCGAGGCCAATGTTGAGGACGACCTTCTGCAGCCGGGGGACATCCATGACGTTCTGGATGCCAAGGGCTTTTTGCAGGGCCGGGGCTATTTCTTTGGTGTAGCGTTCTTTCAGTCTAGGTGCCATAGGGTTCGCGCTCCGCTGCTTCAGTCGATCTGCTTCTGACATTTTTTGCAGATGCGGTGAAGGGTTCCGTCTTCTTCACGCTGCACACCCACGCGGGTGGCTTCGTTGCACTTGGGGCAGACGAGCATGACATTCGAGAGGTCCATTTTGGCTTCGAACTCAATGATGCCGGCCGGTACTGTGCGGTTTTGAGTTTGCTGCTGGCGCTGGTGTTTTTTGCGCATGTTAATGCCCTGCACCACCACCCGCCGTTCTTTGAGGATCAGGCGCATGACTTCGCCGCGTTTGCCACGGTCAATTTCACGCCCGGTGATGATTTCTACGGTGTCGCCTTTACGAATTTTGTTTTTCATGAGTACTGTCCTTCAGCCCTTAGAGCACTTCGGGGGCCAGGGAGACGATGCGCATGAAGCCTTGATCGCGCAGTTCGCGTGCTACCGGCCCGAAGATGCGGGTGCCTTTGGGGTTTTTGCCGTCCTGGTCAAGGATGACGGCGGCATTGTCATCAAAGCGAATGTAGGAGCCATCTTCGCGGCGCCATTCTTTGGCGGTGCGGACGATGACGGCTTTGACCACTTCGCTTTTCTTTACGCTGCCCTGGGGGGTAGCGGATTTGACGGTGGCGACGACGATGTCTCCAACGTGGCCGTAGCGGCGAACCGAGCCACCCAATACATGGATGACGAGCAGTTCGCGGGCGCCGGTGTTGTCGGCTACTGTGAGGCGGGATTCTTGTTGAATCATGTGATTAGCCTTCCACGCCCTGGTCCTGGTTACGCTGGTTGCGCTTGAGGATGGATTCGACGCGCCAGTGTTTGGTTTTGGAGATCGGTTTGCTCTCCACAATGCGAACGGTATCGCCAATCTGGCATTCCAGTTCGTCGTGAGCGCTGACGCGCTTGCTGCT
Source organism: Anaerolineales bacterium (assembly GCA_024710875.1). Classification (GTDB taxonomy): domain Bacteria; phylum Chloroflexota; class Anaerolineae; order Anaerolineales; family UBA11579; genus SCUK01. Next base: position 5,257 of record JANJTX010000055.1, on the reverse strand, counting down.
GCTGACCACTTTGTGGTAGAGCGGGTGCTGGAAGACGCGGCTGATTTCTACCACCACGGTTTTCTGCATTTTGTTGCTGGTGACTACGCCTTCCATTCGGCGACGAGTGTTCATGGTTATTTACCTTCCTTCTCGCCGGCCAGGGTTTGCTGGCGCTGCACGGTCTTGAGCCGGGCGATGTCTTGGCGGAGAAATTTCATCCGGCTGGTGTCTTTGAGTTCGCCGGTGGTCTGCTGAAAGCGCAGGCGCATGATTTCTTCCTGGGCGGCGCGCAGGGCTTCGGTGCGCTGCTCGGGGGTCATTTCGCGAATTTCCTGGATCTTCATGGTTAACCTTCTACCTGGTGGGCGGCCACGATTTTGGTCTTGATGGCGAGCTTGAAGCGCGCCAGACGCAGGGCTTCGCGGGCGACTTCTTCCGGCATGCCGCCGACTTCAAAGAGGACGCGGCCGGGTTTGATGACGGCAGCCCAATATTCCACCGGGCCTTTGCCTTTGCCCATGCGGGTTTCGGCGGCGCGCTTGGTGATGGGCTTGTCCGGGAAGATGCGGATCCAGACTTTGCCACGGCGCTTGGCGGCGCGGGTGATGGCGCGGCGGGCGGCTTCAATCTGGCGAGCGGTGACGTAGCCGGGTTCCAGGGCCTGGAGGCCCCATTCGCCGAACTGGACTTCTGCGCCGCGCTGGGCTTTGCCGGTCATCCGGCCGCGCATCATTTTGCGATATTTGACACGTTTTGGCATCAACATGCTGTCATTCCTTCTTTCATCCGGCCTGTCAGGCGGTTATTCGCTGACGTAGACGCCTTCGCTTGGTTCGGGGATTTGTTCCAGTTCTGGCAGCACTTCGCCCTTGTAGATCCACACCTTGACGCCAATGGCGCTGTAGGTGGTGACGGCTTTGGCAACGGCGTAGTCAATATCGGCGCGCAGGGTATGGCGGGGGACGCGGCCTTCGCTCAACCAGACGCGGCGAGCCATGTCGCTGCCACCGAGGCGGCCGGAGACTTCAATTTTGACGCCTTCCGCCCCGGCGCGCATGGTCTGCTGAATGGCCCGGCGCATGGCCCGGCGGTAGGAGATGCGGCGTTCGAGCTGTTCGGCGATGTTCTGGGCGACCAGGAGGGCGTCCAGATCCGGGGATTTGATTTCCTTGATTTCGAGGTCAATCTGCTTGCCGATGAGTGCTTCGAGGTCTTTGCGCAGGATTTTGACGTTCTCGCCTTTGCGGCCAATGAGTACGCCGGGCTTGGCAGTGTGAACGTGGACCTTGGCATTGCCGGGAAAGCGTTCAATTTCAATCCGGGAGATGCCGGCGCGCGGGGCGCTGTCGCGCACGAGTTTGCGCACGGCGAAGTCCTGGTGCAGTTGGGCGGTGTATTCCTTGCCTTCGGCGAACCAACGACCTTCCCAGGTCTTGTTGATTTTGAGGCGGAAACCAATTGGGTGTACTTTACGTCCCATAATATCTCCTGACCGGGCTTAGCGGTCGCGCTCCTTGAGTACGACCGTGATGTGCGATGAACGGCGCAACCACGGTTTGTAGCGCCCGCGGGCCCCGGCGCGCCCCCGGCGCAGGGTGCGGCTTTCATCGGCAAAGATGGTGTCGACCATGAGGTTGTTGCGGCTGACACCGAAGTTTTCTTCAGCGTTAATCATGGCCGAGCGCACGACTTTGTAGATGGGCTTGGCGGAGGCATTGGGCACGAACTTGAGGGTGTCCAGGGCTTCCAGTACCGGCTTGCCGCGCACCAGGTCTACAACCAGGCGCACTTTCTGAGCCGAGATCGATATGTTTTTGGCTACTGCGCGATATCCGTCAGTCATCGTTCGGCCCTCTACTTGGCTTTCTTTTCCACGATGTGGCCGCGGAAGGTGCGGGTGGGTGCAAATTCGCCCAGGCGGTGGCCGACCATGTTTTCGGTCACGTAAATCGGCACATGGCGGCGGCCGTCATGCACGGCGACGGTGTGGCCGACCAACTGGGGGAAGATGACGCTGGCCCGACTCCAGGTGCGAACAACTTTCTTTTCGCCCTTGGTGTTCATGGCTTCCACTCGTTTGTACAGTTTCGGGTCAATGAATGGCCCTTTTTTCAGTGAACGTCCCATAACGTGTTACTCCAAAACTCGCTCGGTTAGCGGCGTTTCTTGCCGCGGCGGCGGACGATGAATTTATCGGTGGCTTTGTTGCGCCGGGTTTTGTAGCCCAGGGTGGGTTTGCCCCAGGGGCTTTTCGGGCTGGGCATACCAATCGGTGAGCGGCCTTCGCCACCACCGTGCGGATGGTCGCGCGGGCTCATGGCAGTACCGCGCACGCTGGGGCGAATGCCCATGTGGCGCTTGCGGCCGGCTTTGCCGAGTTTGATGTTGCTGTGTTCCACATTGCCGAGCTGGCCAATGGTGGCGTAGCATGTCTGGCGAACCAGGCGCACTTCACCGGAGGGCAGGCGGATTTGAGCGTACTCGCCTTCTTTGGCCAGCAGTTGGGCGGAGTTGCCGGCGGAGCGTACAAGCTGGCCGCCGCGGCCCTCGTTCAACTCAATGTTGTGGATCATGGTGCCGACCGGGATGTTGGCAATCGGCAGGCTGTTGCCGGCGCGGATTTCTGCGGTGGGGCCGGCCATGAGCTGGTCGCCGACTTTGATATCCAGCGGGGCAATGATGTAGCGTTTTTCGCCATCGGCGTAGTGCAGCAGGGCCAGGCGGGCGGTGCGGTTGGGGTCGTACTCAATGGCGGCGACGCGGGCGGGGATGCCGCGCTTGTCGCGCTTGAAGTCTACGACACGAATCTGGCGCTTGTGACCGCCACCACGATGGCGAACAGTGACGCGGCCCTGGGCATTGCGGCCGGCGCTTTTGCGCAGGGGCACCAGCAGGCTTTTTTCCGGGGTGTCTTTGGTGATTTCATCAAAGGTATAACCGGACATGTTGCGGCGGCTGGGCGATGTGGGTTTGTATTTTTTGACGGCCATTAGCGTACACCTTCAAATACATCGATCGTGTTGCCGGGCGCCAGCAGGATGACGGCCTTCTTGTAGGCTTTGCGGCGCACGGCCATCCGGCGGCTGGCAAGGCGCTTGGTGCGCTTGGCCGGCATATTGATTACGTTGACGCGCGCGACTTCTACCTTGAAGATGGTTTCCACGGCTTCTTTGATCTGGGCCTTGGTGGCTTTGGCGTGCACCTCGAAGGAAACCTGGTTCAGCTTGCCGGATTGGTAGCTGGATTTTTCGGTAATCAGCGGGCGGCGCAGAATGTCATACATGTTTGTAATCATGGTCGCCTCTCTATTTGTCCTGGCCAAGGTAGCTGGCAATCACATCCAGGGCTTTGACAGGCAGGATGACTTTGTCAAAACCGAGGAGGTCACGGACGTTGAGGTACATGGCGTCCAGCGTTTTGGTGCCCGGCAGGTTGCGGGTGGATTTGGCCAGGGCGGCTTCATGTTCGGTCTTTTCACCGAGGAGGATGAGGGCGCTGTCCTGACCGACGAGGGTGAGGAGGGCCTGGGCCATGTTTTTGGTCTTGGCTTCGGCGAGTTTCAGTTCGTCGACCACCAGAATTTCATTGCTGGCGGCTTTGACGGAAAGGGCCGAGCGCAGGGCGGCGCGGCGCATCTTTTTGGGCATTTCCAGGCTGTAGTCGCGCGGCTTGGGGGTGTGGATTTTGCCACCACCCACCCACTGGGCGGCACGAATGGAGCCCTGGCGGGCACGACCGGTGCCTTTTTGCTTCCAGGGTTTGCGGCCACCGCCACGGGTTTCGCTGCGGGTCTTGGTGCTGTGGGTGCCAGCCCGAGCGTTGGCCAACTGGCGGACATAGGCCTGGTGCATCAGGTCAACATTGACCGGGGCTTCGAAAATATCGGCCGGCAGGTCGGCCTGAGCGCCGGTTTTCTTGCCATTGAGGGAGTAGATATCAACTTTCATGGGTTTCTCCGCGGGCAGCCTGGGGCTACTGCTTGCGCGTCTCCTTGATCATGAGCAGGCCGTTTTTGCCACCCGGCACCGCGCCGCGCACACCGAGAAGGTTGCGTTCGGCATCGACAAAGACGACGCGCAGGTTGGGGGCGGTGACGCGCTCGCTGCCCATGTGGCCGGCCATGCGTTTGCCTTTCCAGACTTTGCCAGTGCCGGTGCCGGCACCAATGGAGCCGGGGGAGCGCTGGCGGTCTGACTGGCCATGGCTCATGGGGCCGCCACCGAAGTGGTGGCGCTTCATGTTGCCGGCAAAGCCTTTGCCTTTGCTGACACCGATGACATCTACCTTGTCACCGACCTGGAAGGCATCGGCGACGGTGATTTTGTCGCCGGGCTTGAGGTCTGTGGTTTTGACGCGAAATTCGCGCAGGTAGCGCAGGGGCGCGGCCTTGGTAATGGCGAGGTGGCCGAGCTGGCCGCCGGTGAGCTGCTTGGGCTTGGTTTCGCCAAAGCCGAGCTGTACGGCGCTGTAACCTTCCACTTCCGGGGTGCGGACCTGGGTAACAAAACATGGCCCAGCTTCGATAACGGTTACCGGAATTGCACGGCCGTTTTCATCGAAAATCTGAGTCATGCCGACTTTCTTGCCTAATAGCCCTTTCAACATATCTGTTGTTCTCCTGATTTCATAGGTCTTGGGACTGTCAGCCTGGGCGGGCTGCATCATCCCTCAGCCTCGCAGTCAACTGCCCGGCCGGAAGCAAGCGGGTGTTTGTGGCTTCCGGTCGCGGGCAATTCTTGCGTGGCCTGCGTAGGTCTGTGCCATCTGGCACAAGCCCGTTATTATACTACAAAGTGCTGCGGCCACAAGGGCCAATTTCTTAGATCTTGATTTCGATATCCACGCCGGCGGGCAGGTTGAGGCGCATGAGCATATCGATGGTCTTGCTGTCCGGGTCGAGCACGTCAATGAGCCGGTTGTGGGTGCGGATTTCAAAGTGCTCGTGGGAGTCTTTGTCAATGAAGGTCGAGCGGCGAACGGTGAAACGCTCGCGGCGGGTAGGCAGGGGTACCGGCCCAACCACGCGGGCGCCAGTGCGCTCAGCGGTTTCAACAATGCGCTTGGCAGACTGATCCAGGACGCGATGGTCGTAGGCTTTAAGGCGGATGCGGATTTTCTGTTTGGTGGCCATCGGTTAGTCCAGAATCTTGGTGATGACACCCGCGCCGACGGTGAGACCGCCCTCGCGAATGGCGAACTTGGAGCCCTGCTCCAACGCCACCGGCATGATCAGTTCGACCTGCAGGTTGACGTTGTCGCCCGGCATCACCATCTC
>JANJTX010000039.1 GCA_024710875.1 Anaerolineales bacterium | reverse complement strand
GCGATGCGGCCCTGGAACTTGTCGTTGTGAGCGGTGCGGAAGTAGCCCGGCATCCAGGTACCTTCCGGATCGGTCAGACCCGGGTTGGTGTTGGACGGGGAGCACATCAGCAGGCCTGCGCCGCTGATGGTCGGCAGAGCTGCCACGGCCGCGCCGGAGCAGTTGGTGCCAACGATGGCAACCACCGAAGGATCAGCCGAAACCGCCGTAGCAGCCGTCTGGCCGCCTTCCGCCGAACAACCGGAATCTTCGCCGGTCAGTTCAACAGAGTGGCCCAGCACTTCCGGGCGCTCATTCAGGGCCACGCGGATCGCGCCCAGCGAGTCATCGCCCAGAGTGGCGGTGGCGCCGGAAACGGTCAGCATGTAGGCCAGGTGAATGGGTTCACCCGGGGCAACCGTCACGCAGCCGATTGCATCGGTGCATTCCAGCGTGGTAGCCCCGCCGCCACCGCCACCGCAGGCCGCAAGGGCCATGCTGGCGATGATGAGCAGGGACAGTACAGAAAACAAGCGTTTAGACATGTACTTCTCCTCCATCAGAGATAGTTTGATTCTCCCGCAGGCGCGGGGGAAACGCATAGTGGGTTGGGAAAGGGGTAGGGTGAAATACTTACCGAATGGGCAGCACCTCCTTTCTCCGCTTACTATTCGGGTTCCAAAGCACTTCGGAATACCGAACCAATCCGATACCAATAGGTACATTGGGGGATTTAAGGGGCTATTCTACAAAGATTCTCCCAAGCGGTCAAGGCGGACAAGCCCCAATCGTCTGGTTTGACCGGGCACGCGGCGGCCCCGCTACCCCCTCTGTGGTAAAATAGAACATCTATGCGGTAGTCAAAACCCCGCTTGAAAACCCGCTCAACAAACAATTTTCGCCCGCCATTTGGCGCTGGCTGGAGGGTCGTCTGTGGCAAAGCAAACCAAGGCAGGTTCTTACGGTGCAGAAGATATTCAGGTCCTGGAAGGCCTCGAGGCTGTGCGCCGCCGCCCCGGCATGTATGTGGGCGGTACGGATGTCAAAGCCCTCCACCATCTCATTTATGAAGTCGTAGACAACTCGATTGATGAGGCCCTCGCCGGCGCCGCCACCCGCATTGATGTCACCATCCATGCCGATAGCAGCGTGAGTGTGGAAGACAACGGCCGCGGTATTCCTGTCTCGCCCCATCCCACCATGAAGAAAAGCGCCCTTGAAGTCGTCATGACCGTTTTGCATGCCGGCGGCAAATTTGACGGCAAAGGCTACAAAGTCTCCGGCGGTCTGCACGGTGTCGGCGTTTCGGCTGTCAATGCCCTCTCCGAGTGGTGCGAAGTCACCGTCAAACGCGAAGGCAAAATCCATGTCCAGCGCTATGCCCGGGGCATCCCCCAGGGCCCGGTCAAGTCCTCCGGCAAAATCGCCGAAGACGATACCGGCACCCGGGTTTCCTTTAAATATGACCCCGAGATTTTCAAGGGCGAGTTGGAATACCGCTTTGAAACCCTCGTCCAGCGTTTCCGTGAAATGGCCTTCGTCACCCGCGGCATCACCATCCACCTGCTGGATGAACGCGATGGCCGCGAAATCACCTTCCACTTTGAGGGCGGCATCAAATCCTTTGTGCGCTACCTCAACCGTAACCGCGAAACCCTGCACCCGGTGGTTTACACCGAAGAAAAGCAGGTCGAAGACAGCCTCATCATTGAAGCCGCCATCCAGTTCACGGATGCTTACGCCGAATCAGTCTATGCCTTCGCCAACACCATCAACACCATTGATGGCGGCACTCACCTCACCGGTTTGCGCACCGCCGTCACTCGCATCATCAATGACTACGCCCGCAAAGCCGGCCTGCTCAAGGATGCCGACCCCAACTTCACCGGCGATGACACCCGCGAAGGCCTGACCGCCATCGTCTCCGTCAAAATCGGCGAACCCCAGTTTGAAAGCCAGACCAAAGTCAAACTGATGAACCCCGAAGTCCAGACCGCCACCCAGCAGGTCGTGGCCGAAGTCTTCGGTTCGTTTTTGGAAGAAAACCCCAGCGCTGCCCGCGCCATCGTCTCGAAGTGTCTCACCAGCGCCCGCGCCCGCGACGCCGCTCGCAAAGCCCGTGACCTCGTCATTCGCAAGAGCGCCCTCGAAAGCCTGACCCTGCCCGGCAAGCTCGCTGACTGCTCCGAGAAAGACCCCCAGAAATCTGAACTCTACATCGTCGAAGGCGACTCGGCCGGCGGTTCCGCCAAGCAGGGCCGAGACCGCCACTTCCAGGCCATCCTGCCTCTGCGCGGCAAAATCCTCAACACCGAGCGCGCCCGGCTGGATAAAATCCTCTCCAATAACGAAGTCAAGGCCCTCATCTCGGCCCTCGGCACCGGAATCGGCGAAGGCTTCAGCCTTGAAGGTCTGCGCTACGGCCGCGTCATCATCATGACCGATGCAGACGTGGACGGTAGCCACATCCGCACCCTGTTGCTGACCTTCTTCTTCCGCTACATGCAGGCCCTCATTGATGAAGGCCACCTCTACATCGCCCAGCCGCCGCTGTACGCCATCACCCACAACAAGAAAACCACCTACGCCTATACCGAGCGCGAGAAGGACGAAGCCCTCAAGAAACTGGGCGCCGTGGCCGAGAAAGCCGCCCTCCAGCGCTACAAAGGTCTGGGCGAAATGAACCCCGACCAGCTCTGGGATACCACCATGGACCCCGCCAACCGCACCCTGTTGCTCGTCACCATTGAAGATGCGGCCGAAGCCGACCGCACCTTCGATATGCTCATGGGTGCTGCCGTTCCGCCCCGGAAGCGTTTCATCCAGACGCATGCCCGCGAGGTCCGCAACCTGGACGTGTAAGAAAATCTGGTAAACAGGGGCTATCAAAAGTAATTCAATACGCAACGGCGGCCCGCAGTCTAGGCTGCCGTTGTGCTACATACCTTGGGAGGAATAGTAGATGAGGCCAGAAAACCCAAACACCGAAAATAAAGTCACGATTGACCTTGCCCGCTACTTTAAATACGAAAAACTATTTGACCATGAAACCGAATACGACTTCTATAAAATCCTGCGCGACGAAATCCTTGGCAAACGCTTTGTTGCCATGGTGCAGGTTCCGGTCTCAAGTCTGGTGGGGGTGCGCCGCCGGAAGGAATTGGGTTTCAAGGCCCACTTTTCCAAAATCGCCCGCAAGCGAGTCGATTTTTTGATTTGCCGGATTGAAGATTTATCGCCACTGTTGGTTATTGAGTTGGACGGTTCAACCCATGCAATGGCAAAGCGCAAGGAACGCGATGAGTTCCTCGATGAGGTCTTTGCTGCCGTTGGCCTGCCGGTTTTGCATGTGCCTGTTCAGCCTTCCTATGATAAACAAGCCATTGCCATGCAAATAGCCGCGGCGTTGGGGCTTGTAAAACGGCAGTAGAATAGCGGAAATTTACCGACAATACTGTCCCACCTCAGCACCTCCGAAACCCTGTTCATCTCTCCCCAGAAACATTAACCTTCGCAGAAAGAAAATATCAAGATGAGCGAAACAGCCCAAAAATCATTTGATGCAGTTGTCCAGAAAGAAGGCAGTTTTACCTTTGTGGCCATACCGTTTTCACCGCGCGAAGTCTGGGGAGCCAGGCCTCGGTTTTATGTTGCGGGAACCATAAATGGGATTCCTGTCCGCGGCACGCTGGGTGTATTGGGGCAAGACTACTTTCTTCGTTTGGGAGCCGCCTGGCTGCGCGGCACGGGAATTGCGCCAGGGGCAAATGTATCTGTGCAATTGTCATTAGAAGGTCCCCAGGAAGCCAATCTTGCGCCAGACATTGCCAAAGCGCTGGCGGACAATAAAAAGGCAAAGACATTTTTTGATGGGCTGCCAACGTTTTACCGGAAGAACTATATTCGCTGGATAGCAAGCGCCAAACGCGAAGATACCCGCGCCAGACGAATAAACGAAATGCTGAAACTCCTGGAAGATGGCAAACGCGAAAAATAAAGTAGATAGGACTCTCCCATGCCCGAAATAGGTAATTCCGAAATCCTGTTCATCGTCCTTTGCATCGCCGGCACCCTGCTTTTCTCCGCTTTCATTGCCGCCGCTACGCTCATACCCACCCTCGGCATCTTTGGCGGGCTGGGCTGGTTCTTGAGCAAACGCTCCAAGCAAGCCAAAGCCCAGCACGCCGCCGCCCAGGCCTGGCTTTCCACCTCCGGCACGGTCATCAAATCGCGCGTCGAAGTCTCTGGCGGCGACCATACTTCCGGTTCGCCCTTTGTGCTTTATGAATACACGGTCGAGGGCCAGACCTACCAGGCCAGCCAGATAAAAGCCGGCGATATGCACTTTGCCATTCGCCAGCACCGCGCCGCCTATGACATCGTGGATAAATACCCGGTCGGCGCGAGCGTCACCGTCTATTACGACCCCGCCAACCCGGCCCTCGCCGCCCTCGAACGCTAAGATAGAATGCGGCAACAAAGACTGCTTGCGATGAAAGCTACTCACGCACTGCAACCGTAGGGGCGAAGCATGCTTCGCCCTACCCGCTTCTCTGTTACTCCTGCGCCCGTTCCCCACCCCAAACAAAAAAACGCCCGCTGACCATCCCGCGGGCGCTTTTCCATTTCAACTCAATCTAACCGCGGTCGTACCGCCCTGCTTTCTCCGGCTTGCGCTTGAACCACGTCTTCCATTCCTCGTTCTGCCACACCACCAGAATCGGCGCCGCATTGAAAATGCTGGAATACGTCCCCGAAAGCACCCCAATCATCAAAATCACCACAAAGTGCCGCAGGGTTGCCCCGCCCCAAATCACCAGCGCCAGCAGCGTCAGGAATACTGTCAATTGGGTGTTAATCGAGCGCATCAACGACTGGTTAATCGAGTCGTTCACAATTTCCTCATACGGCGTCTTGCGTCGCGCTTTGGCGGCATTCTCGCGGATGCGGTCAAACACCACAATGCTGTCATGCACCGAGAAGGCCGCCACCGTCAGCACCGCCGTCAAAAACAGCGCATCCACTTCCCAGCCAAAGATGCGGCTCAAAATCGCCTGCATCCCGAAGATAATCGCCAGGTCGTGCAGCATCGCCAGAATGGCGCTGATGCCATAGCGGTGCGCATTCGGCGTCCCGCTGAAGGCATACCAGATGTACGCCATAATCGCCAGCGATGCCATCGCAATCGCACCCACCGCCCGCCAGGCCACCTCGCGCCCAATCGTCGGCCCCACGCTGTCAAAGCGCAGCAGCACCACGTCCTCGCCAAAGCGAGATCGCATGGCCGCCACGATTTCATCATTCAGCGTACCGGTCAGCTGGCCGGAGCGCACCAGCAGTTCGCCCGGCTGGCCGGTGCGCGGGGCGGCATCTTCCACCCCAAACTCGGCATACAGGGCGCGTACCTCGTCCAGCGGCGGGGTCTGCCCGCTGGGGAACTGCACTTCCGCATAACCGCCGCCGGTAAAGTCAATCGCCAGCGGCATGCCCCAGATCGCCAGGGCGATAAAGCCCGCGACAATGGTAATAATTGAAATCCATAAATACAGGTAACGCCGGCCAACGATGTTCAAGCCCTTCATGCTTCACCTCGTTTCACCCCGAACCAGCCCAGCCGGTCCTCTACTTTGATGTTGTCCAGAATCAGGTGCAGCAAGGCACGGGTTACCGTCACCGCCGTAAACAGGCTCACCCCCACGCCCAGCGCCAGCGTCACCGCAAAGCCCTTCACGATGCTGGCCCCAAAGAAATTCCCGAACCAGAACAGAATCGCCGTGGTAATCAGCGTAGCGATATTGGAGTCGCGAATTGACGGCCAGGCCCGTTCCCAGCCCTGGTCAATCGCCTGGCGCAAACTCCGCCCCCAGCCCAGTTCTTCGCGCATCCGCTCAAAAATCAGGATGTTGGCATCCACCGCCACCCCGATGCTCAACACAAACCCCGCAATCCCCGGCAGGGTCAGCGTCACCGGGATGAGTTTGAACAGGGCGTAGGTGAACAGTGTATAGAGTACCAGCGCCAGCGCCGAGAGCACCCCCGGCAGGCGGTAATACAGCACCATGAAGGCCATTACCATTCCCAGGCCGACCGCCCCGGCCACCAAACTCTGGCGCAGCGAATCTTCGCCCAGCGAAGGGCCAACCGTGCGGCTCTGTACCACCGCCAGCGGAATCGGCAGCGAGCCATAGCGCAGCTTTACCGCCAGGTCATTGGCTTCCTCGGCCGTGAAGTTGCCGCTGATAACGCCGCTGCCGGTGGGAATAGCCACCGTAACTTGCGGCGCGGAAATCACCACTTTGTCCAGCACAATCGCCAGCGAACTGCCGATATTCTGGCTGGTGTATTCCCGGAAAACCGCTGTGCCTTCGCCATCCAGCGCGAACTCCACCGCGTAGTTGTTGTTCGGGTCAATCACTGCTGCCACCTGGGTCAGGCGTTCGCCAGTCATAATCGTGTGAAATACCGGCTGGCCTTCTTCTACTTCGGCAGGCGCGGTCGGGTAATCGGTCACGATTGTCTGCCCAATCAGGGCGCTGACCTCGCTGTTCGACAGGTTGGACAAATCCACAAACTCCAGTTGCCCGGTTTCGCCAATTACATCAATCGCCTGGCTTGTATCGTCCTCGCCCGGCAACTCCACCACAATTCGGCGGTCGCCTGCTTGCTGCACCACCGCCTCGCCTACCCCCAGCAGGCCGTTGGCGCGCGCCTCAATGGTCTGGCGCGCCACATCCATTGACTCGGCCGGGATGTCCGTCTCAGCCGGCAGGTCAGCCTCCAACAGCACCTGCACCCCGCCCACCAGGTCCAGCCCCAGGTGGGTCGTAATCTGCCGTCCGAAGATGACCGCCGGGTCAGTTGGCCAGGCCACCCAGGCCGCAAAGGCAATCAGCGGAATCAGGGCCGCCACCGCCCACGGGTTTTGCTTTTTCATCTATACACTCCGCACTCACTCGTTTGCAAACTCCCCGATTATAGTCCCTTTTGGTCTCTATACCTAAAGCCGTGCTTGCGGCCAGAGCCGCCGGATTTCATTGGGGTATAATTTCAGCCTGTATTCAGGCGATGATTGGGTCGCAGGTCATACCGGAGGAGGAGCAGCCTTGCGCAACAAGAACATCGGCGGCAATCGCCCATCAAATCCCATTAAAGGCGGCAGCAGTCGCCCGCCCGCCCGTCGCCCGGTACAGTCCGGCCTTAATCAGCAACGCCAGGTTAAGCGCCAGGAAACCAGCCGTACGCTCTTCAACCGCGACAACCGTTCGCGCCCGGCCGTAGCCCCCAGCGCGCCGCCCCCCCGCGTCATGAATCGCCAGGGGCCGCCCCTCGGCGCCACCACCCGCCTGGCCAACTCTCCCAAAGGCCTGGGCCAACCGCCGGCGCCCCCCGTGGGTGGCGGCAAAGCCATGGGGGGGCGGCCCATGCCGCCGGGCGCCCGGCCCTCGTCTGGAGGCATCCCGGCCCGCAGTGCGCCTTCTGCCCGCGGTGGGGCCGTGGCAGCCGCTGCCCCGGCCTGGGCGCTCAACACCGGCGCAGCCGCCCCGGACCTCTCGGTCGAGCTCTCCTCCCTGCAATCTTCCCTTAATCAACTCCACGAACGTTCCTCGCTGGCCCATCTGGAAGCCGAAGTCGCCAGCCTGGACTCCAACCTCCAGCATGCCCTCAATCTGCTGGAAGGCGCCCGCGGCAAAGGTTACCGCTACCAGGGCGATTTAGAAGAAATGGCCACCCGCGCCATGACCCGCTGGCAGCAAACCCGCGACACCGCCCTTGCCAACATCCAGCAAAATGCCGGCGCCTCGCGCAACAAACTCGCCAGTATGGATAACCTCGTCCGCCAGCTTAACATGAGCCTCGGCAGTCAGGCCCAGGCCCTCAACGCCATTGGCAACCTGCGCAACGAAATCTCGCGTGCCGCTAGCTACCTCAATGATGTGGAGCGCAGCATCACCGGGGCTTATGCGGATGTCCAGACCCTTGCCAGCCAGATGGTGACCCGCCTCAATGGCATCCATTGGGCTCTCACCCAGCAGGACGAAGCCTCCTTTGAATTTGAGAAAGACGAGAACCTCTACCTCGCCGTCAAAGCCCGTTGGGATAAAGAGGGCAACGAAGACCCCGAGGGCATCCTCTTCCTCACCAGCAAACGTCTGCTCTTTGAACGCAAGGAAAAAGTCGCTACCAAGAAAATCCTGTTTGTCACCATGGCCAAGGAACTGGTGCAGGAACTTGTCATTAATGCCCCGCTGGCCGCCATCAAAGACACCAAAGCCCACAACAAGGGCCTCTTCGGCCACCAGGATTTTCTGGATGTGACCTTCACCGATTCCAAACTTGGCAGCATTCCGTTCCATCTGGATGGCCAGCCCTCGGAGGGCTGGGCGCGTGCCATCAAGGATGCCCAGTCGGGCAAAATCGAGCAGGAACGCGCCCAGGCCAGCAAACTCTCGTTCGCTGACCTTACCGGTGACCTTACCCAGGGGCATCTGGTTGGCCTGCAGGATGAAGTCAACGCCCTGCAGGACGAGATGATGCTTAAGGAACTCGCCACCGAGCTCAACAACCTTGAAAACCAGGTCCAGAACCTGGGGCGCACCCTCGGCCAGGTGCGTGGCCGCGGCTACCACATTGAAAAAACCCTCGAAGCGGATATTGAAGTACTGGCCGCCCAATGGGAGAAAATCCGTACCCGCGCCCAGGGCGCCATGGAAATGCAGGTCAAGCTGCTTTCCGACCAGATGAAAGCCATCCAGAGCCAGACCGCCCAGGTCGTCGGCATGTCCGGCAACCTCGCTGCTGCCCGCCCGCTCTACATGCAGGTCAAGAGTGCCATCGCCTCTGCTGAAGCCCAGGCCGAAGCCGCCCAGGAAACCGTACTGGACCAGTACGACGAATACGCCAACGAGGTCGGCAGCCTGCAGGCGCACCTGGCCTGGGTCGATTGGATGCTGGATGCCCTCGCCACCGCTTCCTTTAAACTCACCGCCACCGAAGCCGGTGTCGCCGCCGTCGAAGCCGTATGGGAACGTCCCGGCCTTGAACCGGAAAATGGTATCCTTTTCCTCACCGACCAGCGCTTCCTCTGGGAAGACCGCATCGGCGATTTTGAACTCAAGTTCGATGTCGCTTTGGATGCCATTCTGGATATTAAAGAAGAAGAAGACCCCGAAACAGGTATGGACACGCTGGTCGCCAGCCTTGGCAAAGGCGCGCCGGTGCCCAATGCCCGCTTCGCCCTGGCGCAACCAGTTGGCGAGGACTGGGTTAAGATGATTGGCCGGGCGCGCAGCGGCGGCTATGCCGATGACCGCGCCGTGGAAATTGACCCGGCCCTGCTGGAGCGCATCCGCAACGCCCCCACCCAATGCGGCAAATGCGGCGGGGCCTTCACTGCCCCGGTCTTGCGCGGCCAGACCGAAATCTCCTGCGAATTCTGCGGCGCAGTAACCCGAATCTAAACTCATCGAGGACAAACGTTATGGCGTTGGAAATAGGCTATCTGCTCAATAATCGCTACGAAATCGAAGAAATCCTCGGCCAGGGCGGCATGGGCGCGGTTTACAAAGCCAAAGACTCCAGCCTCGGCGTATATGTCGCCCTGAAGGAAAACCTCGTCAGCGATGACGAAGACTACTCGCGCCAGTTCAAGCGCGAGGCCTCCATCCTCGCCAACATGCGCCACCCCAACCTGCCGCGCGTGAC
>JANJTX010000029.1 GCA_024710875.1 Anaerolineales bacterium | reverse complement strand
GTCGCTGCGGTCCAGCAGCCCCACGGTTACCCCGGCCTGTTCCAGGGCCTGGCGCACGCTGCTACCGGCCGGCACATTCACCGTCTGGGACTGGCCATCCACATACAGGCTGACCTCTATCTGGCCGGGTTGCAGGCGCGGGGCACAGGCCGCCAGCGCCAGCAGGGCAGCCGCAGCCAGCAGGCGGCGGAGGGTTGGCTGGTATAATCTCACCTTGCACTCTTTTCGTTACTCTTCTGGATAACCGAGCCATTATAGCATGCCTGAATCTACCGCCTCTGTAGCTGAAAAAAGCCCTTCCGGGCTCTCCCCGCTGGCCCAGTTGGAGGCCCTGCTGTTCGTTGCGCCGGGTGCGGTCATGCCCGGCCAGCTGGTCGAGGCGTTGGGTGTAACCGCCCGAGACCTTGAAAAACTGCTGGAGCAGTTGGAGGCCGGCTATGCCGAGCGCGGCCTGCGACTGCAACGCCAGCGCGGCCGCCTGCAACTTACCACCGCTCCGGAAGCCGCCCCCCAGGTGGAGAAGTTCCTCAATCTGGAAGCCACCACCCGCTTGAGCCAGGCGGCCCTCGAAACTCTGGCAATTGTCGCCTACCAGCAGCCGGTTACCCGTCCTCAGATTGACTCCATTCGCGGTGTCAACAGCGATGGCGTGATGAAAAGCCTGTTAAGCAAGGGTCTGATTGAAGAAGGCGGCCGCTCGGAAGGGCCGGGTCGCCCGATTCTATACGCCACCACCCCGGATTTCCTGCAGCATTTTGGGTTGTCTTCGCTCAAGGAACTGCCGCCGCTCGACCCGCCCGAAGTGCCGCCCCTCACTGGCGAGCAAACCGAACTGCCGCTGGCCGATGCCGATGCGGCTCCGAATGAACCGGACGAGGTGACCAATGGCGGCTGAACGAATTCAGAAATTGCTGGCCCAGGCTGGTTACGGCTCGCGCCGCGAATGCGAAAAATACCTGGAAGCCGGCCGCATTCGCGTAAATGGCCAGGTCGCCAAATTGGGCGACAAGGCCGACCCCGCCAGCGATGACATCCGCCTGGATGGCCGCAAACTGGCCCTCGCCGAAGTTCACGAATACATTCTGCTTAACAAGCCCCGTTTTGTTTTGAGTACCGCCAAGCCGGAACCCGGCAAACGCATTGTGCTGGACCTGGTGGAAACCACCAACCGCCTGTACCCGGTTGGCCGGTTGGACCTGGAAAGCGAGGGTCTGGTGCTGCTGACCAACGATGGCGACCTGGCTAACCGCCTTACCCACCCGCGTTATGGCCACGAAAAAGAATACCGAGTTCTGCTGGCCCAGAAGCCGGACACCAAACAACTGGAAGCCTGGCAGCGCGGCGTGGTATTGCCGGATGGCACCCGCACCTTGCCGGCCCGGGTGTGGCTGGATGAAATGCACGGCAAGGGCGCCTGGGTGCGGGTGGTACTCACCGAGGGCCGCAAACGCCAGATTCGCGAGGTGTGCGCCCAGCTCGGTCTGCCGGTAGTGCGCCTGGTGCGCGTCCGGCTGCACACCCTGCGCCTGGGGCGGCTGGCCAGTGGCAAGTGGCGGCACCTCTTCCCGGATGAAGTCGCCGAACTCAAGGGCGAGCCGCCGCCGCCCAAAGCCCCGGGCGCCCGCCCCAAGGGCCCGCGCAACCCCACCGACCGGCCCAAACGACCAACCCGCCCCACCGAAAGAGGCGCCGGCAAGGGCGATGACCGCAAACCCGCCCGGCCCGGCCCCCGCAACCCCACCGACCGGCCCAAACGTCCGCCACCCCCCGCTGAAAGGGGCGCCGGCAAGGGCGATGACCGCAAACCGGCCGACAACTCCGGCAACCCTACACGCCCGGCCCGCCCGACGGATAGAACCCGAACTTCGAGCGACGAGCGCAAACCCGATAAAAAAGGCCCGCGCCGGCGCTGACGCTGCTTGCGCGTTTTATCGCCTTTCAATACAATACCCCTGCACTTCTTGGCCATTTCATTTTGTTGCTGGAGCCAGTATGCCCAACCAATCCAAATCTACTGAACAAACCCACTGGCTGGATAAGCCGCTTTTTAATACCATCACCCTGAACTGGGAGCTGTTGCTCTTTGCCCTCATCATGGTTGCGGCGGTGGTCACGCGCTTCTACGACCTTGAATCGCGCGTCATGAGCCATGACGAAAGCCTGCACACCTTCTACTCCTGGGGCCTGTTCAAGGGCAACGGCTTTGCCCACACCCCGCTGATGCACGGCCCGCTGCAATTCCACCTGCTGGCCTTCACTTACTGGCTTTTTGGTGATAGCGACTTCACCGCCCGCATCCCGGCCGTGCTGTTCAACATCGCCTCGGTGGGCTTCGTGTGGTGGGGCTTCCGCCGCTACCTCGGCCGGGCCGGGGCGCTCTTCGCCGCCGCCCTGTTTGTCATTTCGCCCTTCATGCTCTACTACGGCCGCTATGTCCGTAACGAGACTTTCGTTGTCCTTTTCGGCCTGATGGCCCTGTGGGCCGTGTTGCGCTATCTGGATACCGGTGAAATCAAATACACCTATGTCCTGACCCTCGCCACGGTGTTGCACTTTACCGTCAAGGAAACCTCCTTCATCTACGCTGCCCAGATGATGCTCTTCCTCGGGCTGCTCTTCCTGTATCAGATTAACCGCCGCCGGTGGGAGCGCGGGCCAGACCGCCGCATCTTCAATGCCCTGATGGCTTTCACCTTTGCCTTTATCCTCATGGCCGGCAGCTATGCCCTCTTAAGCCGCAACATGGGCACCCTCTCCGGCACCGAGGTCGCCGCCGTACCCGACCCGACCCTGGATGAGCACGCCGCCGCCGCCCCCGCCGACCCGATTGTGCTTGGCTTGTTCATCGCCGGGGCGGTCGCCTTTTCTGGTTCGCTCTTCTTCCTCGGGCGCGGCTACGGCATGGAGCGCCTGCGCCAGATGCGCTCATTTGGAATCCTGCTGTTGCTCACCACTCTGGTGCTGCCGCACCTGGCGGCCCTGCCGGTGCGGGCGGTTGGCTGGGATGCAATGGACTACAACTCGCTGGCCAGTCTGGCACGCATTGCCGCCTTCCTGCTGCCGCTGGTGGGTATCTCGGCCGCTATGGGCCTGTGGTGGAATCCGCGCGCCTGGCTCATCAACATCGCCATCTTCTTCGGTATTTTCACCATCTTCTACACCACCCTCTTCACCAACGGCCAGGGCTTCTGGACCGGCCTGGTTGGCTCGCTGGGCTACTGGCTGGAACAGCAGGGCGTCAAGCGTGGCAACCAGCCCTGGTACTACTACCTCCTCATTCAGGTGCCGATTTACGAGTACCTCTCCTTCCTTGGCGCCTCCATCGCCGGGGCGCTTGGCCTGCGCTGGTGGTGGACCAGCCGCCGCAGCCTGGACATCAAGGACGAGCCGGATGTTGACCACAATTTCACCGAAGGCCAGAGCCGCCAGCTCGGCCTGACCCTCTTCGGTTTCTGGACCTTCTCATCCTTTATGGCTTACTCGATTGCCGGCGAGAAAATGCCCTGGCTCACTGTGCACATCGCTCTGCCGATGCTCTTGCTCACCGGCTGGCTGCTCGGCCTGCTGGTTGAGCGTATTGACTGGAAGGTCTTCCAACAGCGGCGCGGCTGGCTTTTGCTGCTTCTGCTGGCGGTGTTGTTCACCAGCCTGGCCGGCCTGGCGGGCACCTTCTTTGACCCG
>JANJTX010000121.1 GCA_024710875.1 Anaerolineales bacterium | reverse complement strand
TAGCATGCTACGCCCCTACGTGCATGGCCCGACATCTTTGCACGGCGGGGATGGGTCGAGAAGCGCAGCATCCCAACCTGCCCCTACACCGCGGTGATGCATCCGCGGCTTTATCGAAATGGCGGATACCGATGTGGCCGGGGTTTATCGATTCCCGCCAAAATTCTCCAACAATCCTCCTACACCGCCGCGGGGCCGGATATGGTACAAAGAGAGTATGCTGCTGCCTGATTTTCGCGTGCGCCAGCGCGACTACCTGCTGGAAATCGCGCGGGCCCTGACCCAGGAACTTGACCTCGATTCGCTGTTAAAGCGCATCCTGCAATTAAGCGCCGACCTGCTGGCCGGGCAGGCCGGCCTGATTGCCCTGCGGGGCGAGGAAAGCGGCTGGCGAGTGGCAGCCTCGCATGGCATTGGCGGGGAATTGCTCAAGTATCTGGACTCGCTGCTCACTCGCCTGCCGGAGACCGAAAACCCGGCCCATTTTGAAATCCCGGAAATCAACCGCACCCTCAAGGACATCGCCCGCAAAGTGAGTTTGGGGCTGCTGACCGGCGTGGGCCTGCCGCTGATTGCGCGCAACGAAGTCATCGGGGTGATTTTTATCTTCCGTAATTATCGCGGGCCGTTCTCGCAGAATGACCGCGCCCTGCTGCAAAGTTTCGCCGACCAGGCGGCGGTGGCGGTTGCCAATGCCCAGTTGTACACCCAGTTACGCCACGAAAAGCAGCGCATCAGCGCCCTGCTCGATTCGGCCGCCGATGGCATCCTGATTATGAAGAACGACCACACGATTGAGCATGCCAACCCGGCCTTTGCCAAACTGTGGGGCCAGCCGGCCGCCGAGCTGGTGGGCCGCCAGCACGATGATGTCATTCACTGGGCCAAGCTGGCGCATGGCATCACTCTGGAGAAAGCCGAAGCTGGCGGCTGGCCGCTTTCGGCGCAGGCCACGCTGTATGTGGAGGGCGACCTGGTCAAGCCGGACGGGGCCAGCATTGCAGTGGGCATTACCTATGCCCCGCTGCTTTCGGAGGATGGCAATCTGGTGAACATCATCGCCGCGGCGCGCGACATCACCCACTTCCGGCAGGCCGAAGACCTCAAACGGACTTTCGTTTCGGTCATCAGCCATGAGCTCAAAACGCCGGTGGCGTTAATCAAGGGCTATGTCAGCACCCTGCGGCGCGAGGATGCGCGCTGGGAGCGCAAAGTGGTCGAGGACAGCCTGGCGGTGATTGAAGATGAGACCGACCGCCTGGCGGAATTGATTGATAACCTGCTGGATGCCACCCGCCTCGAAGCGGGCGTGCTGGCACTGAACGCCTCCGACCTCTCCCTGCCAGCGCTGGCCAAGCGGCTGGCCGAACGCTTCCAGACCCAGACCAGCAAACACACCCTCATCACTGACTTCCCGCCGGATGTGCCGATTGTGCTGGCCGACGAGGACCGCATTTCGCAGGTGCTGTACAACCTGATTGGCAACGCGGTGAAATACTCGCCGGCGGGCGGCGAAATCTGCATCCGGGGCGAGGTGCGGCCGGAAGCGGTGATTGTGTGCGTTACCGACCAGGGCAAGGGCATCGCCACTGGCGACCTGCCGCATGTGTTTGACCGCTTCTACCGGGCGGATGATTCGCAGCGCAAAACCAGCGGAGCCGGGCTGGGGTTGTACCTGGCGCGGGCAGTCATCGAAGCGCACCGCGGGAACATCTGGGTGGACCCGACCTATCAGAACGGAGCGCGGATTTGCTTCTCGCTGCCTCGTCCGGACGATAAGTAAGCGCGCGAATTGGTAGCGGCGAATTAGAGAGTTTTGTCATTGCGAGCCCAAAGGGCGAAGCAATCTTGAATCAGCAAATAGATTGCTTCGTCGGACTTCGTCCTCCTCGCAATGACAGAAGAGACTGTTTACTTATCTACTCTCGGTCAATTTTGCTGCAATCCAGCCCCAACCCTTAAGTTACAATAACGCTTTGTAAAATCCGGCGCAAGCCGCGCTTTAAGAAAAGAGACCTTCATGCCCAAAGTCCGTACCAGCCTCCCGTGCCCACAGTGCGGCACGCCCCTCACCGCTGAAATCGAGCAGGTGTTTGATGTCGCCCAGGACCCCAGCGCCAAACAGCGCTTTCTCTCCGGGCAGTACAACATCGCCGACTGCCCCACCTGCCGCTACCACGGCTCGCTGGCCGCCCCGCTGGTGTACCACGACCCGGCCAAAGACCTGCTGATGACCTTCATGCCGCCGCAGTTGAACCTGCCCCGCAACGAGCAGGAACGCGTGCTGGGCGGGCTGATCCAGCAGGTGGTCAACGCCCTGCCGCAGGAGCAGAAGCGCGGTTACATCTTTTCGCCCCAGCAGGCGCTGACCCTGCAGGGGCTGGTGGAAACGGTGCTGGAAAAAGAAGGCGTGACGCGTGAGATGCTGGATGCCCAGAAGAAACGTTTGAGCCTGCTGCAACGGCTGGCGGCCATCACGGATATGGAAGCGCTGGATGTGGTGGTAAAGGAAGAAATCGCCCTGATTGATGCTGACTTCTTCCGCATGATGAGCCAGATTATTGAAACCAGCCTGGCGCAGGGCGACCAGCAAAGCGCCCAGGCAGTGGCGAATTTGCAAAACGCCCTGCTGGAAAAAACCCCGGCCGGGCTGGAGTTGAAAGCCCGCGCCCAGGAAGTGGACGCGGCCGTGAAAACCCTGCAGGCCGAAGGCCAGAACCTGACGCGTGAACGCCTGCTGGAATTGATTCTGACGGCCGAGAGCGACACCCGACGCGAGGCCTATGTAGGGCTGGCGCGGACGGGGATGGACTACCAGTTCTTCGCCCTGCTGACGGAAAAGATTGAGGCGGCCAGCGGTGAAGAGAAGACCCGGCTGGAGGGCATTCGCGAGCAACTGTTGGAAGCCACGCGGCAGATTGATGAGCAAATGAAGGCCCTGCGGGGGCAGGCGGCTAAAAATCTGGACCTGCTGCTGGAACAGAGCGACATTAAAGGCGCCACGCTGGCGAACCTGCAGGCGATTGACGACTATTTCATCACCGCGCTGGACGCGGCCTACGGTGCGGCCCAGCAAGAGAACGATGCGGACAAACTGGCGAAGCTGGAGCAGGTCATCGCCGCCTTGCAGGAGGCCAGCCAGTCAGCCGCCGGGCCGGACCAGGAATTTTTGCAGTCCTTGCTGGGCGCGCCCGATGAGGCCGCCCGCAAGAAGTTAATGGAAGACAACGCCGACAAGGTGAACGATGCCTTTCTCGAGGCGCTGACGGGCGTGATGATGCAACTGAACAGCGCCGACCAGAACCCCGAGCTGGCTGAGACGGTGCGCAAGGTGTACCGCGAGGTGGTGCGGTACAGTATGGAAGCCAAGAGCAAGGCCGGCGGGTGAGAGGTTGGGGGCGGGTGGCTGTTTTCCAGCGAACAGCATTGAAACACAAACTTGGCTGGGATTCCTCGCTGCGCTCGGAATGACAAGATGGTGGCCGGGATTCCGGAGTTGGCTTCGCCAACTCTTGCGCTCCCTTCGGCAGGCTCAGGGCAAGCGGAATGACAAGCATTACTAAACGGCCCGCGCAGGTTGCGCGGGCCGTTATGATTTCGAGAATTGGTTGGTTTCAGGCCGGGTTTTCGAGGCGCAGGCCGTGGCCGCGCACCGTGACGACAAATTGCTGCTGGCTATCCACTTCGGCCAGGCGGTCGCGCAGGCGGCGCACCAGCGCATCGAGAGCCTGGTTGGAGACATCGTAAGACTGCTCGCCGCCCCACACGGCTTCAATCAGTTCCTGGCGTGAGACCACCCGCCCGGCGGCGGCATACAGCAATTCCAGCATGGTGAACTGCGCCACCGAGAGCGGCGGCGTGACTTCACGGTTGCCGACCCACACGCGGCGGGCACGTTTGTCCAGCCGCAGCAGGCCAGTCGCCAGCGGCGGGGCGGCCGCGCCCAGTTCCAGCGGCACAGTCGCATCCGAAGATAGAAAGACGAATTGCTGGGCGAGCGCAATCTGGACCGTGTCGCCGTCCTGCAACATCACCGGGCCCTCAATGCGGCGGTTGTTGATGTGGGTGCCGTTTTTGCTGCCGAGGTCTTCAATCAGGATGCCCTCGCTGCTCAACAGCACGCGGGCATGGTGGCGCGAGACCTGCTTATCCGGCGTGAGGACGATGACATCACAGTCCGGGTCGCGCCCAATCAGGAGCGACTCGCGCACTACCCAGCGCTGGCCCTCCAGGGGACCGGTCTGGGCAATAAACAGCGGGTTTTCTTCTGGCCGTTCCATCGCCTGCTCTCCTCCGTGCCGGTAGGTTCTCCCGCCTTGCAAAAATGATAACCCGGCCCGGTTAGTATAATACGAAAATCAGGTGGGTTATGTAACCGGTAGCAAAGCATGCCTGCGGCAGGTATAATCATTTACGGAGTGCGACGCCACGCACCCAAGAGGAAAGAAGAGAGTTTGCCGCATGTCTCTCAAGAGCGAAGATATTCTTCGCGAGCGCTATAAGATTCTGCGCTTCATCAGTCAGGGCGGAATGGGCAGCATCTACCAGGCCGAAGATTTGCGCCTGGAAGGCCGTTTGTGCGCCGTCAAAGAAGTACGTCTGGACCCCTCCCTGCCCAGTGAAACGCTGCAACAGACCCGCGCCCAGTTCCAGCGCGAGGCCAATGTACTGGCGCGCCTGGACCACCCCAACCTGCCCAAAGTCTCCGACATTTTTTCTGAAGCCGACCGCGATTACCTGGTGATGGACTTTGTGCCGGGCAAGGACCTGCGCACGCTGATGGCCGAAACCCGCCAGCGCGGCGAGTTCCTGCCGGAGCGCGAGGTACTGGCGTGGGCGAGCCAGATTGCCGAGGCCTTGAACTACCTGCACGGGCAGGAGCCGCCTATCCTGCACCGCGATGTCAAGCCCAGCAACTTGAAACTGACGCCCAACGGGGTGGTGAAGCTGGTGGACTTTGGGCTGGTGAAAATCCTGGCCCCGGACGATGCGACCATCACGATTGTGCAGGGGCGCGGCACGGCGCTGTACACGCCGCTGGAGCAATACGGCGGCGATACCGGCCGTACCGATGTGCGCAGCGACATTTACGCTTTTGGGGCGACGCTCTACCACCTGCTGACCAACGAGCCGCCGCTGGAAGCCCGTGAGCTGTTCTTGCAGCCGGAGGGCCTGCCGCCCTTGCAGCAGTTCAACCCGCAAATCAGCCCGCGCACCCAGCGGGCGGTGATGTGGGCGATGAGCCTGCACCCGGATGACCGCCCAACCTCGATTGATTTAATGAAGGAAGCCCTGCTGGGCGATTGGAACCCGGTGCAGCAGCCGCGGCGTTCGCTGCCGCCGCCTTCGCTGCGGGATGTGGTGGCGGCGCGGGTGGAGCGCAATCTGTTGTGGGTTTCGGCGGGGTTACTGCTCATCAGCCTGATTGCCACGCTAAGCGGTTCACAGTAGATTTCGCCACAATACAAACATCAACCTCCCAAACCGCAGCAATTTACCTGCGTCATTAGCAAGTTATAGATTAATGTGCTAAGGCCATAATGATTTATCAGTTCGCAGGCAAATTGGCCCTAACTCATTAATTAGAGTTTCGTAGAATTTGGATTCATCAAGGCCTGCAGCCACCTCAATCTCTTGTGGAAACGGGAGGCCAACAATATCTAGCAATCGCATTGCTGCTTCCTGGAAAGTCAGAATCTCTTCGGGTCGCCAAAGATACATAATCGGCGAATCAAGATCTTGGAAACATGCCTCAATATGATTAATGGTTTCCGTTGAATCAAAAATTGCGTACTCAAATGCAATACCACGTTCAATATAGTAGACTTCCAGCCGGAATGGATGGGGGAATGCAGACACTCCCTGTCCGTATTCGCCTATCGTTCGTATGGAAATTACCGAAGGGGGCCCAAATGTGCGAACTACGGACCGCAGAGAATAGCGATTTGAATTATCGAAATTCCACATTTCCATCCAAGAGACTATTTCGTTATCGATAAAGTAATAGTTCTTCATTCTTGGGATTTCAAATGCTTCTGATGATTCTAATAAGTGCGTTGAGGCTACGAGTATTCCATCCACTCGCAGGTACTCATCAATTGTCATAAACTCGCCCAGAAATTGTTTGGCATTTG
>JANJTX010000120.1 GCA_024710875.1 Anaerolineales bacterium | reverse complement strand
TTTTGCTGCAAATACGCTGGAAATAATGGATTGAGTGGACTGGCTGGACGGTTTCCGACAAGAAACCTGGACTAAAAACAACTGAAACAGACCAGCTGGACTGGCTGGAAGACGAGACCGAAGACTCTTAATCAGCGGGTTATAGGTTCGAGTCCTATGCGGGTCACAGAAACAAAAAGACCGGAATGGTCTTTTTGTTTTTAAGCGTACTCAGACACCAACACGTACCGGTGGCCGTTGTTATGGCCCGCCAAACTCCGGCGCGTAGTCAACCAGAAAATCTGCCAGCAGCGCTTGGTACGCCGCCGGGTTGAATGTATATGAAGCGGCATGCGGCGCGCCCCAGTCGGTGATTTGCAGCACACAGCGGCCGGGGTTACAGGCCGCAAAAATGCGCTCTGAATGCCCCGCATGGGTGACGCCATCGGCACGGGCATGGATGAGCAGCACCGGCGGCGCATTGCCGCGCACCGCCGCTTCGGCTGAGATGGCCCACGGGTCAAAATTCGCCCTCTGTCCTGCCAGCCACAGGGAAACAGGCAGGAACAGCCGTGCCAGCGGCGCGCCAAAAGCCTGCGCCCCGCGTTCGTAGGCAATTGTTGGCAAGTCCGAGAAGGCTGAATCTGCCACCACAAAGGCCAGTTCCGGCGCCTCGGCCGCTGCCATCAGGGCTGTGGTCGCGCCGTAGGAAACGCCAAACAGCCCGATTTGCTCGCGGCTCAAAGTGCGCCGCGCTGCCAACCAGCCCACAACGGCCAGGGTATCGCCCGCTTCGCGCGCCCCATAGGTGCCATAGCCGCCCTGGCTCTCGCCATGCTGTCGGGCGTCCACACTCACCAGGTCACAACCCAGCGACCAGAACAACGGCGCATGTTCAAGAATGTGAAATTTTGTCGCCCCGCGCCCGTGCAGCATCACCACCCCACATTCGCCTCCGGCCGGGTTCTGGAAGTGCCAGCCCGCCAGGCGCGCCTCGTCGCTTACCAGTGTAAAGCGTTGCGGCGGCGGCAGGCCCCAGTTCGCCAGCGCATCTTCCAATGAGTCTCCCTGAGGTACTGATACAGGCGTCACACTGAGTAGCAGATTAGCCAGCCGGATGGCCAGGATGGAATAGAGGGTGAGGCTGGCCGCAACCAGTAGGGTCAGAAACCACTCCAACCAGCCGCGCCAGGTGTAATTGGTTTTCACGTCTTAATCATTCTACCCTTATCTGGGTCAAGACAGTTAAAAAGTCAGGTCGAAGAGGCTTGGTCAGCGAGTTATAGGTTCCAGTCCTATGTATTCATCGCAAAACTCCGCCTTTGGCGGAGTTTTGCCTTTTAGCCTTGCCTCCACTGTCTCAAAACGCCTCTATCCTGCTTGCGAAAAACCTGCCCGAATTGCATTAACACTAGTGGGGGCACCCACCGGAGTGTCAGGTAGGGGGCCTGGCACTCCATCTTTCCAGCGGCGGGCGCCAGAAATTCATTCAAGTCTGCTTGCGAAGAAAGCACCTCAAACTGCATTAACCATAAGCAAGGGGGGCACCCATTGGACCGCCGGGGAGGGGAACTGGCGGTCCGTTTTTTGTCTTCATACACAGCCGCTCAACTGCGCTATACTGCCTTAATGCAACTGCTGGAGAACATCCCCGTTTGGGGCGACCCAATCGACCCGGCTTCGCTGGCCCAGATTCGGCTGTGCGCCCGCGGCGCGGCCTACGCCGCCCTCATGGCCGACCATCACAAAGGTTATGCCGTGCCCATCGGCGGGGTGGTGGCCTACCAGAACGCCATCAGCCCCTCTGGCGTGGGCTATGACATCGCCTGTGGCAACAAGGCCGTGCGGCTGGATATCCCTGCCGCTGAAGTTCGGGCCGATATCTCCCGTATCATGGATCTTATCTGGGAGCATATCGCCTTTGGCATCGGCCGCCAAAATGATGCCCGGGTTGACCACCCCCTCTTTAATGACGAAGCCTGGACGCTCAAGCCCCTGGCGGGGCTAAAGAACACCGCCCGCCAGCAATTGGGTACTGTCGGTTCTGGCAACCATTATGTGGACATCTTTGTGGATGAACAGGAGCGCGTGTGGGTGGGTGTGCACTTTGGCTCGCGTGGCCTTGGCCATAAGACTGCCACCTACTTCCTGCGGGCCGGCGGCGCCCGTGACGGTATGGATGTCGAGCCGCTGGTGCTGCCGCTTGGCACCTCGCTGGGCGACGACTACCTGGCCGCCATGCACCTGGCTGGGCGCTATGCTTATGCTGGCCGTGATTGGGTGTGCGCCGAGGTCGCCCGTTTGCTGGGCGCGCACATTCTGGAGGAAGTGCACAACCATCACAACTTCGCCTGGCAGGAAGAGCACTTCGGCCAGACCTGGTGGGTGGTGCGCAAAGGCGCCACCCCGGCATTCCCCGGCCAGCGCGGCTTTGTTGGCGGCAGTATGGGCGATATCTCGGTAATACTGGAAGGCATAGAATCTGAAGAAGCCCAGACCGCTCTGCACTCCACCGTCCATGGTGCCGGGCGGGTGATGAGCCGCACAGCCGCCCGCGGCAAAATTAACCGCAAGACCGGTGCGGTCATCAAGCCCGGCCTGGTAACCCCGGAAATGATGCACGCCTGGGTGCAGCGCGCCGGCGTAACCCTGCGCGGCGCCGGTACAGATGAAAGCCCCCACGCCTATAAACGCCTCCCCGAAGTGCTGGCCCACCACGCCGGTTCCATCCGCATTCTCCACACCCTCACCCCCATTGGCGTAGCGATGGCCGGCGAAGACGAGTACGACCCTTACAAGGATTGAACCGCCCCAACCCGGCGGCGGTATACTTAACTTAGCCAAAATCACCCCCGGAGGAAAATCCCATGCGCAACCCCAAAGCCAGCGTAAAACCCACCGCCAAACCGGCTGCCCGGCCGGCCGGCAAACCCGGCAGTTATGTTAAGTTTTCGGACAAACTGACCGATAGCCTGAATGACATCGGGCGCATGATTCAGGACCACAAGGACATGATAGATGCCATTCAGGAAGTCGCCCTTGAGCTGACCGGTTCGATGAGCACCCTGCATTCGCTCACCGTAAAATACGCCACCAAGGCCAATCAAATTCTGGATGTGTTGCTCCCGATTTTGAAGAACATCCCGGTTATCCCCAAGAATGTGATGACCCTGCTGACTGAGATGGAAAAATACACCCAGAACATCATCGATAACGCCGCTAAGACCTCCCGCACCATTACCGATGTGCACGGCGGCCTGCAGACCGGCGATGTCAGCAGGCTCAAGGTGCATGCCGGCGAACTCAAGAACGTAACCAGCGCTCTCACCAGCATCCTGCCGAAGAACTAACTCCGCTTTCACAAACAAAAAAACGCCGGCGCGTTGGACGCGCCGGCGTTTTTGATTCTCATTGAAATTACGGGATCAGGAAGTTCAGCGGATTGACCTTGCCATACAGTTCGCTCAACAATTCAAAGTGCAGGTGCGGCCCGGTGGAGTTGCCGGTGTTGCCCAGCCCGCCAATCTGCCCGCCCTGGAATACGCCCTGGCCGCACGAAACGCTGTACGAGTAAAGATGCGCATAGGCAGATTGCCAGCCGTTGCCGTGGTCAATCACCACCAGGTTGCCGTAGCCGTATTCAGACCAGCCGGCGTACACTACCACACCCGCATCCGTAGCGTAGATGGCATTGCCTTCTGCGCCGCCGATGTCAATCGCCGCATGCACGTTGGCATCATAGTTGTAGCCGGAAATCTGGCGCGAGGTCGTCGGCCACACAAATGTGCCGTTGCCCACCGGGCCATCGGTGATGGCGCCGCACGAGCCGGGGCCGTAGTAGGCCGCCACGGCCGGGTTCGACCGTGAGATGCGCGGCGGCCCCCAGTCCACCAGTTCGCGTTCTCCGTAGGGGATAATCAGCCACTCGCCATCGTTAATCGGCGGGTTATCCAGATCGGTTTCGTAGGGGTCCAGGTCGTTGCCCGCCCACTCCACAATTGCCTCCGGGGTGGTTCCAAAGAACTGGGCAATTGTGCGCAGGCTTTCACCAGCATTGTAGCGGTAGTACACCCCATCCACCGGCAGGATGTTAAGCTGTTGGCCTTCTTTTATCACGCGCGGGTTGTCCTGCAGGGTGTCGTAGTTGCCCCACAGCACGGTCTCCGGTTTTACACCATAGATCTCGGCGATGCTGAATACGCTCTCGCCCGGCTGGACTTCATGCACCAGAATATCCACCCGCGGCCGGCTGGGGATGATGGTCTGGGAATTGGCCGCCCGCCGGATGCCCTGGGCGCTGGCGAGCTGGTCTTCAAAGGCGGCCAGCAACTCGGCTTGCTGCGCCTGCTGGGCCGAAAGCCCCGTGGCGGCCTCCAGAGTGGGGGCCGCCAGCGCCTGGGCGGTGGCCTGCAGGTTCTGGGCGGCGGCGCTTTCCATGCTGGCGGTCACGCGGCTCATGCCCCACACCACCAGCGCCAGCACGCCCACCACCAGCAGGGTGGTAAGCGCCCGGGTGGCTTGCTGGCCCAGGCCAATGCGGCTTAGGCCTTCCAGGACGGCCGTCAAGCCGCCGCGGCGCGACGGTTCAGGGGTTTCGGTAGGGGGTGTGGCTGGGGTTTCGCTCATAAGATTTTCCGGGGCGGCAGTGTATCATCCTCGCCGGGCGGCGTCAAGCGCCCTGCCTAAGGCCCGAAGGCTTCCACTGCTTCGGCGGCGGCTTCGTCCGGGCTGCTTTCGCGTTTCAGTACGGCCAGCACCGCTTCGGTAATTTCAGGGCTGGCGCGGTCCAGCAGGGTTGGGTCTGGCAGCAGGCGGGCAGTTGCCAGCAATTGTGCCGCCAGGCTTTCTGGTTGGGTGGCACCGGGGCGGGGTGGCAGCTGGCCGGCCGCGGCGCACCAGGCGGCCAGGAATTCCGGCGCGGTCAGGAATTCGGCCAGTTCAACCGCCAGGGCCTGACGCCCGGCCTCCGGGCTGCTAACTGCCCAGGCCCAGCCGGTGGCGAGGGTAAACGGCTGGCCGTTGTGGGTTGGCAGGGCCGCCGGTTGTAACCCGTTGGGGTTGTTTTGCAGCAGGGCGGAATACCATACCACCGCCATGCTGGCCCGGCTTTCGTTAACCGCCGTCCAGGCCTGGCTGGGTGAATCGTATTGGGTCAGGGCCACCGGCATCAGCCCGGTCTGGCTGGCCTGCTCAAAATAGGCCAGCACCGCTCGCAATTGTTCCTGCTCAAGGGTCGGGCGGCCATTGTCATCGGCCAGTTGGCCGCCGCGCCCCAGGTACAGAACCAGCGGGTAGAGGGCGCGCGGGTCGGCGGCGGCAAACGCCAGCGGCCCGTAGTGCTCCAGGCTGGCGGCCCAACTGGTGGGCGGTGTTTCCAGGATGGCCGGTGAGTAGGCCAATGCCAGCGCGTCGGCGGCGAAAGGCAGGGCGTAGGTCTGGTTGTTATGCTGGGCAAAATCCTGGGCAAAGGCGTACCAATCCGTTTCCAGGTCTTCCGTCAGGTGCTCATCCAGCGGCCAAACCGTCCCGCGCCCGATGGCGCTCTGCAATTGGGCCGGGGTCAGGGCTACCAGGTCGGGCAGGGCCAGCGGGGCAGCGCTGGCGGCGGCCGCCAGGCTTTCCAGCAGGCCGGCCGGGCCGCTCTCGGCTTTAATGCGCACAGTTACCCGGACGCCCGGGTTGCGCTCGCCAAAGGCCGCCAGCCGGGCGGCCAACAGGGCGCCGGCTTCGGTCTCGGCGGCCGGGTCAAAGGCGGGCGGCAGCCAGATTTCAAGCGTTTGCGGGCTGCTGCCGGGGCTGGCCGCGGCCGTGGGGGTGGCGGCGCTTGGGCTGGGGGTAGCAGCCGCTGGAGAGGGCGCACCGCCGTTAAGGGCGCTACAGGACGCAAGCAGAATCGCCATGACCCCCAGGCCGGCGTGGTGCAATATTCTTTTCATGGGTGTATTGTATCGCAGGGCCCGGCGCTTCAGGCCAGCTTAACCGGCTTGCTTAACAGGGCCAGTAGCAGCTTTACGCTGTTCTGTACATCGCCATAGTCCACCATTTCGGAAGGGGTGTGGACATAGCGGCAGGGGATGCTCAAACAACCGACCGGTACGCCGGCGCGCGCCATCTGGATGCCGCGTGCATCCGTGGTGCCGCCGCTCAACACTTCCAGCTGGTAGGGCAGGCGGGCGCGTTTGGCTCCCGCTTCCATCCAGGCCACCACCCGCGGGTCGCTGATCATGCCGCTGTCTTTGACCTTGATCGCCGGCCCGTTGCCGAGTGCCACTTCCATGGTGGCGGCCTGGGGGGTATCCCCGGTCAGGGTGACATCCAGCGCGATGCCCAGGTCCGGGTCCACGCCATAGGCGGCGGTGGTTGCCCCGCGAATACCGACTTCTTCCTGGGTGCTGAACACGCCCACCACTTCATGTGGCGTGGCTTTCAATTGTTTCATCGTTTCGACCAGAATCGCCACCCCAATGCGGTCATCCATCGCTTTGGACACCAGGCGCTGGCCGAGGTCTTCAAAGGGGCGGTCAAAGGCGGCCACATCGCCCACGCTCACTTTTACATCGGCGCGGCGGCTGGCCCCCATATCAATGTACATCTTGTCCAGGCCGTGTACGCTGGTCGCGCTCTGGTTGGGCTCCATGCCAATCACGCCCACCTGGCCGGTCTTGAGGAAGCGCACCCGCCCGCCAACAGCGTTACGCGGGTGTACCCCGCCCACACTGGTAAAGCGCACAAAGCCGCGTTCGTCAATGTGGGTGGCGATGATGCCAATTTCGTCCAGATGGGCCGAGAGCATGATGGTCAGGCCGTCTTGGCCCTTCTGGCCCTTGCGGGTGATGAGGTTGCCGAGGGCATCCACTTTCATGGAATCGACCTGCCCCTTGAGCATCTTCTGCACCACGGCCCGCACTTCGTTTTCGTAACCCGAGGGGCCGGTGGTTTCTACCAGTTGGCGGATGATGTCTTTCATAAAAGTCTCCGAAGGATTGGGGGGCGTGGTCTCACCGCCCGCCCTTGACGGTGTCGCGGGTGAAGTGGCCCAGGGCGGCATGCAACAGGGCCACCGTGTTCTTCCAGTCATCCAGCCGCACAATGGCGGCCGGGGTGTGCAGGTAGCGTCCCGGCACAGAAACGGAAATGCTCGGCACGCCGCCGCGCACCTTGTGCAGCGAACCGGCATCCGTGCCGCCGCCGCCCGGCTGGCGCATCTGGTACGGCAGGCCGTAAGCCGCCGCGGTTTCCTGCAGGTGGGCAATCAGGCGCGGGTCGGAAAGCGTGCTGGAATCGACCGAATAAATCGCCGGGCCGTCATCCAGCCGGCTACGATAGAGCGTGTTTTCGCGGCCGTCCCAGGTGGGCTGGTCCATGGCCGGGGTGCAATCCAGGGCGATGGCAATGTCCGGGTTGAGGGTGTAGCCCGCCACGCGCGCCCCCCGCAGGCCGACTTCTTCCTGCACGGTGAAGGCCGCCAGCAGGTCTATGTTGGCCGGGGCGTGTTTGAGCAGCGTCAGCAGGGTGGTCACGCCCAACCGGTCATCCAGGGCTTTGCCCAGCAGGCTGGGGCCGAGGCGGGTGAAGCGAGTGGCAAAGGTGGCGTACTGCCCCACTTTGGCCTTGCCGCCATTGCCGGGGCCGAGGTCAATTCGCAGCGCATCCGCCGTCAGGGCGCCGCTGCGCTCGCTGGCGGTGGTCAGGTGAATTGGTTTGGCCCCGATGATGGCCGGGTGTTGTTTCGGCCCAACCCACACCGGTTTTCCGGCCAGCGTGGCGGCATCCACCCCGCCCACGGCTTCAAAGCGAAACTGGCCCTCGCCGTCATCGGCGGTGAGCATAAAGCCGATTTCATCCATGTGGGCCGCCAGCAGCACGCGCGGCCGGGCCGCGCCCTTGCCGCTTTTGGTCACCAGCACATTGCCGAGCGCGTCCACCTGCACCTCGGCCGGGATGCCCTTCAATTCTTCCAGCACAATCGCCCGCACCGCGCCTTCATCGCCGGAGACCGCGCTGGCGTTGGAGAGGCGTTCCAGCAGTTTCAGCTCGGTCGCCCCGATGCGCGGCGCCTGCCACTTGGGATTGCGTTTGAAAGCGCTCATGACTGCGCCTCCCCGTTGGCGGCATCATCCAGCTGCAGTTTGTCCATGAAGGTGTCGTCGAGGGCGGTGATGAATTCCGCCAGCAGGCGGCCGGCGCGTTCAATGTCTTTCATCTGAATCAGCTCCACCGGCGTGTGCATGTAGCGCAGCGGGATGCTCAAAATCGCAGTCGGGATACCTTCGCCCGCTACCTGCATAAAGTGGGCGTCCGTGCCGGAGTGGCCGCCGGCATAGACCGCATCCTGAAATGGGATTTCCAGTTTGCGCGCCAGGGTTTGTAACTCGGCCAGCAATTTGGGGTGCGTGTTCGAACCCCAATCCAGCGTGGGGCCTTTGTTGAGGTCATAGGTTTTATGGCCGGGCGTGCCGGGGCTTTTGGCAAAGGTCACATCAATCACCACCGCCAGGGTCGGGCGCAGGGCATAGCCGCTGGTGAGCGCCCCGAACAAGGTGGCTTCTTCCTGCACGGTGGCAATTGCCCACACATCCCAACTGTGTTTGCGGCTTTGCAGCAGGCGCAGGGTTTCGTGGGCCACCGCCACGCAGGCCCGGTTATCCAGGCTGTGGCCCGCCAGCAGGTCGCCATCCAGTTCCAGCGGCTGGCTGGCAAACGACACCAGGTCGCCGACCTGAATCTGGCGGCGGGCCGCCGCCGGGCGTAGCCCGGTATCCACCCGCAGGTTGGGCAGGGTCGGGGCGCTGCTGGCCGCATCGTCCGGCAGGGTGTGGGCGGCGGGCAGCACCACCAGCCCCGGCAGGTCGCCAGTGCGGGTGTGGATCGTGACCAGTTGGCCGGGCAGCACGCGGGCATCAATCCCGCCAATCTGGTCGAGGTGCAGCAGGCCAGCTTCATTGACTTTGGTCACAATCAGGCCGATGGCATCCATGTGGGTAACCAGCGCCAGGCTGGGGCGCGGGCCCTTGCCCAGGCCGTGCTTGCGGGCGTGCAGGCTGCCCAGGCGGCCGGTGTGGAGTTCATCCGTCAGCGGTTGCCAGGCGCGTTCCAGAATCTGGCGGATGGGCGCTTCGTGGCCGGACAGACCGGCCACGCTGATCATTTCTTTGAGCAGGGTTTTGGTGTCTTCCATGGGCATCAGGGGGTCGGGGTGGCGCTGGGTTCGGGGGTGTTGGTACTGGTGGCGGTGCTGGTCGCAGTTGCGGGCGCGCTGGTCGCGGTGGGCGGCTGGGTGGCGGTAAAGGTCGCGCTGGGGGTAATGGGCGTGTGGGTGGGGGTCAATGTAATCGTCGGGGTGAAGGTCAGGGTCGGCGGTACCGGCGTGTTGGTGCGGGTGGGGGTATCGGAGGGCGTGGGCGTGATGGTCGGCGTTTCAGTTGGCGTTTGGGTGCCGGTGTTTGTGGCCGTGGGGGTGAAGGTCTCGGTGGGCGTGAGGGTCAGGGTCGGGGTGAGTGTGAGGGTCGCGGTGGGTGTGGGAGTCCGGCTGCGCTCATAGGAAATCAGCGCAAACCCGGCGCAGTAGCACGGCACGGTGGCGAGGATGATGATGACCAGCACATAGCGCACGCGCTGGCGCGTTTCGGGGTTGGTGGAGGCAAAAAACATCAAAAAATTTCCTTTAACGGATAGGATAATAACACAGCGAAAGCCTTCAAATCCCAAATGCCGCGACTCCGCAATAAATCAACAGCCACTGGCGAATTTCGAATATCTAATTACGATTTACCAATAACCAATCATCAATTCCGATTTACGAACTTTCCCATTACACTTTCCCCATGCGGCATATCTTCCTCTCCCCCCATTTTGATGACGCTGTGTACTCTGGCGGCGGCTGGCTGTGGCAACTGGCGCAGGCCGACGAAACAGTCGAAGTGTGGACGCTGTGCGCCGGCGACCCGCCGCCGGCCGAGTACTCGCCCTTCGCCCAGGAACTGCACGGCCGCTGGGGGCTGGCCGGGGCGGCGGTGGTGGCCGCCCGCCGCGCGGAAGACCAGGCCGCCTGCGCGCTGGTGGGCGCGAGCTGGCGCTATTTTGACCTGCCGGATGCCATCTACCGCCGCGTTGAAGGCGGCGAACACCTGTACGCCAGCCGCCAAGCCATCTTCGGCCCGCTGGCCGCCGCTGAAACGCCGTTGCTTCATTCGCTGGCGGCTGACCTCGCGGCTGCCCTGGAACCGCAGGATACGCTCTACTGTCCACTAACGCTGGGCAACCATGTCGACCACCAACTCACCCGTCGCGCCGCCGAACTGCTCGCCCGGCCGCGAGTGTATTACGCCGACCTGCCCTATGTACTCGATTCCGAGGATGGTCTGCCCGGCCTGTTGCCTGCCGGCGCGCAAATCGCCGTACACCCGCTGGCCGCCGAAGCCCTCGCCGCCTGGACCCAGGCTGCCGCCGCTTATGCCTCGCAACTCTCCAGCTTCTGGCCGGATGCCGCCGCGTTGGGGGGCGCCCTCGCCGGCTATCTGACTCGCCACAATGGCCTGCGCCTGTGGCATACTGTGCCAGATGATTAATTTTCTGATCGCCGCTGCCGCCCTGCTGGTCTTGAGTGTGGTTGCCAGCAAGTTCTCCGACCGCTACGGCGTACCGGCCCTCTTGCTTTTCCTGCTGGTTGGCATGCTGGCCGGTTCGGATGGCCCCGGCGGTATCTATTTTAATGACCCGGCTCTGGCGCAATTTATTGGTGTGGTGTCGCTGGCGCTCATCCTTTTTTCCGGCGGTCTGGACACCCGCTATCAGCAAATCCGCCCGGTGCTTAAACAGGGGCTGTCGCTCGCCACGCTGGGCGTGCTGGTTACTGCCCTGGCGATGGCCGCCATCGTCCACGCCCTGTTGGATTTCAGCTTGCTGGAATCCTTTTTGTTTGGCGCGATTGTCTCCTCCACCGATGCGGCGGCGGTCTTCAGCGTGCTGCGGGCCCGAGCCGTTCACCTGCGCGGCCGCCTCAAGCCGTTGCTGGAACTGGAATCCGGCGCCAACGACCCGCTGGCGGTGTTCCTCACCATTACCGCCATCCAGTGGTTACGCGCCCCGGAGGGCGTTGCGCTGGCCGATGCGCTGCTCAGCCTGCTGTGGCAGATGGGCCTGGGCGCGGCCCTCGGCCTGCTGCTCGGCTGGGGGATGCTGCAACTCCTCAACCGCTTCACGCTCGCTAACCACGGCCTCTACCCGGTGCTCTCGCTGGGGCTGGTGCTGCTGGCGTATGGCCTGGTCTCGGCGGCCGGCGGCAACGGCTTTCTGGCAGTGTACCTGGCCGGCCTGTACCTTGGCAATCATGACTTCATCCACAAACGCTCGCTGGTGCAATTTCATGACGGCCTGGGCTGGCTGGTGCAGATTGTCATGTTCCTCACCCTGGGTCTGCTGGTATTCCCCAGCCGGCTGCCGGAAGTGGCCGGCCCGGGCCTGCTGGCCGCCGCCGGGCTGATTTTCATCGCCCGCCCGCTAGGGGTGTTGGTTGCCTTGCTGGCTGCCCGCCTGAGCTGGCGCGAGCGTGCCTTTGTGGCCTGGGTCGGGCTGCGCGGGGCGGCCCCAATTGTGCTGGCCACCTTCCCGCTGCTGGCCGGCCTGCCGAATGCCGACCAGATATTCAACATTGTGTTCTTCGTTGTACTGGCTTCGGTGCTCTTGCAGGGCAACACCCTGGCGGCCGCTGCCCGGCTGCTGGGGCTGGCGGCCAGACCGCCGCGGGCGCGTAACTTCCCGATTGAGTATGTACCGATGGAAGGCGTGAAGGGCCGCATGCGGGAAATGACCCTCCCCCCTGATTCGCCGGTGGCCGGGCTTAAAATCGTGGACCTGCACCTGCCGGATGACTTTCTGGTCATTCTGGTCGCCCGCGAGCAGGACTTCATCATCCCCAGCGGCGGGTTGGAGATTGAACCCGGCGATGTCTGGCTGGTGCTCTCTGAGCCCGAGTCGTTTGCCCACGTGCTGACCCAGACCGGCGGCGCCGCCAAGGACGAATAGAACAAAAGTTCCCATGCCCTTGCACCTCATCCCAATTTGTGATATATTCTCCGCCGCAGCGCGGACACAGTTCCATCAGTGTCTTCGCTGTAAAACTTTTTTATACAGGCGGACGCCAGTTTGCCCTCTCGCTGGAGGGCAACCACCCGCTTAGAGGAGCAACGATGGCCCCCGAATTTCTCACCCCGGAGGGGTACAAAAAACTACAGGCCGAGCTTGACCACCTGCGGGATGTGCGCCGCAAGGAAGTCGCCCAGCGCCTGCACGAAGCCGCCGAGAGCAGTTTGGGCGAGTTTGTCGAAGACCCGGAGTTTGAAGCCGCCAAGAACGAGCAGTCGTTCGTGGAAGGCCGCATCCGTGAACTCGAGATTCTGCTGGCCAATGCCCAGGTCATCACCAAAAGCCGCAAGAAAGCCGAAGCGGTGGACATCGGTGTAACCGTCACGATTCGCGAAGGCCGCCGCAAACCGGAAGAATATTACATCGTCGGCGCGCCGGAAGCCAACCCGCGCGACGGCAAAATTTCGCACGAGTCGCCCCTGGGCAAAGCCCTGATGGGTAAAAAGGTCGGCGATAATGTCGAAGTCAAAGCGCCCAATGGGGCTTTCACCGTCAAAGTGGTTGAAATCAAGTAAATCGCTGGTCTGCCCCCCCCCATCCCGCGCTGACGCCAGCGCGGGATTTTTGTTGCCCGAACATTGCAGGACTTGCCTGTATAATCCTTTTCAGGAGCCCCCATGACTGACACCAACCGCCGCACCAACCCGCTGGAACAGGCCCGCCTCGAAAAACTGGAGCGCCTGCGCGCCCGTGGAGTTGAGCCGTACCCGACCCAGGCCGAGCGCAGCCACACCAGCCGCGCCGCCATCGCCGCCTTTGAAGCCCAGGAAGCCGACGCCAATGCCCAGCCGTTGCGCGCCACCCTCGTTGGCCGCATCCGCAGCACGCGCCTGATGGGCAAGCTGGTCTTCGCCCACATCGAAGACGGCGAAGGCCGCATCCAGTTATTTCTGCGCAGCAATGATGTCGGCGATGAAGCCCTCGATTTCTTCAAAAAGGACTTCGACCTGGGCGATTTTGTGCAGGCCAGCGGCGAACTCTTCCGCACCAAGACCGGCGAGGTCAGCCTGAAGGTCGAGACCTTCCGCATGCTGGCCAAGGCCATCACGCCCCTGCCCGCCGCCAAGGACGAAGAAGTGGATGGCGAGATTGTGCGCCATGCCGCCCTGACTGACCCAGAAACCCGCTACCGCCAGCGCTACGCCGACCTGGCCGTTAACCCCCACGTGCGCGAGATCTTCCGCGCCCGCGCCGCCACCGTGCGCGCCCTGCGCCAGTTCCTGGATGAACGCGGCTTCCTCGAAGTCGAAACCCCCATCCTGCAACCCATCTACGGCGGGGCGGCGGCGCGGCCGTTTGTCACCCACCACAACCAGTTGCATCAGGACCTCTACCTGCGCATCTCGTTTGAACTGTACCTCAAGCGCCTGCTGGTCGGCGGGCTGGAGCGTGTCTATGAAATCGGGCGCGACTTCCGCAATGAAGGCGTGGACCGCACCCACAACCCCGAGTTCACCCAGCTAGAGTTTTACATGGCCTACGCCGACTACCATGACGTCATGGCCCTCACCGAGCAGATGATTGCCTACGCCGCCCAGCAGGTCCTCGGCACGACCAGCATCACTTACCAGGGCCAGACGGTCGAACTCGCCCCGCCCTGGGTGCGCATGGACCTCAAAGACGGCCTGCAGGAACTGGCTGGCATTGACCTGAATGCCCACCCGGACGCCGCCAGCCTGGCCGCCGCCATGAAAGCCAAAGGCTATCCCGCCGACCCCAAAACCCCGCGCGGCAAACTGATTGATGCCCTGATTGGCGATGTACTCCAGCCCACTTTCCAGCAGCCCACCTTCCTCTATAACTACCCGCGCGACATCTCGCCCCTCGCCAAGAATGTCCCCGGCGACCCGGCCACCGTCGAGCGTTTTGAGTTCTTCATCGCCACCATGGAGATGGGCAACGCCTTCACCGAATTGAACGACCCGCTGGAGCAGGAGCAGCGCTTTCTGGAAATGGGGCGCGCCTACGATGCCGATAAGGACGAGGACTACCAGCCGCTGGACGAGGACTACCTGCGCGCCATGCGTTACGGCATGCCGCCCAACGGCGGCTTTGGCCTCGGCGTGGACCGCCTGACGATGCTCCTCACCGACCAGCCCAACATCCGTGAGGTCATGCTCTTTCCGCACCTGCGCAGCCGGGAGGATGAATGAGTACCTGGAAAGACACCGAACCCCTGCCGCACTCCGCCCTGTGGGATGACTTAAGCCGCCTGATTAACGCCCTGCCCGAAGCCGACCGGGTGCGCTATCATGAGAACGCCATGCAGTTCACCCACGACCTTAACAGCACCCTGGCGTTGATTACCAACGCCCAGGATCTGCTGCGCCGCGATATTGAAAAGAACCCCGACCTGCTGCCCCTGCTCGGCCTGGTGGAAATCATTGCCACCGGCGCCCGCCGGGCGCGCCGCCATGTTACCGATATGGCGGTTCATTTTGGGGATGAAATTGACCCGGAGCAGGGGTAGGAAAGCAGCCGGTACCTTAGAGTTTCGCCCTTACTTGCTGTAAATGCCCTTGGCCCGCACCACCAGCTTCTGGATTTCATCCAGTTGGGCCTGCGGCAACCGTACCCCTTCCAGATTGAGCACCGGCTCGCCGGGGTCGCTATCGGCCTGCGTTTCGAGGTCCTGTTTCAGGGTCTCGATTTTTGTTTCCAGTTCGGCGGTTACTTCCTCACCGCGCGCCAGCGTCTCATCCAGTTGTTTCTGGGTTTCGGCCACTTTCTGCACCGCCAGCGCCGCCGTCAGCCGGTCCTGCATCGATTTGAAGACCGAAATCCCGGCCGACCCCGCAATCAAAGACATGCTCACCAAAGCGGTCAGGTTCTCCGGTTCCAGCAGCCATGCCACGCCCACCGCCGCCAGCCCACCGATGAGGATGCGCCCCCAGATGCCCAGGTCATACAGGTGCGCCGCAATTGCCAGCGGTGAGTCGCTAGCGGGCAGGCTTTCAGCCTCGGTGCTTTTGTGCGGCAACTCAATATTGCCCTGCAGGATGATGAGTTCATACACCAGCCCGCCCAGCGCCCCCGCCACCACCGTAACCAGCAGCGTCAGCCAGAAATTCGAGTCGCCCAGACCCGCCACAATCGCGGCCGTGTTCGGGCCGCCGCCGGCGGGCAGGTTGGGTGGGGCCGGGGTAGCGGTGGCTTCGGCTTCCTCCTCCTCGGCCGGAGCCAGGTCGCCATCCAGCGGCTCACCGCCGGCGGCTTCGTCTGGCAGGTCGCCTTCGGGGGCTTCCGGGCCAGTGTCCTGTGCCAGGGCAAAGCCGGCGGGTTGAATGGCAATCACAGCAATTAAAACGAGGGTAATCACCAGCGCGCGTTTCATGACGGCCTCCTTGTTGCGTCTGCACTTGCGCCAGAATCAGTTCATGGCCCCCTCTCTATTCTATGACTTTGCGGAGCGTGAATCAAGCCGTCGTACGGCGCGAATGGAAAATTGACTTATTTGGATTGGGCCTGGCAGGCCGGGCACAGGCCGGAAAGCACCAGGTGGTCGCTGGTCAGCCGGTAGCCGGTTTCGTGTTCAAGCAGGGCAAAGACCCGCGCCGCCGCTTCGGCATCCAGTTCGCTTTCTGTGCCGCAGGCCACGCAGCGTAAGTGGTGATGCGGCGCTTCCTGCACGATTTCATACAGCATTTCTTGCCCGCTTTCGCCCGGGGCGGTCAGCGCCAGCCCGGCCCGTACCAGTGTATCAAGCGCCCGGTAGACCGTGGCGCGGTCAATCGGGCTATCAGTAGCCCGCACCAGCGCCAACACTTTACTGGCGGGCACATGCCCCCCCGCCCGGCACAGCGCATCCAGCACCGCCACCCGCTGGGGGGTCGCCCGGTAACCATGGGCGTGGAGTTGTTCGAGATAATTCAGCCGGTTGTGAGTCATGGGGTTTGCGATTTGTCGCAAGAGGAACAGGTGGAGACAGATTTCATTATACTGGCTG
Organism: Anaerolineales bacterium; assembly: GCA_024710875.1. Lineage (GTDB taxonomy): Bacteria > Chloroflexota > Anaerolineae > Anaerolineales > UBA11579 > SCUK01. The sequence continues at coordinate 19,942 of JANJTX010000120.1, read as the reverse complement.
CATGCCCGGAAAAATGAAAACCCCCCGAATAATCAAACTGGCCGAAAGCCAGCCCATCAAACCCGTCACGGACCATCATCACCCGCATGACGACCATGACCACGATCATGACCACGGCCACAGTCATGATCACCCGCACGATCATTCGCACGACCACGACCATTCGCATGGCGACGGCCTGTGGCACACGATTGCCTCGGCCCTGCACCTGCCCGGCTATGCTCACACCCATGACCGCCCGGCCCAGTCCGATGCGCTCTTCACCAATGCGCTGGGAATTCGCACCCTGTATTGGGCGCTGGCCTTATTGAGCCTGACCACTATCCTGCAGATATTTATCTACCTCGCCAGCCGCAGCGTGGCCCTGCTGGCCGATACCGTCCACAACCTCGGCGATGCGCTCAATTCCATCCCCCTGCTGCTGGCCTTCTACCTCGGGCGGCGGCTGGCCAACCGGCGCTACACCTACGGCTATGGTCGCGCCGAAGATGTCGCTGGCCTGTTCATCGTCGCTTCAATTGCGTTCAGCGCTGGCTATATCCTGTGGGAAGCCTTTCAGAAGCTGCTCAACCCGTTGCCCATCGCCAATGGCGGCTGGGTGGCGCTGGCCGCTGTGGTCGGCTTTATCGGCAATGAAGCCGTGGCCATCCTGCAAATTTCAGTCGGGCGGCGCATCGGCTCGGAAGCCATGATTACCGACGGCCGCCACGCCCGCATTGATGGATTAACTTCGCTGGCGGTGTTGCCGGCCGTGGCGGGCAGCGCCCTCGGCTTTCCCATTCTCGACCCCATCTTCGGGCTGGTCATTGGCATCTCAATCCTCTTCATCACCCGCGACGCCATTAGGGCGATGTGGTACCGCCTGATGGATGCGGTTGACCCGGCCCTGACCGAGCGCGTCGCGGACACGCTGGCGGCTCATCCGCAGGTCGCCGCCGTCCCGGCCCTGCGTTTGCGCTGGGTGGGGCACAGCCTGTGGGTTGAAGGGCAGGTCGTTTTCAAGACCAACGGCTCGGTTCGTGAAGCCGAAGCCTGGCTGGCCGACTTGAAACACCAGCTCTCCCATGCCGTCCCCAATCTGGGCGAAGTGACGCTTGCGGCCGGGTCGCAAACGCAGGTATAATCTCCAGAGTTAAATCATTCGCCCAACACGAAGCCAAGTACGTTCGCAGCCTGTCAGAGAGCCGCCGGTCGGTGCGAGGCGGCAGGCCAGGAACGGAAATCCACTTCGTTGTCAGGTGTTCTTCTGACACGGGCGCCGGTGAAAGGCGCAAGCCCCAAGCCGGCCGGGTGCGCCCGCTAACGCGCAGCAGAGGCCGCACCACGCGGCAAAAGCAGGTGGCACCACGAGCGCTCCCCTCGTCCTGCACGAATGGGGGGCGTATTCTATTAAGGGCCAGAACGGCCCCAACTCGGAGGTGCAGCATGATAGACATTGACCTGATTCGCGAAAACCCGGAAATCGTACGCGCCGGCCTGCGCAAGCGCGGCATGGACCCCAGCCCGGTGGACGAAGCCGTTCGCCTGGATGCCCAATGGCGCGCCAGCCTGGTGGAGGTCGAAACCCTCAAAGCCGAGCGTAACAAAGGCTCCAAAGAGGTCGGCCAGACCAAAGACCCCGCCGAACGCCAGCAGAAAATTGACGCCATGAAACTCATCGGTGACCGGATTAGCGCCCTCGAAGCCACTGTGCGCCAGCACGAAGAGGCCTTGAATGCGGTCATGGCCGTCATCCCCAACATCCCCCAGGAACGCGTCCCCGAAGGCACGCGCGAAGAAGACAACATTGAAATCCGCCGCTGGGGCGAACACCCCAAATTTGACTTTGAACCCAAGCCCCACTGGGACCTCGGCCCCGAGCTGGGTATCATTGACTTTGAACGCGGCGCCAAAATCTCCGGCTCGCGCTTCTACGTCCTAAGCGGGGCGGGGGCGCGCTTGCAGCGCGCCATCATCGCCTGGTTCCTCGACCTGCACGCCCGCCAGGGCTACACCGAGCATTACACGCCCTTCGTGGTCAAGGAAGAGACCGTGTACGCCGCCGGGCAGTTACCCAAGTTCCGCGACAACCTCTACAAAGACCATGAAGAAGACCTCTACCTGCTGCCGACCTCGGAAGTCTCGCTCACCGGCCTGCACATGGATGAAATTTTGGACGAAAGCCAGTTGCCGCTCTATTACACCGCCTACTCGCCCTGCTTCCGGCGCGAGAAAATGAGCGCCGGGCGGGACGTGCGCGGCATCAAGCGCGGCCACCAGTTCGACAAGGTCGAGATGTACAAATACTGCACCCCGGAAACTTCGGACGAAGAACTGGAAAAAATGGTCGCCGATGCCGAAGAGACCTGCAAGGGCTTGAACCTGCCCTACCGCGTCCTGCTCAAGTGCGCCGGCGACACCAGCGAAGCCGCCACCGTCTCCTATGACATTGAAATCTGGGGCGCGGGCGTCAACGAGTGGCTGGAAGTGTCTTCCGTCTCCAATGTCGGCGACTACCAGGCGCGGCGGGCGCGCATTCGCTACCGGCCGGCGGGCGGCGGCGGGGTGCGCTTCCCGCACACGCTTAACGGCTCCGGTCTCGGCATGCCGCGCGTCCTGCTGGCAGTGCTTGAGAACAACCAGCGCGCCGATGGCAGCGTGGTCATCCCCGAAGTCCTGCACCCCTGGATGGGCGGCCTGACGGTGATTGAACCGCGCCGCTAAGCGACTGTTTTTGAAACGCCCTGCGCTACAGCAGGGCGTTTTTTTAATTCCTCATACTTTCTATGACCCCATTCCAGCCGAATCCGTACTAAAATTATTGCTATGGAAATTGACTGGCAAGCCTTCCTGTACGGCGCAATTAATACAATCACCTTTCTGGTCATGGTCATCAGCCTGTTCGGGCTGATCATCCCCATCTTCCCCGGCGGGGTAGTCATCTGGGTGGCGGCGCTGGTCTATGGCATCGCCACCGGCTGGGGTACCCTCGGTGGTTGGATGTTCTTCTTCATCACCCTGCTGATGATTGCCTCGGCCCTCGCCGACAATGTCTTCATGGCCACCAAGGGCCGCCAGGCGGGCGCCTCGTGGGGCAACCTGCTGCTGGCCGCTCTGGCGGCGCTCATTGGCAGCATTTTCCTCACGCCCATCGGTGGCCTGGCGGCTGGCGTGCTGGCCCTCTTCCTGCTCGAAACCCGCCGCCTGGACGGGGACAAGCAGCAGGCCTGGGGCGTGGTCAAAGCCCTCATGCAGGGCTTCCTGCTGGCTTTCATCGTCCGCTTCGGGTTGGGCGTGGTCAAAATCGGCCTGTGGGCCATCTGGGCCGCCAACGTTTCCTGACCTTTACCCCCACCACTTTTGTCACTCCGAGCGTAGCGTGGAGTCCCGGCCCTGCCACGCGATTCACCCCCCTCACTGGAAAACATCCACCCGATTTTCTCCGACACGCGAAACCATTTCCTGCGAATAAAAAACGGGCGGCCAACAGGCCGCCCGTTTTTCGTTTGAAAATCAAGTTGTTTACTGGAACAGCATCGAAATCAGGCCGAGACCGTTGCCAAAGGCCACAATCAGCCCCGCAAACACCACCGAAACCATCGACATCAGTTTGATGAGGATGTTGAGCGACGGGCCGGAAGTGTCCTTGAACGGGTCGCCGACTGTGTCACCGACCACCGCCGCCTTGTGGGCGTGCGAGCCTTTGCCGCCGTGCGCCCCGGCTTCGATGTACTTCTTGGCGTTATCCCACGCCCCGCCCGCATTGGACATCATAATCGCCATCGCAAAGCCGGAGGCCAGGCCACCCGCCAGCAGGCCCAGTACGCCGCCCACCCCGAACAGCACGCCAATCAGCACCGGCACCACAATCGCCAGCAGCGCCGGAGCGACCATTTCTTTCTGGGCGCTCTTGGTGCTGATTTCCACACAGCGGGCGTAGTCCGGTTTGGCCGTGCCTTCCAGAATGCCCGGGATCTCGCGGAACTGGCGGCGCACTTCTTCCACCATGCCGCCCGCCGCCCGCCCGACCGCGCTCATGGTCATGGCCGAGAAGTAGAAGGCCGTGCCCACCCCCGCAAACAGACCCACCAGCACCGAGGGATTCAGCAGCGTCACATGATAGAAGTTCATGAAATCCACCACGCTCATCTGTGCCACCGGCACCGCCACGCCGTCAATCATCAGTTCGGCCACGCCGCGCAGTTCGCTCAACGCCAGCCGGATTTCTTCGAGGTAGGCCGCCAGCAGCGCCATCGAGGTCAGGGCCGCCGAGCCAATCGCAAAGCCTTTGCCGATGGCCGCCGTGGTGTTGCCGACCGCGTCCAGTTCATCCGTGCGCACGCGTACACTCTTGTCCAGTCCGGCCATTTCGGCGTTGCCGCCGGCGTTATCGGCAATCGGGCCATAGGCATCCGTAGCGAGGGTAAAGCCCAGGGTGGAGAGCATGCTCACCGCCGCAAGACCCACGCCATACAGACCCAGCAAGGTGCTCTCCGCGCCGCCCGCCAGAAAGAAGCTGGCCGTAATGCCCGCCACCACCGCCAGAATCGGCAGGCCGGTGGACTTCATGCCCAGCGCCAGGCCTTCAATCATCGCCGTGGCGGTGCTGATGGCAGCCTGCTCGGCGATGCGGCGGGTGGGGGTGTAAGCGTGCGAGGTGTAGTACTCGGTCGCCTTGCCGACCGCAATACCCACCAGCAGACCGACGATGACCACCGCCCACAGCCCCAACCAGTTCGGGATTTGCAGATAGTAGAAAATCGGGGCCGAGAGCACGGCAATCCCCAGCGAGCTGATATACAGACCGCGGCTCAAAGCGTTAATCAGGTCATTCTGGGTGGCATCTTCCTTGGAATGCACCAGGTACACTGCCAGAATGGAGAGCAGGATGCCGACCGCCGAGAGCACAATCGGGGCGGTGATGAAAATCAGGCCCATCTCCATGGCCGTGCGCGCCCCCAGGAATTCCGGCCCGGCCAGCGTCACTGCCGCCACGCCCAGGGCCGAGGTCGCCAGAATCGAACCGGCGTAGGATTCGTACAGGTCGGCGCCCATGCCAGCCACATCGCCCACATTGTCGCCCACGTTATCGGCAATTGTGGCCGGGTTGCGCGGGTCATCTTCGGGGATGTTGGCTTCGGTCTTGCCCACCAGGTCGGCCCCGACATCGGCGGCCTTGGTGTAGATGCCGCCGCCCACCCGGGCAAACAGGGCCTGGGTCGAAGCGCCCATACCAAACGAAAGCATAATGGCGGTGATTTTTGGCAGCGGGTTATCCACCAGGCTGATGAAGTTGTCCGGGAAAATAATCGGAAATACATTGTAAAGCAGCAGGAACCACAGGGTGATATCCAGCAGGGCGAAACCCACCACCACCAGGCCCATCACCGCGCCGGCCCGCAGGGCGACCTGCAAGCCACCGTTCAGGCTCTGGCTGGCGGCCTGAGCCGCCCGCGCCGAGGCATTGGTGGCGGTCTTCATGCCGATGAAACCGCAGATACCGGAAAACAACCCGCCGGTCAGAAAGGCGTACGGCACAATCGAGTTCTGCAGTTTGAAGAACGACAACAGCAGGAAGATGACGAACAGCACCGCAAACACAATCGCCACTACTTTGTACTGGCTGCGCAGGTAGGCCATCGCCCCCTCGCGCACCGCCTGGGCGATTTCCACCATGCGTTCGTTGCCTTCGCTGTGGGCCATCAGGTTGCGGTAGAAGTAAACCGCCATGCCCAGGGCAATCAGGGCTGTAATTGGCCCAAGCCACCACAACAGTGGCACCGGCAGCCGTTCGGAAGCGGCCAGTACATCAATAAAATTCCAGTTCATTTGTTACTCCTTCTCTTCGTTCCGGGAATAATAAAATGGCAGCCCTTCAAAATCGAAGTGACTGTCATTCCAGTGGGCTGGGCCGCAGGCGTAAGCTTCTTTACGGCTCAAGCAAATGCAATCTTTTTCACAAGCGCGAGTATTTTACCGGGCAGCGTGGTTTGTGTCAATATTCGCGCTCTGGTGGCAGTGGTGGATTTCGTGGGTCACAGCAGGCTTTGGACTGCTGTCTGGAACTTCCCGGCGGTTGTCTATCAATTCCTGAATTCTGCCGATTAACCTCCGGGAGGTTTGTCCGAGTCGAGTCAATCGCCCCAAACCTGGTTTTTGTAGGGGCGAGCATGCTGCGCCCCTACAACTGCGGAATGACCATACGTACAGAGAAAGGACTTGTCGTTGCGAGGAGGACGAAGTCCGACGAATCAATCTTCTTGCTGATTCAAGATTGCTTCCCTTCGACTACGCTAATAACCTCCCTTCTTAGGAGCTTAAACAAAACGCGGGAGGCCAATCGGCCTCCCGCGTGCAAAAACTGGCAAACTGCGCCTTAGCCGCCCAGACCTTCGGCCGGGCGTTTGCTGGTGCGGATCGACCACCACAGCCCCGCTACCAGCAGGCCCACCGCCAGCCAGCCGGCCAGGCCGAGGTCATTGTATTGCACCACAATCGGCGCCACAATCACCGAAACCAGATTCACGACCTTGATCATCGGGTTGAGGGCTGGGCCAGCGGTGTCCTTCATCGGGTCGCCGACCGTGTCGCCCACCACCGAGGCCTTGTGGCGCTCGGAGCCTTTACCCAGACCCTTGGCCGGGTCCCTGGGTTCGTCTTCGATGAGTTTCTTGGCGTTATCCCAGGCCCCACCGGCGTTGTTCATAAATACCGCCAGCAACTGACCGGAGAGGATAATGCCCGCCAGGAAACCGCCCAGTGCCTCTACTTTGAGCAGCAGCCCCACCAGAATGGGTGTCAGCACGCCCAGCAGCGCCAGCGGCACGAGTTCCTTCTGCGCTGCCGTGGTGGCGATTTCAACCGCCTGCTTGTAATCCGGCGGTACTTTGCCTTCCAGCACGCCCAGTTTGAACTGGCGGCGGGCTTCCTGCACAATCAGGGCCGAAGCCCGGCTGACGGCCTGAATGGCAAATGAAGAGAACAGCCACGGCAGCGCGCCACCGATGAGCATGCCTACGAACACCTGCGGGATATCAACCCGGATGCCGATAGTCGCGATGCGCTCAGCCAGCGGCACGCCCAGCGAGGCCTGCGCCCGGCTGACATCCACCAGGAACGAGCCGAACAGCGAGACGGCCGCAATAACCGCCGAGCCAATTGCCACGCCCTTGGTAATCGCCTTGGTGGTGTTGCCGACGGCATCCAGGTCCGCCATGATGCGCTGGGCGCGGTCGGTTTCTTCGCTCTGCGTGCCACTCCAGGACATCTCACCAATCCCGGCGGCGTTATCGGCAATCGGGCCAAATGAGTCCATCGCCACATTGTTGCCGGTCAGGGTCAGCATACCGATGCCGGTCATCGCCACGCCATACAGGATGTAAGTGATGTTCTCGACCGGGTCAATGCTCAAACCGCCGAAGATGAAAATCGAAGCCACGATGGTGGCGGCAATCGTTACCACCGCCCAGACCGCCGACTCATAGCCCACGGCCAGCCCCTGTAGAATGAGGGTCGCCGGGCCGGTTTCGGCCGCTTTCTTGATTTCCTGCACCGGGCTCTGATGCGTGCCGGTGAAGTACTCCGTCATGCGATCAATCAAAATCGCCAGCAGTACGCCCACGGCCACCGCCAGCGGCGTGCGCCACCAGCCGCCCGGCATGCTGCCTTCGGCCAGAACGTGCAGGTAGTAGTACGCCGCCGCAAAGAACAGCGCCACCGAGATGGCCGCCGAGGACAGGAAGCCGGAGAAGATGGCGCTCATCGCCTTTTCGCTGTTGCCTTCCTTGCCGGCCTTGACCACATAAGTCCCGATGATCGAGGACAGTACGCCGATGCCGCGCACAATCAGCGGGTAAATCAGCCATTCGATGTGGCCGGTGATGTGATACAGCGCCACGCCCAGAATCAGGCCTGAGACGATCGTCACTTCGTAGGACTCGAAGATGTCGGCCGCCATACCGGCGCAGTCACCCACATTGTCGCCCACCAGATCGGCTACCACGGCCGGGTTGCGCGGGTCGTCTTCGGGGATATCGTTCTCTACTTTGCCGACCAGGTCGGCGCCCACATCCGCCGCCTTGGTGAAGATACCGCCGCCCACCCGCATGAACAGCGCCAGCAGCGTACCGCCAAAGCCGAAGCCCAGCAAAGCATCCGGGGCAGCGATGCCAAAAATCACGAAAATCAGCGTGCCGCCCAACAGGCCGAGGCCGTCGGTCAGCATCCCGGTGATTGTACCGGCCCGGTAGGCGATTTTCAGCGACTCACCAAACGAGTAACGGGCGGCCGAAGCCACCCGCACATTGGCCTGAACCGCCATGCGCATACCGATTTGCCCGACCATCAGCGAGAACACCGAACCCATGATGAAGCCAATGGCACGGCCCAGGCCGATGTACAGGCTCACGGTGGCTTCATCCAGTCCGTGGAATCGCTCGAGCGCCTCCGGGGTGGGGGGCACAATCGCCACCGAGAAATACATCGCCGCCGTCAGCAGCACAATCAGCGGCACTATCGAGCGTAACTGGCGGCGCAGGTAAGCATCTGCCCCGTCGCGAATCGCGCCCCAAACCTCTTGCATCTTTTCGGTGCCCTTGTCCTCGGCCAGCACCTGCTGGCGCAGGAAGAGTGCATAGGCCAGGCCCAGCAGGGCCACGCCCAGCACCGCCCAGATGGCAAATTGCTCAAATGCGGAAAGTCCCAATGCTTGCATATTGCTCGTTCTCCTCGATGCGGAATAGTATGGTGTGGCCGCTCCCGATTTTAAATAGGAATGTAGCCCGGCCAAACGGCTGCATTCTACGCCCGCGCCGGGCATGTGTCAACCGGCAATATCCTTACCCCCGATGGCCATAACTTAAGTGCCTCCGACGACCCAAACCGGCCGTTCAAAGGCACTATAATATGCGCCGTTACAACATTGCACCCCGCTTGGAGGAATACCGTGGCAAAAGCAGGCGACATTCTCGAACACCCCGCCGCCGGCGAGCGCATCATCTTCAAGACCACCGCCGCCGACACTGGCGGAGCCTACACCCAATTTGAGCAGGAACTGCTGAAAGCTGGGGCCGGTTCATCCAGCCAGCACATTCACCTGCACACCGATGAGCGCTTTGAAATCCTGGCCGGTACGGCCACCTACACCCTTGACGGGCAGGACTACACCGCCGGCCCCGGCGAGGTGGTGGAAATCAAGCGCGGCACCCTGCACCGTAACCCCTGGAACCGTGATGGCGGCGAGGTGCGCCTGCTGCGCACCGTCACCCCGCCCTCCGGCGCCGAGCTGTTCTACGAGACCTTCTACGGACTGGAACGCGACGGCAAAGGCCTCAACCTCTGGCAGGCGGCTCTCACCAGCCACTACATCAAAAGCGAAACCTACTTCTTCCCGCCCAATGTGCCAATGGCTGTGCAACGTCTCGCCATCCCGCTGGTGGCCTTTCTGGCCCGCTTGCAGGGCTACCGGCCCTGGTATCCGCAATACACGCAAGACCATCCATGACCGCCAGTGACCTGACCATCCTGCTGGAAATCCAACCCGGGCGCGAACCTGCCCTGCGGGCGGTACTGCAATCCATCGGGGCGGAGGTTTCGGCCAACCCCTACTTTTCCTTCGCGTCTTTCCCGGAACTGCACTTTGGGCGTTTCACCCTGCTGGGCTCGGACCGCCTGCTGGTCAATTTCGTGCATGATGGCCCGGCCAACCGCCTGCTGGAGAGCCTGCCGCGCCGCGCCCCCGGCCTGACAGCGGTGCTGGAGCATTGTGTCGGTTTCCCCGGCCTGGAATCGCCGACCGCCTTTGCCCGCTGGTTCCAGCCCCAGACCTTCCCGGCCGATATCTTCTTTCGCGCCCACCCCTACACCGTTCGCCAGGTGCGCGCTTTTCTGGCCCTCGCTGACCGGCTGGATGACCTGCTCGCTCGCCCGGACCTTGAGCCCTTTCTCGACCTCTTGAGCCATGTGCCCTTCAACGACTCGCCCCCGCCGCGCCCCGGCCGCCTGACCCAACTGGCGGGCAAACTGGCGGGCGGCGCCACCGACCTGCTCCTGGCCGCCCTGCGCTGGCCGCAAACCCGTCTCGCCGGGCGCATCGCGCCTACCGCCCGTCGCGCCCCGGCTCTCACCATCCACACCCCCTGCTGGCTCACCGACCGGGCCGAGCTGGTGCAGAACGAAATGACCATCATGCTGCCGGTGCACCCGCGCCTGCGCGGCTACCTCCGCACCATCCTGACCGTGGCGGGCAAGGCCCTCCAGAACCCGCCGCCAGATGGCACGTTGGCGGGCGTCTCCACCGTCCATTTTGGCCGCTGGATGATGGCCGATGGCGGGCGCAACCTGCTGTTCGTGAGCAACTATGATGGTTCGTGGGAAACCTACATCGGCGAGGTCGCCTCGGATCGCGTCGGCCGCGGGCTGGACCTCATCTGGGGCTGCTGCGAAGGCTACCACGCCACCGGTGCGGGCGATATCCAGACCTTCAAGCAGGTCATCATTGACCACCAGTACCGCGCCGAGGCTTTCTACAGCGCCTACCCGCAGCACTCGGCCCGTAATGTCATCCGCGCCATCCGGGTCGCCGAATCACTCGGCGCGCTCTTTGAGCGCGAACCCCTGCGGACGCTGCTACAGCAATTCTGAACGGAGACCTATGACCGCCAAAGTTGACATTGACGACATTCAGGCCATCGTTCTGACCGGCTACGCCCACCTGAACGAAGCCGTCTATATCTTTCTCCACATTCGCAATGGGGAACGGGCGCGCCAGTGGTTGCAGTCCGTGTTACCAGACATCGCCAGTGCCGCCGCCTGGCCGCTGGATGCCCGCGGAAAACCCATCAAGCCCCAGACCCGCATTAACATCGCCTTCACCCATGCCGGGCTGGCCGCCCTCGGCCTGCCGGAGGACACCCTGGCCTCCTTCCCCACCGAGTTTCGCGAAGGCCCGGCCAACCCGGCCCGCGCCGAACTGATGGGCGACCGCGGCTCCAGCGCCCCGGCCCACTGGGAACTGGGCGGCCCGGCCACTGAGGAAGTCCACGCCCTGGTCATGCTGTTTGCCGCTACGCCCGAACTGGTGGAAGAAATGAAAGCCCGCCACCTGGCCGAACTGCACGCCATGGATTGCGTCCGCATCCTGGTCGAACAGCCGACCTCGCGCCTGGCCGAAGGCAAGGAACACTTCGGCTACCGCGATGGCATCTCGCAGCCCGGCCTGCTGGGCACCACCCCACCCGGCCCGGGGCAGGAACTCATCCAGCCCGGCGAGTTCGTGCTGGGCTATGAAAACGAATACGGCCTGATTACCCCGATGCCGGAACCGCAGGCTCTGGGGCAGAACGGCACCTACCTTGTGTACCGCAAACTGGAGCAGGACGTAGAAGCCTTTGAACGCTTCCTTGAAGAGCAATCCGGCGGCGACCCGCAAGCGCGCGAATGGCTAGCCGCCAAGCTGGTTGGCCGCTGGCGCAGCGGCGCTCCATTGGCGCTCGCCCCGGACGAAGATAACCCGGCTCTCGGGCAGGATGCCCGCCGCAACAATGACTTTGCCTACGCCGCCCAGGACCGCGCCGGCCTGCGCGCCCCGCTCGGCTCGCATGTGCGCCGCACCAACCCGCGCGACGGCCTTGAAAAAGACCCGCGCCTCTCGCTTATCGCCAGCCGCCGCCATCGCATCATCCGCCGCGGCCGCCCCTACGGGCCGCCCCACAGCCCGCAGACGGCGCGCCAACCGCGCGGCATCCTGTTCGTCGCCATCAATACTGACATCCGCCGCCAGTTTGAGTTCGTGCAGCAGGTCTGGATGAATGACCCCAAGTTCGATGGCCTGCAAACCGACAAAGACCCCTTTGCCACCAACCACGATGGCGAGAACACCCTCACCATCCAGCGCCAACCGGTGCGGCGCGTGCTGCGCGGCCTGCCGCGCTTTGTCACCACCCGCGCCGCCGGGTACTTCTTTGTGCCCGGTTTGCGCGCCCTGGAATTCATCGCCACCGGCGCGCCGGATGTAAAAACTGTGTAAAACATTCATTTTGCTGCTTGACTTTGCCCGCCAAATTCTGTATAACCTAATGCGGTAGGACAACCAAAAGCCAGTGACCGGATTCGGGCGCTGGGCTTTTTCTTGTCCCCGCACAGTTGAAATTTCAGTAGAAGGAGCCTCATGATACAGGTCCAGGGATTAACCAAAGATTACGGCGCCCGCCGGGCCATCGAGGACATCAACTTCCACGCCGACAAGGGCGAGGTAGTGGGCTTCCTCGGCCCCAATGGCGCTGGCAAAACCACCACCATGCGCATCCTCACCGGCTACATGCCCGCTACGGCCGGCACCGCCCGCGTGGCCGGCTACGATGTGATGGAAGAATCGCTCGAGGTGCGCCGGCGGGTGGGTTACCTGCCGGAGAGCGTACCGCTGTACAACGATATGACCGTGCTGGACTACCTGCTCTTTATGGCCGACTTGCACGAAGTCACCGAGCGCTACGAGCGCGCCGAGGCCGTGCTGGAGCAGGTGCAACTCGTAGACCGGGCCGAAACCCTTATCCAGAATCTTTCCAAGGGCATGCGCCAGCGCGTTGGGCTGGCCCAGGCCCTGCTGCACGAACCCGAAGTGCTTATTCTGGATGAACCCACCATCGGCCTTGACCCGGCCCAGATTCGCGAAGTCCGGGCGCTGATTAAGGAAATCGGCAAAGAGCGCACCGTGTTGCTCTCCACCCATATCCTGGCCGAAGCCCAGCAGATGTGCAATCGGGTACTGATTATTAACAACGGCCGCATTGTGGTGGAAGACACCCCCGCTAACCTGGAAGCCGCCCTGACCAGCGGCGGCCGCCTCACCCTGCGGGTGAAGGCCAAAGCCAAAAGCCTGCTGCCGGTGCTCAAGGACATCAAGGGCGTTACCGGCGTGGAACTGGGTGCCGATAATGAACTGGTCGTCACCACCAAAGCCGGCAGCGAAGTGCGCCCGGAAATCGCCCGCGCCGTCGTCGCCCAGAACTGTGACCTGCTGGAACTGCGCCAGGCTGGCATGAGCTTGGAAGACATCTTCCTGCAACTCACGGCCAGCGAAGGCGGGGAGGAGTAAGCCATGCGCAATGTCTGGATTTTAGCTCGCAAGGAATACAACAGTTACTTCAATAGCCCGGTGGCCTATGCCATGGCCGCCGCCCTGCTCTTTGCCATCGGCGTGCTCTTCGCCGGCGATGTGCTCTGGGCTGGCCTCTACCCGGAGTTCGTCCCCAGCCTGGACCGCATGATCCAAATCGCGGTGGCGATGATGATTTTCATCCTGCCGGCCCTCACCATGCGCCTCATCGCCGATGAATCCCGCCAGGGCACAATTGAACTGCTGCTCACCGCCCCGGTAAACGATGCCGCCGTTGTGGTGGGCAAGTGGTTGGGGGCAGTGCTCTTCACCCTCACCGTACTGGCCACCACCCTCATCTACCCGGTAATGCTCAATGGCATGGTGCAGCCCGGCCTGGACCGCGGCCTGCTCTTCACCGGCTACCTGGCCCTGACCCTCTTCACTATGGTCTTCACTGCCCTGGGGGTGGCCATCTCGGCCCTGTTCGACAACCTCGTGGCGACCTTTATCGCCACCATCGCGGCCTTCGTCATGTTGTGGTATTTCATCGGCCTGCCGGCTTCGCTCTCCAGCGGGCTCCTGGCGGATGTCAGCCGCTACATGTCGTTCATCCGTTATTTTGAAAGCATGATCGGCGGGGCGGTGGAACTCACCGGCCTCGTATACTACTTGAGCGCCACTGCCTTCTTCCTCATCTTCGCCACGGTGGTGCTGCAGAGCCGGAGGTGGCGCGCATGAAGCCCGACAACAAGCACTACGCACCCCTGGCCTTCTGGCTCGGGCTGGTTGCGGCCCTGGTGGCCGGCGGGCTGTATTTTATCTTCCGTACCCCCAACACGGCTTTCTATATTGCCGCCGCGCTGGGCATCCTCGGTTTGGGTGGCGCAGTCTATCTGGACCCGGCCCGCGCCCGGGCTCTCTTCAGTGGCCGCCAGGCACGTTACGGCGGCAATGCCGCCCTGCTCCTGCTGGCTTTTCTGGGCATTTTCGTACTGCTTAACTGGTTCGCCAACCAGAACCCCCAACGCTGGGACTTGAGCGCCGATGCCACCAACACTCTGGCGGCCGAATCTCAATCTGTGCTGGCTGAACTCACTGAGCCGGTACACATCCGCGCCTACTACACCGCAACCGCCCAGACCGGCGCCACCAATGTCCGCAAATTACTGGACAACTATGTACTCTTTAGCGATGGCCGTTTCACCTATGAATTCATCGACCCGCAGCAGGACCCTGTTGGCGCCCAGGCCGATGGCATCGCCCAGGACCGCACCCTGGTGATTACTCACGGCACACGCACCGAGCTGGTTACTGTGGCCACCGAGAGCGAAATTACCAGCGCACTCATCCGCCTGGTGAGCGAAGCCCGTAGCGTGTACTTCCTGACCGGCCACAATGAGTTTGACCCCGCCGCCATCAATGACCCCTCCTACAGCCAGATTGTCAGCCAGATGCGGAGCCGCGGCTACACCGTTGCGCCCCTCAACCTGCTGGTCGATGGCGTCATCCCCGAGGATGCTGCCCTGGTTGTGGTGGCCGGCCCGCTCACCCCGCTGGAACGCCGTGAAATCGCCCTCTTGGATGCTTACCTGGGGCAGGGCGGCAGCGTCTTCTTCCTGCTCGAACCCAGCATCCTCACCACCCTGGTGGCAGAGGACCCGCTGGCCGCCTACCTGCTGGAAGACTGGGGCATTCAACTGGCCGATGACATCCTGGTAGACCGCCAGACCCAGAGCAACTTCCAGGCCATCGCTGCCACCTATGCCCCCCACCCGATTACCGACCAGATGGCGAATGTGGTTACCATCTACCCCACCGCTCGCAGCGTACGTCTGGCTGAGGTCCCGGAAGGCTTTTTCACCACCGAGCTGATCCTCACCGCCGCCTTTGACACTGCCTGGGGCGAGACCGACCTGGAAGCCCTGCGCACCCAGCAACCCATCACCGCCGACGCCGAAGCCGACATCCCCGGCCCGGTGGCGCTGGCAGTGGCCGCCCAGAACCCCAACACTGGTGGGCGGGTGGTGGTCTTTGGCGATGCTGACTTCGCCTCCAACCAGTTCCAGAGCGTTCAGCTCAATGGCAAGATGTTCCTGAATGCCGTGGATTGGGCCGCCCAGCAGGAGGCCCTCATCAGCGTCAATGTGCCCCAGCCCACCCAGCGCTTCAGCGTGCCGCCCTTCCCGGAATATGGTTATCTGGTTGTGCTGATGAGTGTGTGCGTACTGCCTGGCATCTTCATCCTTTCCGGGGCGGTGGTGTTCTTCCAGCGCCGCAAGCGAGGCTAGGCCGGATGATTAAAAAAGAAACCTGGTACGTTCTGGCGGCATTTGGCATCCTGCTGCTGGCTGCGGTACTGCTGCAACGCCAGCAGGCCAGCCAGGCCGCCGCGGTTGAACCCACCCCGCGCCCGCTGGTGCTGGCGGTGGATACCGCTCTGCTGGCCGAGCTTCAGGTCGCGGCTGCCAACGGCGAGCGCGTCCGCTATGGTCTGACCCCCGAAGGCCTGTGGGAAATGCTCGAACCACCTACCCCGGCCGACCGAATTGACCAGTTCAGCCTGCAGAGCGCTGTAGGCCTGCTGCGCCAGCTTTATGAACAGGCGCCCCTCGCCCCGCTGGCTGACCTCGCCAGTGTGGGTCTGGAAACCCCGGAATACACCCTCACGCTGGTCTACCTTAATGGCAGCCAGCAGGACCTGTACATCGGCGGCAAGACCTTCAACAACGGCGCCTACTACGTTCGCCTGCCCGGCCAGCCCGCCCAGTTGCTTAACCTCTTCACGGTCGATATCCTGCTGGACCTGCTGCGCACCCCGCCGGTACTGGGCGAGAGTGGTGCGCCTTAAAAAATTGCAGTTGCAATTGACTGCAAAACAATGTATTCTGGAACAGGAAAACAAATGCCCGCCGGGGTGCACAACTGCTCTGAACTTGCCCCCGCCGCGCCTCTTTTGGGGCCACGCCCCCGACTAATCCGGTAAGAATTTTGCCCGGGTCAGCGTCTATAAGTGCCGGCCTGTAGGCTGTACTGTGTGCGAGAAAAGGTGTGATTGATGAAAGTAATTGACGAAAAAATGCTGAACGATTACGAAGAACATGAAAACGAGGATTTCTCACCGATTGCGCGCCTGATTGAACTGGGCCGCAAGAAGACCTATGTCACGATTGATGACATCCTCAATTTCTTCCCCGAAGCCGAACGCGATGTAGACCAGTTGGAAGAGGCCTTTGCCGCCCTGCTGGCCGCTGGCGTGCCGTATGTGGATGACGATACCAACATCGAACCCTCGGAAGATAACCTTTCTTCTGAAATTGAAGAAATTGAAGAAGAGGAAGACAGCGGCCCGGACGGCGCCGAATTGGACGATACCTACCTCGCCAATATCGACACCGATGACATGATTGGCCTGTACCTCAAAGAGGTTGGCCGCGTCCCGTTGCTCACCGCCGAAGAAGAAGTCTCGCTTGCCAAGCGTATTGAAAAGGGCCGCATCTCGCGCGAAACCCTCGCCCGTGAAGGCTTTGAACTGGAAATCGATGCCCGCGAAGGCCACCGCACTCACATTGAAGATGGCTGGGCGGCCCGCGAACACCTCATCACCGCCAATTCGCGCCTCGTCATCAGCGTGGCGAAGAAATACATGGGCCGTGGTGTGCCGTTCCAGGATCTCATTCAGGAAGGCAACATCGGCCTGATTCGCGCCGCCAAGAAGTTTGACTACCGCCGTGGCCACAAGTTCAGCACCTACGCCACCTGGTGGATTCGTCAGGCCGTTACACGCGCCATCGCCGACCAGGGCCGCACCATCCGCGTGCCGGTTCACATGGGCGACCAGATTAACAAACTCCTGCGCGTCCAGCACCAGCTCACCCAGCGCCTCGGGCGCGACCCGAGCGTGGAAGAACTGGCCGAAGCGCTGGACGTGCCGCCCAAGAAGGTCGAGAACATGATTCAGGTGGCCCGCCGCCCGCTCTCGCTCGAAACCCCCACCGATGATGAAGAAGACTCGGTGTTGGGCGATTTCATTCAGGACCGCGAAGCCCCGGCCCCGGATGACAGTGCCACCTACAACCTGCTCAAAGAGCATCTGGATGAAGTCCTCGGCTCGCTGCCGCCGCGCGAAGTGCGCATTCTGCAACTCCGCTACGGCCTGCTGGATGGCCAGGCCTATACCCTCGAAGAGGTCGGCCGCAAGATGGGCGTCACCCGTGAGCGCGTGCGTCAGATCGAAGCCCAGGCCTTGAGCCGCCTGCGCCACCCGGTCATTCGCCGCAAACTGCGCGAGTATCTGGGCGAGTAATTTCCCAAACACCCAGACCCCAAAGGTTTTCCGCCTTTGGGGTCTTTTCTTACTGTCCTAATCGTCATCGCTTGACAATCTTCGGCTTAAACAGAGCCCCGTGGATACCGCCGCTTATAATGCCCGATACCCGCACTACTTTACAGACAGTGGGCGGAATTGCACAGCAACTCTGCCCACTGCTGCCCATCAAGTGCTTTATCTAATATCGGAATCCACCCACTTCAGGAGTACCCCATGCGACCCCTGCGCTATTCAATCAACATCACGCTGGACGGCTGCTGCGACCATCGCGCCGGCCTGGCCGATCAGGAAACACATGAGTATGCCGCCGAGATGCTCGCCCGGGCCGATGCCCTCATTTTTGGCCGGGTGATGTACGAACTGATGGAGTCCGCCTGGCGCTTGCCCGCCGAGAGCGGCACGCTGCCGGATTGGATGGCAGACTGGATGGAACCCTTCGCCCGCACCATCCACGCCGCCAAAAAATACGTCGTCTCCAGCACTCTCGACCAGGTGGATTGGAACGCCGAATTCCTGCGCGGCGACCTGGGGCCAGCCGTTCAAAAGCTCAAGCAGCAGCCGGGTAACGGCCTGTATGTGGCGGGTCTGAAACTCCCCCTCGCGCTGGCCGAACTCGGCCTGATTGATGAATACGAGTTCATCGTGCAGCCCCGCCTCGCCGGCCACGGCCCGACTTTGTTCGCCGGATTATCCAAATATGTGGACTTGCAACTGGTGAACCAGCACGAATTTCGTTCCGGCGCGGTCGCCCTGCGCTACCAACCGAAAAAATAGCTGCCCGGAGTAATCTGCGCTGTGAAGCTCAAAAGGAATAGCGGCAAATTAATCATTGTGTGTGGGTTGCCCGGTTCAGGCAAAACCACCCTGGCAAAGCGCTTGCAGGAAAAGCTGCGCGCTATTCGTCTGGCTCCGGATGAGTGGATGGATGCGCTCGCCATCAATCTTTGGGATGAAGCAAGCCGCGCGAAAATAGAGGCACTTCAATGGCAGTTGGCCCAAGAACTGCTTGCGCTCGGCCATGTCGTCATTATTGAGTGGGGAACATGGGGCAGGTCCGAGCGGGATGTGTTGCGGGAGGGCGCCCGTAAACTGGGGGCCAGCGTCGAACTGCATTATCTGGCCGCGACTCCTGAAGTGCTCTTTGAGCGCATTCAGCGGCGTGGTATGGAGAATCCGCCGATAACTTACGAGGATGTTCTGGGTTGGTCAGAAGTTTTTGAAACACCTACCAGAGAAGAGCTGGATTTATTTCACCCACCCGGCGAATAAGGTCAAAGCACCAAAGTGTTTGAGAAGTTTTTGCTGGTTCAGTAGGGGCGGGTTTCAAACCCGCCCCTACATTGTGCTTCAAACAGCTATGCCAGATTTAGTCCATTCTAATCGGACTGCTTATTATCAATTCCATCTCCCTGCGCCCGCCCAAACGCCAGCCCCATCCACAACGCCGTCATTGGCAGCAACGGCAGATAATATCGCTGGTAGGCAATCGGGATGCTGGCGAGCAACGCCCCGGCCTGTAACGCGCTCGCCAGCGCCAGCAGAACCAGCCGCCGCCGCCCGGCCGCATCCATCCGGCGTGCCAGCAGCGCAGCCCGAATCGCCCCAAACAACAGCAGCCCCAGCAACAGCGCCCCGCCCGCCAGCCCGCGCCCCCAGCGGTGGGGCAGGGCGGCCAGATACGCCGCGCGCGAGTCGGCCAGTTGCACATCATAATTCCCAACGTCCGAGACCGCCGGCGGCAGCACGAACACCTGCGCCAGCAGCCCCAACGCCCGCTCGCCGGCCCTGTCCATCACCCGCCCTGGGGCCGCCGCCCGCGTTAATGCCACAGTCTGCGCCAGCAATTCCCGCCGTTCAGCCGCCATCGCCTGCAACCCTTGAATCGGGTGCTTCCATAACACCGGCATCAGCAACGCGCCCGCCAGCCCCAGCGCCAAGCCAAAGCGCAGGCCGCGCCCCGCCGCCGCCCGTCCGCCACCCCACGGCTGCCGCCAGATTGCGGCCAGCGCCAGCGCCGGCAGAATCGCCGCCGGAGTGAACTTGCTGAGCGTTGCCAGCGCGCCTGCCAGACCGGCCCGGGCCGGGGCGCGCTCGGCCCGCAGCAACAGCCACAACGCCAGCGCGAGCGTGAAGAGCAGCGCGCCTTCGGCCATCGCCCGCCGCCCGTGCAGCAAAGCCAGCGGGTGCAGCCCGAACAAAACCGCTGCCGCCAACCCGCTGTGTTCGCCGCCCAGCGCTCGCCCGGTCATATAGATGAAGGGCAGGGCCGTCAGCGTGAGCAACGTACTCGCCAGTCGCCCGGCCAGCAATGCGTTTTCGGACGGCATCGCCCCCGCCGCCACGTTTTCTTCCCAGTTTTTCGTCCAGTCCCAATCCACTACCGGAACCGGTTCACCCGCCAGCCCCAGCGCCGCCCCAAAAACCAGTTTTGCCAGCGGGGCATTCAGCAGGCGGTACTCCTCGGCGCGGGTCTCCGGTTGGCCCGGCTCCCACGCCAGGCTCAACGGGGCGCGCCAGAAGGTCTCCCAATCGCTCGCCAT
>JANJTX010000100.1 GCA_024710875.1 Anaerolineales bacterium | reverse complement strand
GCCCACTTGGTAACAGCCTCGATTTTTCCTCTTCTGAGATGTTAAATTCTTTTGCAAGGTTTTCTACTGCATCATGAATGTAATGTTCATTTCCGTCATTTGCCAACTGGAGTAGTGGCAGCATTATTGTTTGAAAATCAGGAATCGACATCTTCTTCCCTCCATCTACTCACTGGCATGGGTTTTGAAGTTACTCTTCCCCT
This sequence comes from Anaerolineales bacterium, assembly GCA_024710875.1. Classification (GTDB taxonomy): domain Bacteria; phylum Chloroflexota; class Anaerolineae; order Anaerolineales; family UBA11579; genus SCUK01. The sequence goes on along the minus strand of JANJTX010000100.1, from coordinate 11,313 downwards.
ACCATTCGCTCAATCAAGCCGTTTAACTCTTCGTCCGAGTAATAGTGCAGCGTAATGGTGCCGCCCTTCTCACCATGGGTCAGCGTCACGCGGGTCCCCAGTGCCTCGCGCAGCCGTTCCTGCAACGCTCGGATTTCCGGCGTGGCCCCCGGTTTCTTCGCTCCTGCTTTGGCTGGCCGCTGGCCTTTCAGTTTGCGCGCCAGTTCTTCGGTCTGGCGCACATTCAGCCCCAGGTTCAGCACCGTGCGCAGGGCCGCCGCCTGGGCCGCCTGCGATAGCCCCTTCAAGGCCCGGGCGTGCCCCTCGCTGATTTCCTCATCCAGCAGGGCTTGCTTCACTTCATCGGCCATATCCAGCAGGCCCAGCGTGTTAGTCACGCTCACGCGGCTCTTGCCCACCCGCTCGGCAATCTGGTCGTGGTTCAGCCGGAATTCATCCGCCAGGTGGCGGTAGGCCTCGGCGGTTTCCAGCGGGCTCAAGTCGGCCCGTTGCACATTTTCAATCAACGCCAGTTCCAGCAAATCCTGGTCGCTGGCCTCGCGCTGGATGACTGGTACTTCGGCAAGACCGGCCTGCTTGGCCGCTTGCAGGCGGCGTTCCCCGGCAATCAGCACATACTGGCCGCGCTGCTCGCCGGCCTGCACCACCAGCGGCTGGATGATGCCATGCAGCCGAATCGATGCCGCTAAATCCGCCAGGTCTTCGGGCTTGAAGACCGTGCGCGGCTGGCGCGGGTTGGGGATAATTTGATCAATCGGCAGCGAGGTGATGCCGCTTTCCGGCAGCGCGCTCGGTTCGCCGCTGCCCGGGATGAGGGCATCCAGCCCTTTGCCTAGTCCGCCTTTGCGTGCCATGCTGCTCCTTATACCGCCACTTTCACGCCGTCCTGCTTCAGCAGTTCGCGCGCCAAATCTTCATAGGCTTTGGCCCCCGGCGAATCCGGTTCATAGGCCAGAATCGGCAGGCCGTACGAGGGCGCTTCCGCCAGCCGGATATTGCGTGGGATGACTGCGTTCATCACCTCGGTGGGGAAGTGTTTGCGCACTTCTTCGACCACATCGCGTGCCAGGTTGGTGCGGCCGTCGTACATCGTCATCACCACCCCGCGCACCTTCAGCCCGTTGAACAGGGCTTTGCGCACCCGTTCAATCGTCTGAATCAGCTGGCTCACGCCTTCCAATGCCAGATACTCACATTGCACCGGAATCAGCAGGCCATCCTGGGCCGCGACCATCCCGTTCAGCGTCAGCAACCCCAGGCTGGGCGGGCAGTCCACCAGGATATAGTCATAGCGGTCTTTAATCGCATCCAGCGCTTCTTTCAGCCGCCGTTCGCGCGCCAGTTCGTTAATCAGTTCCACTTCGGCCCCCGCCAAATCCGGCGCGGCCGCCAGCAGGCTCATCTTCAGGCGCGGGTTGTGCAGCACCGCGTCGCCCGCCCGCCCGGGGTCCAGCAGCGCCTGATACGTGCCGTTCTTGACCGTGTGCTTGTCAATCCCGAGGCAGGCGGTGGTATTGGCCTGCGGGTCCACATCCACCAGCAGCACCCGTTGCCCGAAGTACGCCAGGTAGGCCCCCAGGTTGATGGTCGTGGTGGTTTTGCCCACCCCGCCCTTTTGGTTCACAATTGTATAAATTCGGGTCACTTTAACGCACCTCGAAGGGAAGTTCAGAGTTGGGAATGCCCGCCAGCCCGGCTCGGGTCACCGAGTCAGCCGCCAGTTGGCTGGCGAATTCGGCGGCGGCCAGCGGCGCATCGCCCCGGCCCAGCGCGGTGAAAAAGGCCGCCGCAAAAATGTCGCCCGCCCCGGTCGGGTCAATCTGGGTCGTAGTCGGCGGGGTGAAGCCGGTGATCGTGTCGTCTTCGTAAATCAGGCCCGGCCGCGGGCCATCCGTAATTACCAGCAGCCGGGCTGCCAGCGCAAACGCATCAATGTGTTCTTCCCGCAGGTCTTCGCGGCTCATCACCGCCGCCCGGCAGTGACGCAGAGCGTAATCGGCTTCCGGCCAGTCTGCCTTGCGCACCCGGCCCATCGCATCCGTATCTCGCAACCAGCCCTGGGGCGTGAGCAGCACTCGCTCGGCCTCAAACTGGCGCAGCATGCCGCTGTTCACTTCGCCGGCCACGGGTCCCAGATGCACCTGGGCCGCCCCGCGCCACAATTCCGGGATGTGATAATACTCCAGGTCGGGGGCGCGCCCTTCCAGCCACAGTGTGCGCCGGGCCGGCCCGTACTCCAGCCGGAAGGTCGTGCTGGCTGCGCTGTCCCTACTTACTCCGTGCAGGTTCTCGTGCTGGGGCAGGGGCAGTTCTTCGCCCCACGCCGTCACCAACCCGACCCGCTGGCCGAGGGCGGCGTAGGTCAGGGCGCTGTACAGCGCCGTACCGCCCAGCCGCGGCCCCTGCGGGGTGTGGTCAAGCGTGATATGGCCGAGCAGCAGTACATCAATCGGTTCCAGACCGGGGGTTCGTAACATGGCGGTATTATACCGTGCCGGTTTGCCAACCCTGCCGGAACTAATCTCACACCTTGTTCGTTCCAGCACTAAGGAGAACTATATGAAACCGATTCTATTCCTGCTATTGTTTGCATTGACGCTGGCCGCCTGTGCCCCGGCGGCCTCTGCCCCGCTGGCCGGCGAACTCCAAATCCCGCTCGGCCAAAGCCGTCCGCTGCCCGGCACTGACCGCCCGGTGGAGTTCGTTGAAGTGCTGGAAGACAGCCGCTGCCCGGCCGACGCCCTGTGCGTCTGGCAGGGGCGGGTACAGGTCCTGCTGGCCGTAACCCTTGGCACCGAGCAGGTTCCGGTCATCCTCACCCTCGGCGAGTCTCTCGAAGGCGACACCGCCCAGGCGGCTTTCCCGGATTTCACCCTCACCCTAACCGCCGTTGACCCGTACCCCGGAACCGCCGCCGATACAATCCCCATCGTATCCCTGCTCGTCGCGCCCCCGCCCGCCCCGTAACCGTAAATCGCTATAGATGCCTTCTGACAGTGGGCGGAGTTGCACAGCAACTCGGGCCACTGCGGCTTTATCGTCCCCAACCCGCCTCTTGATACCCCGCTACTTTTTAACCGGCAGCCGCACCGTGAACACACTGCCCGCCCCCGCTGTGCTGCTCGCCGTTAACGTGCCGCCGTGCGCCTGCACAATCTCGTACGCAATCGCCAGCCCCAGCCCCACGCCGCGCGTCCCCCCGCCGCGCCGGGCCTTATCCACCTGGTAGAACCGCTCAAAAATCCGCCCCAGTTCCTCTGTGGGTATGCCTGCGCCCCCGTCGCGCACCTCAACCACCAGCATGCCCCCTTTTTCGCCTGCTGTCAGCCGTACTTCGCCACCCGCCGGGCTGTGCTTGATGGCATTGTCCACCAGGTTATTAAACACCTGCGCCAGCCGGTCGCCATCGCCCTGCAAGCGCGGCAGGGCTGGCACATCCATCACCAGTTCCACACCCGCCGCCTGTGACTGCGGCGCAAAGCGTTCGGCTACGCCCCGCAAAACCCCGCCCAAATCCACTTCATAAATCTCCAGCCCGGCCGTGCCGGCATCCAGCCGCGCCAATTCCAGCAGGTCCAGCACCAGGCGGTGCATCCGCCCGGCTTCATCATGGATGATGTGCGCCGCTTTGGTCAACGCTTCCGGGTTGCGGGCGGTGCCATCGAGAATCGCCTGCGCAAAGCCCTGCACCGAGGTCAGTGGGGTTTTCAGCTCATGCGACACATTGGCGACAAAATCGCGCTGGCTTTGCTGGCTGGCGACCACCCGCCCGGCCATCTCATTAAACGAGCGCCCCAGCGCCTGCACCTCGCTCGGCCCTTCCAGCGCCACCGGCTGGTAATGCCCCTCGGCCATTGCCCGCGCCGAAGTCGCCATCCGTTCCAGCGGCCCCGCCACCCAGCGGCTGATCCACACCGCAAACAGCAGCGAAAGCGTCAGTGCGATGGCCCCGGCCTGCATCACCGGCCGGAACAGGTCATCCTGCAGGATGCCCCCCACTGTCGCGCGCGGTCGCGGCGCGGCGGTTACCAGATACAGCGTTTCAGAACCCGGTAGCAGGCGTACTGTGTACAGCCAGCGTTGGCCGTTGCCATCCACCAGCGTACGCATGCCTGCCCCGTTACCCTGGCCGCGCGGCATATGCGTGTTTTCCAGAAACAGCGGCCCGCCCGCCCCGGATTCCGAGTCCGCCAGGATGATGCCGTCTGCGCGTACAATCAGCACCCGCACCCCCATCAACTCTGCCGAGCGTTCCACCAGCGTTTGTGACTGCTCCAGGTCGTTCAGTGGCAGGCGGTCGCGCTGGCTTAACGCATCTGCCGCCGCGCCCAGCCGTAAATTTGCCTGGCGCACTTCCAGCGGATTGCCCAGCAGGTAGAATACAATCCCGGCCGCCACCAGCAGCAGCATCACCGCCGTTACCAGCGCATAGGTCAGCCACAGGCGCGCACCGAGTGATTTAAACATCCTACCCAACCAGCTTGTAACCCACACCGGTTACGGTTTCAATCTTCACCGCACTGGGCGCAATGTGCTTGCGCAGGTGGGCGATATGCACATCCACCGTGCGCGACTGGCCGTAGTAATCATAGCCCCACGCCAGACTCAATAGTTTTTCGCGCGTTAGGGCCATTCCCCGGTTCTGCATCAGGATGTAGAGCAAGTCAAATTCCTGGGTGCGCAGATCTACCAGTTCCTCGCCGGCCTTCACCTCGCGCCGGCCGGGGTCAATCGTCAGGTTGCCCACCGTAATCGGCTCGCCCGCCAGCGCCGGCCGTTCGGCTCGCCGCAAAATGGCCTTCACCCGCGCCACCAATTCGCGCGGGTTGAATGGCTTGGTCAGGTAGTCGTCCGCCCCGATTTCCAGCCCCACGATTTTGTCAATGTCATCATCGCGGGCAGTCAGCATCAATATCAGCACCGGGTTGCCCTCGGCCCGCAGGCGGCGGCACACTTCAAAGCCGTCCAGTTCCGGCAGCATCACATCCAGCACCATCAGGGCCGGGCTGCGCTGTTCCACTGCCTCCAGCGCGGCTTTGCCGTCCGTCACGGCTTTGGTGCGGTAGCCTTCCTGTTCCAGATACAACGCTGCCAGTTCGGTGATGTGCGGCTCATCATCCACCAGCAAAATCAACTGGCCGCTCATCCCGCCGCCTTCACCACCGCCACGGCTTCAATTTCCACCAGCGCTCCGGCCGGCAGCGCCCGTACCGCCACCGCCGAGCGCGCCGGCGGCTCTTCACTGAAATACTGACCGTAGATTTCATTAATCGGCCCGTAGTTCGCCATGTCGGTCATAAACACCGTCGTCTTGATTACCTGCGCCATCCCGGACCCGGCTGCGTCCAAAATCTTCTTCAGGTTTTCCAGTGCCTGGCGGGTTTCAGCCTGCACCCCGCCTTCCACCAGTTTGCCGGTTGCCGGGTCCAGCCCCACCTGCCCGGCGGTGTACACAAAATCGCCCACCCGAATACCGGGCGAGTATGGCGCCAGCGGTTTCGCCCCGCCAGCCGGGATGATGACTTCCTTGGTTCTGCTCATGTGCCACCTCGTTGAAATAGTCTGGTTAGATTTCCTTTAAATTGTATTCCATTTCCTGCCACCGCCGGGAACTTTACAACCCGGTAATACGTTTTTTACACGGCGGTAACATCTGGCCGCGCCCGGACTCCCAATCCTGCTTATTGAGGACGACAAAACCGCCCCCCACAGATACACTCTGGCGAGTAGAATCAAGTCGAGAGACTGGATACCACAATGACAACCGCAGAACCCAAAACCGCTGTCTTCACCCGGCCGCCTTTGCTTTGGCTGTGGAGCCTGCTGGTGCGCCCGCGCCAGACATTGCAGGAAATCACCGCCGCCGAAAAACCCAACTGGCTCACCCCCATGCTGGTGCTATCGGCCACCGCCACGCTGGCGGTGCTGGCTAACGGCTTTGTGCGCCGCGCCGCCGCCCTGATGGGCGAAATCCCCCTGCCGCCCGACTTCCAGTGGTACACCCCCGAACAACAGGCCCAGTACTTTCAGGCCGCCCAATCTACCAGCGGTCCGGTCTTCCTCTTTGTACTGCCCCTGCTGGCCGCTCTGCTCAAACTCTGGCTCGGCTGGCTGGTCGTTGGCGGCCTGCTGCATCTGGCCCTCACCCTGTTGGGTGGGCGCGGGGCTGGCCTCTCCGCTATCAACCTCACTGCCTGGGCCAGCCTGCCCTTCGCCCTGCGGGATGTCCTGCGTGCCGTGGTTGTGTTCGCCAGCCAGAAGCTCATACAATCCCCCGGGCTGGCGGGCTTTGCCCCGGCTGGCGAGGGTTTTGGCACGGCATTTCTGGTGGCCCTGCTCGCCATGCTGGATATCTTCCTGCTCTGGCATCTCGCCCTCCTTATCCTTGGGGCGCGCCACTACACTGGTTTGAGTTCGGCCCGCGTCAGCGGCATGGCCCTGCTGGCCCGCTTGCTGCCAATGGCCCTCTTCGCCCTGGCGATTGCCGGCCTCAACCAGCTTAGCTCGCTGACCTTTATCCGCCCGTTCTTTTAGGCCTCGTATTGCGATGCTTGTACAAACCACCGCGCTCTCTAAGCGCTTCAAGATGGGCGAGGTTGTCGTTACTGCTCTGGATGCGGTTGACCTCGGCGTGGCCGCTAATGCTTTCTGCCTTATCCTTGGCCCGTCCGGCTCGGGTAAGTCCACCCTGCTGCACCTTCTTGGCGGGCTGGACCGCGCCACCAGCGGCGGGATTCGCGTGGCCGAGGAAAATATCGATACTCTCGATGAAAATGGGCTGGCCCGCTTCCGCCGCACCCAGGTGGGCTTCGTTTTCCAGTCCTACAACCTCATTTCCAGCATGACCGCTCTCGAAAATGTGGCCTTCCCGATGCAGTTTGCCGCCATCCCCGCCCGCCAGCGCAAAGACCGCGCCCTGGAACTGCTTACCCGGGTTGGGATGAGTGACCGCGCCCACCACAAACCCGGCGAGCTTTCTGGCGGCCAGCAGCAGCGCGTCGCCGTCGCCCGCGCCCTCGTCAATCAACCCCGCCTCATCCTCGCCGATGAACCCACCGGCAACCTGGATACCGCCAGTGGCGAGAGCATCATGGAATTGCTCGGCCAGTTGCAGCGCGAAGGCGCTACCGTCGTTATGGTTACCCATGACACCCGTTTATTGAAATTCGCCACCCAGCAGGTTCACTTGTTGGATGGCAAAATTGTGCCGCCACCAGAAAGCGCGGCCCTCAACCAGGAGTAATCATGAAAGTTCGCATTGGCTCTGTTCTCATCCTTGTCTTGTTGCTGGCTGGCCTGCTGGCCCCGCTGGCGCATGCTGCTGGTCGCCCGATTATCGTGCTGGCCGAGTATGTCATGAAGCCCAATACGGTGCGCCCCGGCCAGGAATTTAATCTCTATATGCGCTTTAAGAATCTGGGTACCGACCAGGCGCTGGACCTCGTTGTCACGATTGGCAATGCTGAAATCTTCCCGCGTGGCGCCGGCGGCGTGTATTCCTTTGGCACGCTGGATGTCAATACCAGCCGCGAGTTGGAACAGATCATGGTCGCCAGCCCGGCCCTCACCGGCGAAGCCCCGGTCGCCATGCCCGTCACCATCTCCTATGCTGATACGGGCGGTAATACCTACACCGAATCTTTCACCGTGGTGATTGCCATGGGCGTGCCGCCTACCGCTACTTCCGTGTACAGCGGCCCCCCGGCGCCCACCGCATCGCCCACCGCCGCCACTCGCCCGCAATTGGTGGTTGTGGCCTATACCGCCCAGCCCGACAGCCTCGCTCCGGGCACCCGCTTTGACCTGCAACTGGAGGTGCAGAATGTCGGTGCGGCCAACGCCAACGCCGTCCTTCTGGTGGCTGGCGGCGCGGCTGTCAGCCCACCCTCGGAAGAAGGCGGCCAGCCCTCCGTCAGCGGCGGCGACTTCTCCAAGTTTTCACCCCTCGGCGTATCCAATATTCAGGCTATCGGCAATGTCCCCGCCGGGCAGAGTGTGTCCGCCACCCAGCCTCTCATCGTCAATGTCACGACGGAGCCGGGCGCCTACTCCTTCCCGATTTCGTTTGTCTACCAGGACCAGAACAACGAAACCCGGGTGGATAATCAGGTCATCACTCTGCTGGTCTACTCGCCCCCCAATCTGGATGTTTCCTTTTACCAACCCGCCGGGCCATTTTTTGCCGGACAGGCCAATTTCCTGCCCATTCAGGTTGTCAACCTGGGCCGCAAGACGATAGTCCTCGGCAATCTCAATGTAACTGCTGGCGGCGCCTTTCTTGAAAACAACGCCATCCTCATTGGCGCGCTCGACCCCGGCGGTTATTACACGCTGGATACCATCCTCTACCCGGATGTCGAAGGCCCACTGACCCTGACTTTCACCATTGACTATACCGACGACTTCAACGACCCCCAGCGCCTCACCCGCACCATGGAAATCATGGTGGAACCGACCCCCTCTTACTACGGACCCCCCGAAGGCTACCCGACCCCTCCGGTGGAAAGCGGTGAAGAATCTGGCGGCTTCTGGCAGGGTGTCTGGCGTTTCCTGCGCGGACTGCTGGGGCTGGATAGCAGTATTCCCGATACTGACTCCGGCTATGAATCGCCCTACACCCGCCCGGACACTCCTGACGGCGGTGGCGGGGGTGGCGGCGGCGGCAAGTCCCCCTAGCCCCTACTCGGATATCCTATGAAATTTCTCGACCTTGTTCGTCTGGTATTTGAAAACCTCGGCCGCCGTAAGGCCCGCGTTGGCCTTACCGCCTTTGGCGTCGTCATTGGCACCTCGGCCGTGCTGGTGCTGGTCTCGCTCGCCATCGGCTTGCAGCGCAACGCCAACGAGCAGCTCTATGGCATCGGCGATCTGACCCAGATTCAGGTTTACCCCAATTATGGTAGCGAGGGCGATATCCGTCCCTATGGTGGCGGTGGCGGTGGTGGTGGCGGCAGTACCGCCACCCTCATCACCAACCAGACCCTCAAGGATTTCGCCGCCATTCCCGGCGTGGCGGCCGTCGTCCCGCGCGATTACTTCAACGGCGGCCTGATGATGCAAATGGACCGTCTCGAAGGCTATGGCAGCGTCATCGGCATCGGCCTCACTAACCTGACCGACCTTGGCCTCACTGCCCGTGTCGGCACCACCGAAATCACCAAAACCACTGTCGTCGTTGGCAGTCAGGTCGCCCTCAACTTCTATGACCCGCGTCTGCGCCCCGGCCAGGAGCCGCCCGCTCCTCCGGACCTGATGGGCCAGACTATTCGCATCGTCCTTATTCGCTGGAATCAGGATGGCACCGAAACCCGTAAAACCATCCAGGCCCGTGTGGTGGGCGTGCTGGAAGAATCACGCGGCGAAGCCGACTGGTCCATCTACCTCCCGTTAGAAGAAGTCACCAAGTGGAATGAGTGGGCTTTGGGCCGCCGCATCAACCGCGACAAAGATGGCTACAACCAGGTCATCGTGAAAGCCGCCGACCCGCGCGCCACGCTGGACATCACCAACATCATCGTCGAGATGGGCTATCAGGCTTACACGCCCCAATCCTTCGTTGAAGGCATCAACTCTTTTTACTTGATTCTGCAAATCATCTTCGGCGGCGTCGGGGCCATCGCCCTGTTCGTGGCTGCCATCGGCATCGCCAACACCATGACCATGGCCATCCTGGAGCGCACCCGCGAAATCGGCCTGATGAAAGCCATCGGCGCTACCAACCGGGATGTCATGAGCATCTTTCTCGGCGAAGCCGCCGGCATCGGCCTTGTGGGCGGCCTGGGTGGCGTGCTTTTCGGCTGGACCGCCGGGCAAATCATCAATGTCCTCGCCCTCGCCTACCTTGCCGGCCAGTCCGCCAGCCAGGGCGGGCCGCCGCCCAGCGTGGCCGTTTACACCCCGGCCTGGTTACCCATCTTCGTCGTCGTCTTTGCTACCCTCATCGGCCTGCTCTCCGGCCTCTATCCGGCCCTGCGTGCCGCCACTCTTGTCCCCATTCAGGCCCTCAAATACGAATAACTCGCTCTCTGATAGAATCCAGGCGATGAAACGTACCCTGCTGCTTGCATTTACTGCGCTGACCCTCGCCGCCCTTGCTTGCCAGTCGGCCCCCCTGCCCGGCCTGACCTCCAGAGCCGCCGCCACGGCCACCCCCGCCGTGCCCCCCGTCCAGCCGCCGGATGGCTGGGTTCCGGTCTACGGTTCGGGCGTCTCGCTCTTTCTGCCGCCCGCTTGGTCCGGCGGCGACCCGCGCACCGAAGCCGCCACCCTCGCCGCCAGCCTGCGCGCCTACGGTCCCGAATTTGAAGCCGATGCCCTCGCCCTCGAAGCCGCCGCTGCCAGCGGCCTGCTCTGGGCCACCGATGCGCGTACCCTGACCCCGGCCGCCCTTACCACCGTGCAGGTGGCCGCCTTCACTCTCCCCGGCGTGGACCTCCCCGCCCATTTGGACCGTGTCCTCGCTAACAACCCACCCACTGAAACGGTAGAAGCCGCCCTGACCGGCACCCTCGAAGGCGCCCAGACCGCCCGCCTTGAAATCAGCCAGTCGGCCGCCAACCCACCGCGCCGGGCCCTGCTCTACATCTTCCACCTCGGCGATACCTTCTACCACATCACCTACAGCGCCCCGGCCGAGGCGTTCGCTGCCGTCCTGCCGGACTTTGAAGCCAGCGTCCGCACCTTCCGCGCCGGCACGCTGCCCGGCCCCAACCCGGCCCTGCCCGCGCCGGCCCAGGCCGCCCCGCCCTCCGCTGAACCGGCCGCCCCGGCTTTCGACTTCCGCGACGATTTCAGCGACCCGGCCAGCGGCTGGGACCAGCTCAACACGCCCTACGGCCAGTACGCCTATCTGGAAGGCGAATATCATTTCCTGATTTATGAAGAAGGCGCGCTGCTCTGGAGCGTACGCCCCGAACCCGCCGCTGACCTCACCCTCGAAGTCACCGCCCGCTTTGCCGCCGAAGCCGCCTCGGATGAAAGTGGCCTGGTCGGCCTGGTGTGCGGCTACCGGTCGCCTGATGATTTCTTCTACGCCGCTATCCCCAACACCGGCTACTATGGCCTGTTTCAGGTAACACCCGGAGGCGAGATTTTTGTAGGCATGGAAACCTGGCAGGCGGCATCCCAGCTCGCGCTCGGGACGCGCCCCAACCGCCTGCGCCTCGATTGTGTGCAGGGCGTTCTGCAATTCTGGATAAACGACACCCTGACGATTGCCGCCGCTGCCCCGTATGCCCTCGAAGGTCAGTACGGTGTGCTGGTCGGCTCGTTCAATTGGGCCGCCGCCCACGCCGCGTTGGATGACTTCGTCCT
>JANJTX010000088.1 GCA_024710875.1 Anaerolineales bacterium | reverse complement strand
CCGCGGAACAGGCTGACCTCCTCGCCCACATCTCCGGTGGCCGTCCCGGCGCCGCCTTGCGCCTGCACGCTCAGCCGGAAACCCTCGCCCAGAGGGCCGCCTGGCTGGATGACCTCGCCGAATTGCTGGCCGCCGGAGTGGTTGCCCGCTTTGCCTATGTCGAGAGACTGAGCAAAGACAAGCCCGCCCTGCTCGGCGCGCTGGAAGTGTGGCTCTCCTATTGGCGGGATGTGATGCTGCGCGCCGGGGGCGCCGCCGCCCCGCTCGCCAACCCGGACCGCGCCGAAGAAATCGAAAGCTGGGCCGCCGCCCTCGGGCTGGCCGGGGCGCGCCAGGTGGCGGCGCGCGTTGCTCACAGCGCCGACTTACTGCAAGCCACCAATAGCAACCCTCGCCTGGTCGCCGAAGTCCTGTTCATGGATTTTCCGAGTGGGTGAGCCCCCAATCCTCCGATAATACGACCGACTTTGTGAAAATTGACACCTATGCTTTCGGGTGTTATACTAAATCGGCTGTGTCCCGCCGAAAAGCCGGGCGCGCCCCGAATTGGCTTGCCCCAATTCCATCCCACCGAACGGGTGCCGCATGCCTGAAAATCTGCTCATAGAATATTGGCCGATCCTCATCCTGCTGCTGGTGGCTTTCGCCTTCGCCGCGATTGCCGTCGTTGGCGGCAGCCTCCTGGGGCCGCGCAGCCGCACCACCCGCAAATCCGAACCCTACGAATCCGGCATGCGCGCCATCGGCCCCGGCACCCGCCAGATGCCGGTGCGCTTCTACCTGATTGCCGTTCTCTTCATCCTCTTTGATATCGAAGTCATCTTCTTCCTGCCCTGGGCCGTGGCCTTCCGTGAATTTTACGAAAACGGCCTCGGCATTTTCATTCTGGCAGAAATGGCCGTCTTCATCATCATCTTATTGGTAGGTTACGCCTACGCGTGGAGAAAAGGAGCCCTCGAATGGGAATAGAGCAGAAACTGGGCGATATGGGCGTCATCACCGCCCGCCTGGAAGATGCCGTCAACTGGGGGCGCACCCGCGCCATGTGGCCGATGCTCTTTGGCCTCGCCTGCTGCGCCATTGAAATGATGTCCTCCCAGGCCGCCAACTACGACATGAGCCGTTTTGGTATGGAACTCATGCGCCCCAGCCCGCGCCAGGCCGACCTGATGATTGTGGCTGGCCGCGTCTCGCGCAAGATGGCTCCCGTCCTGCGCCGCCTCTATGATCAGATGCCCGAGCCCAAGTGGGTCGTGGCGATGGGCGACTGCGCCTCCTGTGGCGGCGTCTTCAACAACTATGCCATCGTTCAGGGCGTGGATGAAATCGTCCCGGTGGATGTCTACATCGGCGGTTGCCCGCCCCGCCCGGAAGCCCTCATTCACGGCATCATGACCCTCCACGAGAAGGTCAAGACCGAAACCTTCAAGGACTACGCCTAACTTTCACCCGTCAGGGTTGGGGTTCCCGCCATGAACAAAACGCTCGAAAAAATCGCCGCTGAACTCGGCCTGCCCGCCCACGAATACGCCGGGCAGGTCAGCCTGACAGCCGCCCCCGAAGCCATCGTGGAAGTCGCCACGGCCCTCAAGAAAAAGCACAAGTTCGAGATGCTGGCTTCCCAGACCGCCGTGGACTACTGGCCGCAGACCGAGCCGCGCTACCATGTCGTTTATCAGTTCACCTCGGTCAGCAAAAAACTGCGGCTGGAAGTGCGCGTCCCGCTGGCGGGTAACGACCCCGAAATGCCCAGCATCCATGAGGTCTACCCCAACGCCAACTGGTACGAGCGCGAACTGTTTGACATGTTCGGCATCCGCTTCAGCACCCACCCCGACCTGCGCCGCATCCTCATGCCGTTTGACTGGCAGGGCCACCCCCTCCGCAAAGACTACCCCCTCGGCTACGAAGAAGTCGAGTTCAGCTTCAACTTCGAAGAAATCGAACTGCGCAAGCCGCGGCCGAAGGAATAGTCGTCGCCCGCCGCCTGACCCCTTAACACCGACGAGACGCTTATGACCCTCCAACCTGTAATGGAAGTCACCGTAAACGACCTCAAGCACCTGCTCTCTGACCGGGCGCTTGAAGGCGATACGATGCTGCTGAACATGGGCCCCCAGCACCCCAGCACCCACGGCGTTCTGCGCCTGCTGCTGGAACTGGATGGCGAAACCATCGTCAGTTGCATCCCGGATATCGGTTTCCTGCATACCGGCATCGAGAAGAACATGGAGGCCAAGACCTACCTCAAGGCCGAAGTGATGACCGACCGGCTGGACTACCTGAACACCACCGGCAACAACCTCGCCTACGTCATGGCGATTGAAAAGCTGGTCGGGTTGGATGTCCCGCCCCGCGCCGAGATGCTGCGCGTCATCATCGTCGAGTTGCAGCGCATCGCCTCGCACCTCGTCTGGCTGGGCACCCACGGCCTTGACCTGGCCGCCATGTCCATCTTCCTGTACTGCTTCCGCGAGCGCGAGATGATCCTCGATATCCTCGAAATGTGCTCCGGCCAGCGCATGATGACCACCTACTTCCGCCCCGGCGGCCTGTGGCGCGACACGCCGGTGGAGTTTGAAGACGCCGTGCGCGGCTTCCTCAAAATCTTCCCCAAGCGCATTGATGAATACGAAGCCCTGCTCACCAAAAACCCGATATTTATTGACCGCACGGTCGGCATCGGCATCCTCCCCAAAGACAAAGCCCTGGAGTGGGGTCTCACCGGCGGCACCCTGCGCGGCTCCGGCGTGAATTACGACATCCGCAAAGTCTTTCCTTATTGTGGCTACGAAACCTACGACTTTGACATCCCGGTCGAAGAAGCCGGCGATGTCTATGCCCGCTACCTCGTGCGCATGCGCGAACTGCGCGAATCAATCAAGATTATTCAGCAGGCGATGGACCGCCTGCCCTACGGCCCGGTGCGCAGCAGCAACCGCAAATTCGTGCCACCGCCGCGCTCGGAACTCGGCCACAGCATGGAAGCCGTCATCCACCACTTCAAACTGTGGACCGAAGGCTTCGAGGCCCCCAAAGCCGCGGTCTATGTGCCAACCGAGTCACCGCGTGGCGAACTGGGCGTGTACCTGGAAGGCGATGGCGGCCCCAAGCCCTACCGCGTCCACTTCCGCACCCCCTCTTTCACCAACCTGCAAGCCCTGCCCTGGCTCTCGGAAGGCCATTACGTCGCCGACCTGGTCGCCATCATCGGCAGCATTGACATCGTATTGGGAGACGTAGACCGGTGAACGCCCTGCAAACCAAATACGGCCGCGACATTCAGGCCATTCTCGCCAAATACCCGGACGACCAGAAACGCTCGGCCGTCATGCCCTTGCTCTACGTCGCCCAGCGCGAAGGCGGCCATGTCAGCCGTCAGGACCTGGCCGACATCGCTGAAATCATCGGCACCACCCCCACCGAGGTCGCCTCGATTGTCGGCTTCTACACCCTCTATCATGATGCGCCCGCCGGCAAGAACCGCATGCAGGTCTGCAACGACCTGCCCTGCGCCATGCGCGGGGCGGATGCCTTTCTGCAGGGCGTGTGCGAGAACCTCGGCATTGAAGTCGGTGGCACCACCGCCGATGGCCTCGTGACCGTCGAAGCCGTGATGTGCCTGGCCGCCTGCGATAATGCCCCCATGTTCCAGGTGCAGGATTACGAAAATATCACCTATCACGAAAATCAAACCGTCGAGAGCGCCGTGGCGCTGGTGGAAAAATGGCGCAAGGCGGAGGCGAAGAATAAATGAGCACCGTCAAAGGCTCCCACATCCTCCTGCGCCACCGCGACAACCCGGCCCTCAGCACCTATGAAGGCTACGTCAAGGATGGCGGCTTCAAAGCCTGGAAGCAGGCCGTCACCAAAATGGCCCCCGAAGCCGTGGTCAACGAAGTCTTCGACTCCGGCCTGCGCGGCCGCGGCGGGGCGGGTTTCCCCACCGGCCTCAAGTGGCGCTTCATTGACAAGAACAACTGGCCGCACTATGTGGTCGTCAATGCCGATGAATCCGAACCCGGCACCTTCAAAGACCGCGAAATCATGGAAAAGAACCCCTACCAGTTTCTGGAAGGGGTGATGCTTACCGCCTACGCCGTCAACGCCAACCGCGCCTACATCTACCTGCGCGGCGAATTCTGGCAGTTGGCTGCCGAGCTGGACAAGCAAATTGCTCGCCTGCGCAAAGAGAAGCACCTGGGCAAGAAGCTGTTCGGCAAGGACTACGAACTGGAACTCTACACTCACCTCGGCGCTGGCGCTTACATCTGCGGCGAAGAAACCGCTCTGCTTGAATCGCTGGAAGGCAAGCTCGGCCAGCCGCGTCTGCGCCCGCCCTTCCCGCCTTCGTTTGGTCTGTACGGCAAGCCCACCATCGTCAACAATGTCGAGACCCTCGCTAATGTGCCCCTGATTATTGAAAAGGGCGCCAAGTGGTATCGCTCCTTCGGCACCGAGAAAAGCCCCGGTACCAAAATCTTCAGCCTCTCCGGCCGCGTCGCCAAACCCGGCAACTATGAACTCCCGCTCGGCACGACCTACGGCGAGCTCATCATGCAGCACGGCGGCGGCATTCTGGATGGCGGCAAAATCAAGGCCATCATGTCGGCTGGCGCGTCCTCGTCCCTCATCGTCGCCAACGACCAGGCTCTCGCCACCCCGATGGATTATGAAAGCGTGCCCAGCCTCGGCGCCCAGTTGGGCTCGGCCTCCATCATCGTCATTGATGAAACCGTTGACCTCAAATGGCTGGTGGATAAGACCGTCCACTTCTTCAAGCATGAATCCTGCGGCAAATGCACCCCCTGCCGTGAAGGTACCTACTGGATGCAGAACATCACCCACCGCCTGCTGCACGGCGAAGCCGAGCAAAAGGATGTGGACCTGCTCAAGGATGTGGCGATGAACATGAAGGGCAAATGCCTGTGCGCCCTCGGCGAGTTCGCCACCGAAGCGGTCGTCTCCTCCATTGAGCGCTTCCCCAAAGACTTCAAACTCAAGGCCGGGGCCAAGACCGTCGCCGGTGAACTGAAGGTGACGCATGACTGACGCCGTCAAAACCAACACCGAGACCACCCTCGTCAATCTCACCATTGATAACGTGCCGGTGCAGGCCGCCAAAGGCACGCTGGTGGTGGATGCCGCCAAGAAGGCTGGCATTGACATCCCGGTCTTCTGCTACCACCCCAAGATGAAACCGGTCGGCATGTGCCGCATGTGCCTCGTGGACATCGGGATGCCGGCCGTCAACCGCGAAACTGGCAAAATCGAAACTGACAAGCAGGGCAACCCGGTTATCAATTTTGGCCGCGCCCTCCAGACCGGCTGCACCGTGGAAGTCGCCGAAGGCATGGTCGTGGTCGGCTACACCGAGAAAGTTCAGAAGGCCCGCCAGGATGTGGTCGAGTTCCTGCTGACCTCGCACCCGCTGGACTGCCCGATTTGCGACAAGGGCGGCGAATGCCCCCTGCAAAACCTCACGATGGCCCACGGCAGCAGCGACAGCCGCTTCATCTTTGACGAAAAAATCAAACTCGCCAAGCACGTCCCGCTCGGCGAAATGATTTTCCTTGACCGCGAGCGTTGTATCCAGTGCGCCCGCTGCACCCGCTTCCAGGACGAAATCGCCGATGACCCGGTCATTGGCTTTGAAGCCCGCGGCCGCGCCCTCCAGATTGTCACCTACTCTGACCCCGGCTTTGACTCGATCTGGTCCGGTAACACCACCGATATCTGTCCGGTTGGCGCTCTCACCACCAGCGATTTCCGCTTTGGCGCCCGCCCGTGGGAACTGCAAGCCTCCGGCAGCCTGTGTACCCATTGCCCGGTCGGCTGCAACACCACCCTCAACACCCGCCGCGAAGCCAAATCCGGCGGCGAGATGGTCGTCAAGCGCGTCATGCCCCGCCAGAACGAAGAAGTCAACGAAATCTGGCTGTGTGACAAGGGCCGCTTTGCCCACCATTACGCCGCCAAAGACGAGGGCCGCCTCACCCAGCCGCTGGTCCGCAAGGATGGCAAGCTGGTCGCCACCACCTGGGAGAAAGCCCTCGCCCTCGTCGCCGAGCAATTCCAGAGCGCCGGCAAAGGCCTGGTTGCCCTGGCGGGTGGTCGCCTCGCCAACGAAGATTTCTACAACCTCGCCGGTCTGGCCAAAGCCAGCGGCGGCAAAGCTCTGCTGGATAGCCGCATGGCGGGTGGCGACCTCACCGCCCAGCTCGGCCTCTCGGCCGGCAGCAACCTTGCCGCCCTCGGCCCGGGCGATGCTATTCTGGTTATCGCC
>JANJTX010000085.1 GCA_024710875.1 Anaerolineales bacterium | reverse complement strand
TGAGAGCGATTCCGTTAGCCATAGTATCTCTCGTCCTGCAAGTTCTGTTCCAGCGCGCCGCGTCAGTACTGGTTTTTCTGTGCCACCCGCAGTTTGGCGCTGCGTGCCCGCGGGTTGGTTTGCATTTCGTCTTCGCCGGCGATCAACGGTTTACGTTGCAGCAATTCCAGCGCCGGGGGTTCCCCGGCCGGTCCGGGCTGGCTGTGCTGGCGCATAAACTGTTTGACCAGCCGATCTTCCAGCGAATGAAAGGAAATCACCGCCATGCGCCCGCCGGGAGCCAGGGCCGCCAGCATCTGCGGTAACACCTGGCGAATACTGCCCAGCTCGTCATTCACCGCAATCCGCAGGGCCTGAAAGGTACGGGTGGCCGGGTGAATGCGCTGGCCGTGGCGCGGCGCCCGCAGTGCCCGGGCCACCACCCCGGCCAGTTGGCTGGTGGTGGTCAGCGGCCGGGCTTCCACAATCCGCTGGGCGATGCGGCGGGAGAAACGTTCCTCGCCGTACTCGTACAAAATCGCCGCCAGTTCTTCTTCCGGCCACTCGTTCAGGATGTCGGCGGCCGTCAGCGGATTGTTTGGGTCGAACCGCATGTCCAGCGGGGCTTCATTTAAGAAGGAGAAGCCGCGTTCGGGCGTGTCAAACTGCATCGAGGAGGCGCCCAGGTCGAGCGCCAGCCCGTCCACGCGCTCCCAGCCAAGGGCTGCCAGTTGCTGGGTCAGGCTGGTGTACGAGGCCTGCACCAGCGTGGCCCGCTCGCCGTACTCGGCCAGCCGGGCGGTTGCCAGGGCGAGCGCCTGCGGGTCCACGTCCAGCCCGAGCAGGTGGGCGGCTGGGGCCGCCTCCAGCAGGCCCCAGGCATGCCCACCCGCCCCGACCGTCAGGTCGGCGAAGCGCTGGACGTGCGGCTGCACGAGGGCAGCCAGTACTTCATGGTAAAGAACCGGCAGATGCGGCTCGGCGTTCATGCCTCTTCGGCGCTCAATTGCAGCCCGGCAAAACGCTGGGCGTTGGCATCTGCATCCTGCAGTTGGGCAAACTGGGCTTCCCAGGTAGCCGGGGCCCAGATTTCGAAATAGTCACCCACGCCCACCAGCACGGCTTCGCTCTCCAGCCCGGCCAGTTCGCGCAGGAACTGCGGCAGGAGGATGCGGCCGCTCTTGTCCGGCTCGATGCGGTCAGCGGTGGAGAACAGCAGGCGTTTGAGTTCGCGGGTGTGGGGGTCGACCATGTTCATCTGGTTGACCTGGCGGATCATGGCTTCAAAGGCCGGGGCAGTCAGGGCCATCAGGTTGCGGTCAAAGCCCTGCAACACAAAAGCGCCCGCCTCCAGCAGCTCGCGGTAGCGAGCGGGCACGGTCAGGCGGCCTTTGTCATCCAGGTTGTGCCGGTACTGCCCCAAGAACATTTGTTCCATCCTCCGTTTAACAGCCGAGACGCCAGTTGCCCGGCGTCCCACTTTGAGCCACTTTAGCCCACGAGTACCCCCATTCTAGCCCATTCTGCCCCACTTTGCAAGACTCAAAACCCACTCTGCGGTACTATTGAGCCGAAATGCCACCCGGAGCCTGTCGCTATGCAATCTGCTGAAATCCTCACCCTGCTGCAACACAACTTCTGGGCGACGGCGCGTATTTTGGCGCAATGCGAAAGCCTGACCGCCGAGGAATTCACCCGCCCCGTCCAGCCTGACCCCGGCTGGCGCGACCTGCGCACTATTCTTGTTCACGCTCTGGATGCGGAGTTCGGTTGGCGCTGCATCCTGCAAGCCTTGCCCGGCGATGAACTGCTGCAACCGGAGGACTTCGCAGATGCCGCTGCCCTGCAAGCGCGCTGGGCGCAGGAACGCGACGCCTGGCTGGCCTATGCCGCCGGGTTGGATGAAACCCAGTTGAGTCAGGGCTATGGTACTGAACCGCACAGCGGTCTGAAAGTCTGGCAGACCATCCTGCATGTGCTGCTGCACAGCCAGCAGCACCGCAGCGAGGCGGCCGCCATCCTCACCGGCCTGGACCGCTCGCCCGGCGACCTGGACCTGGATGTCTTCCTGAAAGAAAACCCGGAACTGGCCTGACCGCACCCCGCCCCCGGCATGTTACACTTTTGGGCGCGATGCTCGAACTACCGCTGTTCCCCCTGAATACCGTACTCTTCCCCGGCATGCCGCTCAACCTACACATCTTTGAGCCGCGCTACCAGCACATGGTCAACGCCTGCCTGCAAACCCGCAAGCCCTTTGGCGTGGTACTCATCCAGCAGGGCCAGGAGGCCGGCGCCCCGCTGGCCGACCCCTGCCGCATCGGCACCACCGCTCGCATCCTACGGGTGGAACGCCTGCCGGACGGCCGCCTGAACATCCTGACTGTCGGCGAGGAGCGTTTCAACATCCTTTCGCTCGGCGAGCACCCGGATGGCTATCTGCTGGGCGATGTGGAGTTCCTGCCCTCGCTGGACGATGACCCCGCCAGCCTGCAACCCGCCCACGAGGCCCTGCGCCCCAAAGTTCAGCAATACCTTCAAATGCTGGCCCAGGCCGAGATTCTGCAATCCGAGGTCAGCCCGTTGCCGCTGGAACCGATGGAACTGGCGTATATGGCGGCCTTCCTGGTCCAGAGTGAAGCCCATGAAAAACAGGCCCTGCTGGAATGCGAATCGGCCGGGGAGTTTATGGGCAAAGCGCTGTTGCTGTATCGCAAGGAAATCACGGTGCTGAACATGCTGCTGGCCGCCCCGTCACCCACCGAGGGGTTGCAAGGCCGGTTGAATTGAATGCGCCCAATGAATGTGAGAGCCGTAGTCTAGCCCCTTGTGGGCGTTTCTGCCAGGGGCGAAGCATGCTTCGCCCCTACAAAATCTGCCCTGCTCTTCCTTTTCTTTAAGCATCAACCTCCCGGAGGTTTCGAACCTCCGGGAGGTTTTTTCACAGTCGCTTCACTCATCTCCCCCTCTCTATGACGATGGAGAGGGGGCCGAGGGGGGTGAGGCAGGATTATTTCCCCTACTCGTCCTTCTCCTTCAAACCCCCATACAAGAACCAGTACGCCGGTTGCGGAAAGGCGGCCTGTAGCTCGGCCTCCCACACAAACGGCCCGGGCTCAAAATGCGTTCGCAGGCGGCTATCGGCGGCGGCCAGCAGGCTGGCCTCGGGCGGCAGGTCCTTGCCGAGGGCGGCCTCCAGCAAGCCCAGCAGAGCCCGCAGGCGCACTTCGGTGGCGTAAAACGGGGCCTGGGTTTGGGGCTTCTCATGCACTTCATTGACGTAGTGTAGCCACTGACGCAAACGCGAGGAAAACTCGCGCCCCAGTTTGGCCTTCCAATGGCTGCGCCATTGGGTAATCAGCGCGTCCAGTCCGGCTTCCACCTCGGCCCGACCGGCCACATTTTCATGCGGGCGGGCGGCCAGCCGCGCCCGGTAATACAGCAAATTGGCAGGCGTCAGTTTCGGGTAGGGCGGCTCGCCGACCTCGCTGCTGGCATTCACCGGCCAGAACAATTCATCCGAAAGCAGGTAAGACTGCAACTCGGCCAGGCCGACCTGCAGGTAGCGTAAGTCGTGGCTTGTCATGCCTTCATTGTACAACGGATACCCGCCGCGGCCGGATTCTCACGCTACAATAGCGCATCTATTTTAAGGAGCGTGCCATGACTGCTGACCATTTCCGCGAACTGTACGAGTACCATTTTTCGCTTAACCGCAAAATTTGGGATGAGCTGGTGATGCCGTTAAGCAAAGAGCTGTTCCTGCAAAAGCTGCCCTACTCGGTGGGGTCGATTCGCAATCAGTGTGTGCATGTCATGAACATTGATGAACGCTGGTTTAGCGGCCTGCGGGGCGAGGAACTGCCCGGCTTCGCCAACCCGGTGTATTTCGGCACGCGCCCCAAAATCCGCGCCCATTGGGATGCCGTAGAAGAAAAGCAGCGCGGCTATCTGACGACTCTTACCGATGAACGGCTGGACGAACTCATGGCGGGCGAAGAACCGTTCCGGGTCTGGCGCGTGTTGCAGCACGTCCTCCTGCACGGTATGGACCACCGCGCCCAGATGCTGGCGATGCTCAACGGCCTCGGCGTGCAGACCTGGCCGCAGGATTACGCCCTGCGCCTGCTGGGGCGCATTTAGCAGCCGAGTGCTCAATACCTAAGGGTTGCTTTTGCCATCCAGAATCGGTAAAATTTTTCAACGGTTTCATCTTCAACACACTACTCACAAGGAGGAGAATATGCACCCCAGAACCTACCCCAAAGTCGGCTGGATTCTGTTGATTGCCATCCTGCTGGTCAGCCTGACGGCTTCACCCACCCAGGCGGGCGCCACCGCCCAGGAAATTTGCGAAGGCAACGGCGGCATCTATGCGAGCGGGGATCCTTCCAATGGGAATTGTTATTACCCTTATGACCATCCCTTCTCGATCAATGAATGTGGCGGCCCAGGCGATATGTTGGTCGAAATTTATGCTGGGGATACTGAGATATCCGACTTTTGCGCGGGCTTAACCTATGTTTCCTTTGAATTTACTGATCTTTTATGCTCGCTATGGCGCGGCGAGTTTTCCGGGGATGCCACCACCGCCACCTGTACCATCCCCCACGACTTCTTTGGCGATTGCCCCGGTACCACTGTCTACTTTGGCACTTACAGTATCGCGGACGGTACATTCAAGACCACAACCTTTGTATGTGCGGCGGGCGGCGGCGGCGGCAGCGGCCGGAGCGGGGGCAACCCGGGCTACGGCAAGTTCGGTGGCAAGATAGTAACCGACGAAGCGGGCAGTTCGCACCTGGGCGGCAACAAGAACGGCTCGTTTTATTACGATGGTGGCACCTGCGCCGCCGGATGTGTGTTCACCCCCAGCCTGCCGGGTGGGGCGGCCAACAGCCTGCCGGATGATGCCGTTGCCACGCTCTACGTCCGGCTGGCCGAAGGCGGCACCGGCAGCTACACCGTGTGCTTTGATGTGTCCGGCATCGCCAACCCGGTCATCTACCGCTATGTCAGCGGGGCGTGGGTGGCACAGACCATCACCTTCTCCGGCGGGCAGGCCTGCACCGCCGCCAGCGGGGATGGCGCTTTCGCCCTCGGCGGCTGACAGCCAACCGATTCAATTCAACCGGCTGGGCCACAACGCCCGGCCGGTTTGTTTTAACCCGCTCGAAGGACTACAATAGAGTCGCTCTCCTACCACCGCTGAACCGGAGGCTTGTACCCGCCGGTTCCCACCAACGCAAGGAGTACTCCCCATGAAAGTGAATGAAAAAATCATCGTCGTTACTGGCGGCGGCAATGGCATCGGCCGCGAGCTCGTCCTGGCCCTCTTGCAGCGCGGGGCGCGCGTGGCGGCCGTGGACATGAACGAAGCCGCCCTGCGCGAAACCGCCGACCTGGCCGGCGAGAAGAAAATCCACCTCTCCACCCATGTCGTCAACATCACTGACCGGGAGGCCGTGGCCGCCCTGCCCCAGCAGGTAATCGCCGCCCACGGGGCGGTGGATGGCCTCATCAACAACGCCGGCATCATCCAGCCCTTTGTGCGCATTAACGACCTGGACTACGCCGATATCGAGCGCGTGATGAATGTCAATTTCTACGGCCTGCTCTATATGACCAAAGCCTTCCTGCCTCACCTGCTGCAACGGCCGCAGGCGCATATCGTCAATGTCTCCAGCATGGGCGGCTTCCTGCCCGTGCCAGGCCAGACCATCTACGGCGCATCCAAAGCGGCGGTCAAACTCTTCACCGAAGGGTTGAACTCCGAACTGCTGAACACCCACGTGCGCGTGACGGTGGTCTTCCCCGGCGCGATTGGCACGAACATCGCCTCCAATTCCGGCCTGAAGCAAATGCCCGGCGCCGAAGCGGCGGCCGAGATGCGCGCCATCCAGCCGCTGCCGCCCACCGCCGCCGCCGAACAAATCATTAACGGCATGGAAAAGAATCGCTATCAGGTGTTTGTGGGCCGCGACTCCAAATTCCTCAACTTCATCACCCGCCTCCACCCGGAACGGGCGGCTAAATTTATCTATAAGCAAATGGAAACGCTGCTGCCGAAGTAAGGCCGCTCTAGCCCAGAGCCGCGGCGAACTCGCCGGCGGTGTCAAAACGCGCCGCCGGTTCCTTGGCCAGGGCGCGCAGAATCGCTTCGGCGGCCGCTTCCGGCAAGGTGGGCAACAGGACGCGCGGGTCGGGCGGCGGTTGCTGCAAATGCATGAACATCACCTGCGCCGGCCCGCCCTTGAAGGCCGGCTGCCCGGTCAGCAGCTCGTAGGCCACCAGCCCGAGGGCATACACATCCGCCCGGCCATCCACCGCCGTAGATTCGCGAATCTGTTCGGGGGCCATGTAGTCAATCGTGCCCACCATCCCCGTGCCGGTCAGCATGCTGCGCGACTCCTTGACCTTGGCCACCCCGAAGTCCATCAGCACCGCCTGCGTGCCGCCCTCCGGCGTGCGCCGCAACATGATGTTGCTGGGCTTGATGTCGCGGTGGATGAAGCCGGCCGCGTGGGCGTAGTCCAGCGCCGCCGCCACCTGCTGCACTATCGGCCGGGCGGCGTCCAGCCCCAGCGCGCCTTTCGCCCGCAGGTGGCCCGCGAGGTCCTCGCCCTCCACGTACTCCATCGCCATAAAGGCCGTGCCGTTGTCTTCGCCATAATCCAGCATGCGCACGATGTTGGGGTGGGTCAGGCTCAAGGTCAGGCGCGCCTCGCGGCTGAAACGGGCGAGGTGCTCCGGCAGGTCGGCGGCGGCACCAGGCAGGATTTTTACTGCCAGCGTATCGCCATTCTGGGTGGCGCGGTAAACCTCGCCCATGCCGCCCTTGCCGAGCAGGTCGTGTAATTTGTATTTGCCCAGCGTCTGGCCGGTGTGGTGGCCGCGCGCCCCCGTGTCCGGCCCTTTCTGGCTCGCATCCAGTTCCAGCAGGTTGAAGCGCAGCCGGTACAGGCGGCGGTCAATCAGGTCGCGCGCCCGGCGGTGGGCGGGGCTGTACAACAGGCCGGCCACCAGCGTACTGGCCGCCACTGCTACCGTATCCTGCGGGCCGCCGAGCAAGCCGCCCAGCACAGCGCGCAGACCAAAGAACGCCGCCGCAAACGGGATGGCGAGCATCACAGTCATGGCCGCAATCACCAGCGTGCGGTTGATGGTGATGTCAATGTTGTACAGTCGGTAGCGCAGCACCGCAAAGCCAATCGAAAGCGGGATGCCCAGAATGCTGGCCACCAGCAGGATATCCACCAGCCACAGCGAGCGCGAATCGTCCGGCAGAAAGAAGGTAATCAGGTACACGAAAAAGAACATGGCAAACACGAACATCAGCCAGCGAATCTGGGCGCGTTCTTCCAGTTCGGCGCGGCGGTAACGCAGGATCAGCGACACCACCGAAGCCGCGTTGGCCGAGAGCAGAAAGGTGCCCATCAGTATGACCAGCGGGGCAATCTGTTCCTCTGAA
The DNA here is from genome assembly GCA_024710875.1 of Anaerolineales bacterium. Classification (GTDB taxonomy): domain Bacteria; phylum Chloroflexota; class Anaerolineae; order Anaerolineales; family UBA11579; genus SCUK01. The sequence goes on along the minus strand of JANJTX010000085.1, from coordinate 132 downwards.
AATACCGGGAACGGCCCCGGCCAGGAACGCGTGCCATTTAATTCCCCCCATTCCGTTGCGAACAAGGCAAAGAGATGAAAGATGCCAAAGGCGAAAAACAGACAGCCCACCCACCAGCGCCAGCCGGGCGAA
>JANJTX010000122.1 GCA_024710875.1 Anaerolineales bacterium | reverse complement strand
CTGGCCGGGCTGGCCAAGCTGCTTATCACACAGCCAACTCTGTTGCTATTGGATGAACCCGACAACCACCTTGACCTGAACGGCAAAGCCTTCTTAGAGAAATTCATTCGCGGGTTTAAAGGCGGGGTGGTGATCGTTTCGCATGACCGCTACCTGCTGGATCTGGTGGTGGATGAAATCGCCGAGTTGGAAGACGGGCGGCTGACGACCTTCAAGGGCAATTACTCCGAATACGCCTACGACAAGGAAATTCGCCTGCAACGCCAGCAACACATGTTTGAAGTGCAGCAAAAGGAAATCAACCGCCTGCAGCAGGCCGCCGACCGTTTGCTAACCTGGGGGCGCGTCTATGACAATGAAGACCTCATCAAGCGCGGCAAGAGCATCCTGAAACGGATTGAACGGATTGACGAGATTGACCGGCCGGTGCTGGAGCGGACGGCGATGCAACTGGACCTGGGCGGCTGGCGCGGCAGCAACAAGGTGCTGGAACTGACTGGCGTGAATAAGGGGTTTGATGGCCAGCCGGTATTGCAGGGACTGGACCTGCTGGTGTGGCACGGCGAGCGTGTGAGCCTGGTGGGGCCGAACGGGGCGGGCAAGTCAGTATTGTTCCGGTTGTTGCTAGAGCAGGAAGTCGGGGACGCGGGCGAGATTAAAGTGGGGCCAAGCGTGAAGTTCGGGCATTACACCCAGGAGCATGAAAGCCTGGACTACAACCGCACGCTGATTGATACCATCCGCTATGCCAAGGCGTTAAGCGAAGAGGCGGCAGTGGCCTTTCTGGGCAAGTTCCTGTTCAGTTACGAGCAGGCGCGCGGCTGGGTGCGCGACCTTTCAGGCGGTGAGCGCAGCCGGCTGCAACTGGCATTGCTGATGCTCTCCGGGGCGAACTGCCTGCTGCTGGACGAGCCGACCAACAATCTGGATATCCGCTCGGCGGAGGCGCTGGAAAACGCCCTGGATGAGTTCGAGGGTACGGTGCTGATTATTTCGCATGACCGCTATTTTCTGGACCGGGTGGCGCGGCGGGTGGTTGAATTGAAGGACGGCGCGCTGGTGGAGCACCCCTACGGATATGCACATTATCTGGAAGAAGTGTACGGCCAGCGGTTGAATAAATAGTCAGTGCACAAAAAGTGCTATTTCCAGCCATCTTCATCTTAATCAAGGTTGGTCTGGATTCCTCGCTGGCGCTCGGAATGACAAAAAATCTCAAACGAGGGGGGCCGCTATGGTCAATAAAAGAAAAGGGCCGCCCGGTTGGGCGGCCCTCATTACGCTTTACTCGTACCTCGGCAACTGATGTTAACCCTTCAGGAAAGCGTCCAGCGCTTCCTTGCTAATGCGCCAGGCGCTGCCGAGCTTCTTGCCTTTGAGGTCGCCGGCTTCGAGGGCGGCAATCACATCTTCTTCGGAGACCTTGAGCAAGGCCGCGGCTTCGGAGGGGGTCATGATGTCCGGCGTGGCAGCGGCCGCACCGGCAGCCTGCCCCTGCTGTTGGCCGCCCATCACCCCGCCCTGCAGAGCCTGGCCCATCACCTGACCAATACCAAGGCCGGCGCCAATGCCAGCCGTGAGTCCAGCGCCGCCACCTTCGTTCTGGGCGGCGTCGCGCATCGCGTCAGCGGCCTGGAGCTGGGTGTAGGTCGCCATATCCAGCAGGCCCATGGAGCGCAGGTCTTCGGCGCTGGTCTTGGAGGGCGAGAGGTTGGCAATCACAAAGGACTTGAGTTGCAGGCCGCGGGCTTCAAAGTCATCCTGCACTTTGGCGCGCACGCCGGCGCTCAACTCTTCCTGCATGGCAAGGATGTCCTGCACCGTGCTGTACTTGCCCTTCATCTCGCCGAGCATGTCGCTCAGACTGCGCAGCAGGCGGCTCTTGAGGTCATTTTCGATATCTTCGGTGCGGTAGGCGCCCTGCTGGCCGACCACCTGGGTGACGAATTGCTGGGGGTCCTTGACCTCATAGGAGTACACGCCAAAGCCCTGCAAGAGCAGCCAGCCCAGGCCAATGCCGGGGGTCTGCATCGGGATCGGCTGGGGTGTACCCCACTTGCGGTCAAGGAACTCGCGCATGGAGACGTAGTAGACCTCGGCGGTGAACGGCGTGCGGTCATTGAAGGCCTTGCCGATGATATCCACCAGTTTGGGGATATTGGCGGTGGCAATCGTGTGGCGGCCGGCCGAGAACACGTCCAGAGCCTGGCCGTCACGGAAGAAGACCGCCCGCTGGCTTTCACGGACAATGACCTGGGAGCCGATGCGGAAGTCGCCCGAGCCGCTTTCGGGGAAGCGGTGGACGATCTCCTCGCGCATTTCATTCGGGTATTCGATTACATCAAAAATTCGGGCCATGATTTATGCTCCTCGTAGTTCGGGCGGCAGGCTATTGAATCGCCTTGACGACTTCATCGCGCTGGTCAAAGGTGCTGACCAGGTCGCGTGACAGGGAAACCAGGTGGCGCACGGCCGCCGGCAGGCCATCCGTGCCCATCGAGGCGTGGATGTTGCTGATGGCGCTGCTCACGCCATCGGCCATATCCAGCAGGGCGGCATCAAATTCATAGATTTTGGCGAGTTCTTCTTCGTTGATTTTGATGGCATCAAAGAAGGAGGAATAGCCGCGCGAGGCGCCATCCACTTTGTCAATGAAGGTTTGAATCTTGGTGGCGGCGGTTTCCAGGTCATCCAGGTACATCAGTTCGCCGGCGTTGGCAAACTCCTGCTGGAGTTCGCTGACGCGCTTCCACTGCTCGTGAAATTGCAGACGGATGGTCTCGCGCAGCAGGGCATCCGCGGCGCGGCGGTTCTGGCGCTCCATAAAGCCGTCAAAACCGGGGATTTTGCTCAGCAGTTTTTTCAGCGGGTCCTGGTCGCCGGTTACTTGTTCCATCAGGTCACTCATGGGTGTTCCTCCTCAACAATTCTGTTGAATAGGCCCGTTTGCACAGGCCAACGATGCCGCTTTCATTATACATGAAGTGCCCCTGCGCAAGAACAGGGCGCGGCAAATGCATACTCTATACGATAGCAGAACCCGCCGGTTGCGGGCAGGTTACTTTCTATGGTATCGGCAGCGGGTCGGTCGGGGTAAAATGGCTTCTCATACGGGAAAGGGAAATGAATGGCAACGGTAGATGTAGAAAACATTCGTAAAACATTTGGGGCACAGGTGGCGGTGGACGCGGTGTCCTTTGAAGTGCATCCGGGCGAGATCTTCGGGTTGCTGGGGCCCAACGGAGCTGGCAAGACCACCACCATCCGGGTCGTACTGGATATTTTTAAGCCCGAAAGCGGGCGGGTAGCGGTGTTCGGCGGGCCGCTGACGAATGAAAACAAGGACCGCATTGGCTACATGCCGGAAGAACGCGGGCTATACCAGGACCAAACGCTGGAGCGCGTGCTGTACTACCTGGCTGAAATCAAGGGACTTTCCGGCAGTGAAGCCAAACGCCGCACACAGGGCTGGCTGGAACGCTTTGACCTGGCCGAGCACCGCCGCAAAAAGGTCAAGGATTTGAGCAAGGGCATGCAGCAGAAAGCCCAGCTGATTACCACTCTGGTGCATGAGCCGGAACTGCTGATTGTGGACGAACCGTTCTCCGGGCTGGACCCGGTGAACACCCAGATGGTCAAGAACATCCTCAAGGAACTGGCGCAGAAGGGGGTGACCATCATCATGTGCACCCACCAGATGCACCAGGTGGAAGAAATGTGCGACCGGATTTTGCTGGTGAACAAGGGCGCCGGGGTGCTGTACGGCAAACTGGCAGACATCCGGCGGCAATTCAGCGGGCATGCGGTCAATGTGCGCACCGGGGGCCCCCTGCCCGACCTGCCGGGCGTGGTGGAGCGCACGGCTCAGAATGGCACGACCCATCTGGCGCTGGCTGAGGGCCACACGCCCCAGCAGGTGCTGGCCGACCTGCTTAAGCAGCAGGTGCTGGTAGAGCAGTTTGAAATCGCGGTGCCCTCGCTGGATGAGATATTTATTGAAGTGGTCTCCGGAGGCAAAGACCGATGAATCGCCGCTGGGTTATTGCGCGGCATGAATTCACCCGGCATGTCTTCCGCAAACGCTATCTGTTTTCATTGTTGAGCCTGCCGCTGATGCTGCTGACGATGGTCGGGTTAATTGCCCTGATGATTGCCATTGACAGCAATGAAACTCCGCTGGGGGTGGTGGACCCGGCGCGCCAATTGCAGTTGGACCTACCCCTGCCGGAAGAAGACGAGCGCGAGCGGGTGGACATCCTGCGCTTTGAAACGGAAACCGAAGCCCGAGCGGCGCTGGAGGCCGAAGAAATTCAGGCCTATTATGTGCTGCCCGAAAACTTCGCCCACGACCCAGCGGTGCAATTGGTTTACTTCGACGAGCCGGGCGACAATGCCACCCGCTATTTCCGCGACCTCACGCTCGCCAACCTGCTGCTGCAACTGCCGCCAGAGCGGGCGGCGCGGGCCATGGAGGGCATCAACCTTTCAGCCACCACGCCAGACAACGAGCGTAGTTTCTCGCCGGAAAAACTGCTGGATACGGTACTGCCGGCGCTGACCTCTTTTGTATTCCTGTTTGTGGTGTTTTCAGCGGCGGGCTATTTCATTGCGATTGTGGCCGAGGAAAAAGAAAACCGCACAATTGAGTACCTGACCACCAGCATACCGAGCGGCGTGTTCATTTCCGGCAAAATCCTGGGGCTGATTGGCGTTTCGGCGCTGCAAATCGCGGTGTGGCTGGCGTTTGCGCTGGCGGCCCTGCTGCTGGGGCTGCCGCTGGCGGGGGTGGAATTGCCCGAAACGCTGACGCTGGCGCCCACCACCCTGCTCTTTATGGCAGCGATTTTTGTGCCCGCCTATGTGATGGTGGTGGCGCTGCTGACCGCCATCGGCGCGGCGGTAACCGAAACTTCGGAAGGCCAGCAGTTTGCCGCCCTGATTACCCTGCCGATGTCCATGTCTTTTTATCTGTTTGCCTATATCCTCTCCAACCCCAACAGCCCGCTGGCGATTGCGTTGAGCATGTTCCCGATTACGGCCCCAACCCTGATGCCTATTCGCTGGGCGATTACGGCGGTGCCCATCTGGCAAATTGCGGCAACCAGCGCGGGCCTGACGCTGGCGGCGCTGGCAGGCTTCTGGCTGGCGGCGCGGGCGCTGGAACTGGGGCTGCTGCGTTTTGAAAAACGACTGAAACTGCGCGAGCTGTTCACCCGGAGGAGCGCATGAAACACATCTGGCAGGTGCTGCGCTACGAACTGGTCTATATTTTCACCCGGCGTTCTTTCCTCTTTGTCACCTTTGGCATCCCGCTGGTCGGTTTTCTTTTGTTTACCGCCTTTACGCAGGTGAGCGAATCCAGCGGCGAGACCCTTAACCTGCTGGTCACTTCCCCCACCTCGCCGTTGCCGGAAGGCTTTGTGGACCCAGCCAATCTGGTCAGCGTGTTGCCGGCCTCCGTGCCGGAGGGGCAACTGCTGCGCTACCCGGATGAAGCCAGCGCCCGGCAAGCCTTGCACGCAGGCGAAATTGCTACCGTGTACCTCGTCCCCCCCGACCTGATTGAAGGCGGCCGGCTGACGGCCATCAGCCCGGAGGTCAACCCGGCCTCTTCGTTTGGCGGGGGCTGGATGCAGTGGACGCTGGAGGTGAACCTGGTGGGCGGGGACGAAGACCTGGCAGCGCGGCTGAACCAGCCGCTGGCGGTGGAGCGCATTTCGCTCACGCCGGATGCGCCGGATACCGAAGACCCCCTGACCTTCTGGATTCCGTACGGGCTGACGGTGCTGTTGTATCTTTTTATCGTTACTTCGGCGAGCCTGCTACTGGGCAGCCTGGGGCGCGAGAAGAGCAACCGCACGCTGGAAGTGCTGCTGCTCTCGATCCCGCCGCGCCAGTTGCTGATTGGCAAAATGGCCGGGCTGGGGCTGGCAAGTTTGGCCCAGACCGGGATGTATCTGACGATTTCCAGCGTGCTGCTGCGGCTCTCGGGCCGGACTTCGCCGGTGATGGCGGGGTTTGAGCTGCCGCTGGGGCTGGTAGGCTGGACGGTGATGTTCTTTGTGCTGGGTTACCTGCTGTACGGCGGGTTGATGGCGGCGGTAGGGGCGCTGGTGCCGAACCTGCGGGATGCCAGTTCGCTCACATTCGTTATCCTATCGCCCCTCATTCTGGGGCTGGTGCTGCTCAGTCTGGTGCTGGATAAGCCAATGAGCGGGCTGGCGGTGAGCTTGAGTTTGTTTCCCTTTACCGCACCGATCCTGATGGTTACGCGGCTGGCGATTGGCGGCATCCCGCTGTGGCAGCCAGTTGTGGCGGCGATCGGGATGCTGATTACGGGCGTGCTGGTGGTACTGGCAACCGCACGGCTGTTCCGCGCCCAGCATCTGCTCACCGGCCAGCCCCTTACGCTGGCGCGCTTTGCCCGCACCCTGCTGACGGGTGGGTAGGGTATCATGGTTACAACAAAACATCCCTTAGGCAAATGCTAATTGAGAATTAGCGCATGGAGGGAAGTCTAATGAATAAAATACAAGCAACAATAGCTATTTTAATCTTAGGCTTAGCGGCATGCACATTTGATTCACCTGTTTCCAACTTGCCGATATCTACCCCTCCTGCTAGCGCACTCGCGTCTGACCTCGCAACCAGTCAAGTTACTTCGACTCCGACCAAGACCCCTCCAAACACACCGCGTCCATCCCCAACAATCAGACCAACGAGCTGGCCATCCCCCACGCCTGTCATGGGCGCGGGGCAACTATCAGAAAGCGGTCCGTGGTATTTCACTACCCTACGCGGCGAATTATGGATTCTCGATCCCTCTACCCTTGGATGGCGAAGATTTCATGAAGTTCTTAAAGTTCAACCGGCGCCCACGGGAGGAAGGCTGGCAATAACCCGTTATGAAGACGTCGGCCATTACATCCAACTCGCAGATCGCCTTGAAGTGCTTGAACTGCCTTCAATGGCACTAAGCCTGGTAATGGAGTTTGAAGCGGTTGAGCTTGATAGCGCGGAATACCCGTTGGATAATTTTCGAAGAAATAACGATAGCCGGGGGGTGCTTTTAGAGAGTAAAAATTGGTCGTGGTCAGCAGATGGAAACCAATTGATATTCGCGGGGATTTTCGGCAAGAATGACAGCGATTTATACCTATTTGATTTGCAAACCAATTCACTTCGTCAATTAAGTGCCGGCAACACATTTGCCGTATTGCCTTACTGGTTGCCAACTGGTGAAGCAATTCTCTATGCAGGGGTTTCCAGCATAAATTTTGAAACGAGCGGAAGTGGGTATAGCGATTGGGTTTATTGGACCGTGGATTTGCTAACAGGCACAAACACTCCCTTATTTACAGGAATAGAATATGGGTGGGAGCATTTAATTGGATGGCTGGGACCTGATATGGCACTATTTGATACAGAGTTGTGGTGGTGTGGGCGCTACGGATTGCGGAGTGTTAACTTGGCCTCCGGTGAAAGCGACTATCTCTGGACACATTCCTATGACGAGATAGTGTATGACAGCTCACAGCAAACCGCCTTGATAATCTCCTCTCCCAATCCTAATGATGTAATCGGGGATAGTTGCCCGGGAAGAGGGAATTCCGGAGCCTACTTATATGACCTGAATTCTCAAGAAGTTACGAAGGTCACTTGGGATGCACCGATTATTTCACCGCACTTTGATGATTCAATTGGGGCATTTGTCGTGTATTCCGAAGGAGATTATTACTGGATCTACGCAGACGGCCAGATGGAAATTCATCAGGAGTTGGGGGATTTTCAACACCCCGCTATTTATTCTCCGGATGGAACAAGCTTTGCGGTAGTAAATCTGGACTCGCTATTGGTTTATCACACCCGTTCGCAGCGCCAACTTAGCTATGCCCTTCCTTACTATGCTAGTGGTGAGGTGGTATGGTTGCCCGACGCTTCAGGGATGTTGGTATTCCAACACTATGGGAAGAGAGGGAGGGTCTGCTTTCTCGAACTTTCGCTGGGGAAATGCAGGGAATTTCCCAACTTGTTGGTAATTAGGCCCAGGAATGATAACTATGGAACTACAAACTCTGATGGCTGGATACTCCCCTGACTTGCTTGCCCGCTATCAACAATGCTTCCCAACCGGGTATCTTCCTTGTTGAACGAGTCAGCTTATCGGGCTTAGTGCAACGCGGCTGGTAAAATACTGCCAACCCCAAAATAGTTAGAGTGCGTGTGAGGTATACGATGAACGTACAGGATTTTGAAGCCCTTGAAGGGCTGGTCAAACACAGTGTGCACATCCACGAAGAGCATGTGCATGTCACCGACGAGGCCACGCTGCGGGCCAACATCGGGGCGCTGGCGCGGGCGGCGGCAGTGGAGAGCGGGAAGACGGCCGCGCTGGCGCGCTGGCTGATTCGCAATACGGCCCTCTCGCTGGGGATTTACCCGGCCAGCATTCAGGACCTGTATATGGCGCGCGGTCGCGGCGCGGTGCCCCCAACCTTTACCGTGCCCGCCATGAACTTGCGCATTATGACCTATGAAGCCGCCCGCGCCATTTTCCGCAGCGCGGCGCGCCTGAACGCCGGAGCGATGCTGTTTGAAATCGCCCGTTCAGAAATTGGCTATACGCAGCAACGCCCCTCGGAGTACAGCGCCAGCGTGCTGGCGGCGGCAATTGCCGAAGGCTGGCGCGGCCCGGTCTTCATTCAGGGCGACCATTTCCAGATTTCGGCGGCGCGCTACAAAGCGGATGCGGCCACCGAAGTGCAGACGGTGCGCGACCTGACCGCCGAAGCGATTGCAGCGGGCTTTTACAACATTGATGTGGACACCTCCACGCTGGTGGATATGGACCAGCCGAGTGTGCCGGAACAGCAGGCGCTCAACAGCCGCCTCTCGGCCGAGATGACGGCCTACATTCGTTCGATTGAACCGGCGGGCGTCACCGTCTCGGTCGGCGGCGAAATCGGCGAGGTCGGCGGCCACAACTCCAATGAGCCCGAACTGCGGGCCTACACCGAAGGCTACAACGCCGAGCTGGCGAAGATCGCCCCCGGAGCAGAGGGCTTGAGCAAAATCAGCATTCAGACCGGCACCTCACACGGCGGCGTGGTGCTGCCAGATGGCTCGATTGCCGAAGTGAGCGTGGATTTTGATACGCTGAAAGCCTTAAGCCAGATTGCGCGCCAGGAATACGGCATGGCGGGGGCAGTGCAGCATGGGGCCTCGACCCTGCCCCAGGAAGCCTTTGGCAAGTTCGTTGAATCCGAAGCCTGCGAAGTGCACCTGGCAACCAATTTCCAGAACATTTTCTTTGACCTGGCGCCCCAGTCTTTGCTGGATGAGATGTACGCGTATATGGAGGAAAAGCATGCCAGCGAAAAGAAGGACGGCCAGACCAACGAGCAGTTCTATTACAAAACCCGCAAGAATGTGATTGGCCCCTTCAAAAAACAGACCTGGGACCTGCCGGAAGCCGACAAGGCCAAAATCGCCGCGGCGTGGGAAAAGAACTTCGATATGCTGTTCACCCGCCTGAACATCAAAGACACGCGCAAGTATGTGGAAGCGCAGGTGACCGCTCCGGCCATCGCGCCGGATTTGGCGGGCTACCTGAAGGCCGCCGGCGTAACCGAACAGGAAGATACCTCCGACCTGGCGGACTGATGCCGGTGCAGGACCAGGGCGTTTTCCCGGAACGCTACTCTATCATCCCGCGTGTGCTGGTGTTTGCACGGCGCGGCGAAGCGGTGCTGCTGCTGAAAGGCGCGCCGACCAAACGGCTGTGGGCCAACCAGTACAATGGCGTGGGCGGGCATGTGGAAGCCGGGGAGAGCGTGCTGGCGGCCGCCCGGCGTGAATTTCTGGAAGAAACCGGGCTGGAACTGACCGATGCTCACCTGGCAGCCATCGTGATGATTGATACCGGCCAACCAACCGGGATCGGGATGTACGTGTTCTCTGGCACGGCCGCCGCCGGCGAGCCCCAGGCCGGCCCGGAAGGCGCGCTGGAATGGGTTGCGCCGCAAGACCTTGCGAGCCTGCCGCTGGTGGAAGACCTGCCCGTTTTACTGCCACGGGTGCTGGCCTGGCAACCTGGTGAACCTGTCATTTTCGCAAGGTATTTCTACACACCCAAAAATGCGCTTGTAGTAGAATTCACATAGCTTGTCTGACTGCGAGGTGGGAAGAAGTATGGATATAAAGACAAAACCTTCTGCTGGCGCTTACCTGTTATTGAATGCGCAGATTATTCCATTGCAAAAATCAGTTACCACCATTGGCCGCCTGCTGGAAAACGATGTGGTGATCAACGATCCCGGGGTTTCGCGCTTTCATGCCGAAATTCAACACGACGATGGGATGTATATTCTGGAGGATAAGGACTCCACCGGTGGTACGCTCCTGAACAACAAGCCCATCCGCCGGGTGCGGATGTACTCCGGCGACCTGATTTCGCTGGCTGGCATCCCGTTGATGTTTGTGCTGGATAGCGCCTCCATCGCTGCGCAAACCCGCGAATCGACCGGCAAACTGGACGAGGTAACCCCCCAGCCAATCGATGAAGATACGAAAAGTCGGGCATCCCGCGATGAGTGAGTACTGAGAGTTCCAAAAACAAGTACCGCCCCAACCAGGTTAAGTTGGGGCGGTTTTCTTTTTTTTCCAGTGAGCTAACCTAAGCAGTCTTCCGAAAATTTTTTAGCAAATTTTTCTTTGAATTCAGCCTGTGCGCCCTCGCAGATACTGGATGACTACTCTAATTAGTTGGCCGTTCGGGCACACTGAAAATTCTAATCGTTTACGGCCAACTTCTTAACCGGCCAGCATTTCAGCAATTTGCTCGGGGTGATCGGCCACGCGCACGCCGGCCTTCTCGAGGGCTTTGACCTTCTCGGCGGCGGTGCCTTCGCCGCCCTCCACAATCGCGCCAGCGTGGCCCATGCGTTTTCCGGGCGGGGCGGTCTTGCCGGCAATGAAGCTGACGACCGGCTTGGTCATGTGTTTGTTGATGAACTCGGCGGCCTTTTCTTCATCCGTGCCACCGATTTCGCCAATCATCACCACCCGGTCGGTCTGGTCGTCTTCTTCAAACATGCGCAGGCAGTCAATGAAGTTGGTGCCATTGACCGGGTCGCCGCCAATGCCCACACAGGTGCTGGCACCCATGCCACGCTCTTTGAGGGCGTAGAGGACCTCATAGGTGAGCGTGCCAGAGCGTGAGACCACGCCGACATCCCCGGGGATGGCGATATCGCCGGGGATGATGCCGACCTTGGCTTCGCCGGGGGTGAGCAGGCCGGGGCAGTTAGGGCCAAGCAGGCGAATGCCTTTCTGGTCGTAGTAGGAGCGCACAATCATCATGTCCTGCACCGGCACATGCTCGGTGAGGCACACGACAAACTCAACGCCCGAATCGGCGGCTTCCAGCATGGCATCTTTGGCGCCTTTGGCAGGCACAAAGATGATGCTGGTGTTGGCGCCGGTGGCTTCGACCGCGACCTTGACTGAGTCAAAGACCGGCACTTTGCCATCCAGCACCCACTCGCCGCCCTTGCCGGGGCGGGTTCCGGCGACGACCTGTGTGCCATAGTTGACCATCTGTTCGGTATGGAACAAGCCTTCGCGGCCGGTTACGCCCTGTACGACGAGGCGGGTGTTCTTATCTACCAGGATACTCATTTCAATTCTCCCTTGGCGGCGGCCACCGCTTTCTGGGCGGCTTCGGCCAGCGTTTCGGCAGTGATCATGTTGGCCCCGGCCAGCATGGCGCGGCCTTCGGCGGCATTGGTGCCCGCCAGGCGCACGACCAGCGGCACGCTGGGCTTGACTTCATCCAGAGCGGTCAGGATGCCCTCGGCGACGACATCACCCCGCGTGATGCCGCCAAAGATATTGAACAGCACGGCTTTGACATTCGGGTCTTTGAGGATGATGCGAATGGCGGCCGAGACTTTCTCGGCCGTAGCGCCGCCGCCTATATCGAGGAAGTTGGCCGGCTCGCCGCCAAAGTGCTTGATGATGTCCATCGTGGCCATGGCAAGGCCAGCGCCGTTAACCATGCAGCCGATTTCGCCTTCCAGCTTGATGTAGGTCAGGCCGTATTTGTTGGCTTCGATTTCGCTCTCGGCTTCCACGTCCAGGTCGCGCTTTTCGGCCAGTTCAGGGTGGCGGTAGAGGGCATTTTCGTCCAGGATCATTTTGCCATCCAGGGCGGCCAGGTGGCCGTCGCCGAGGATCGCCAGCGGGTTGATTTCGGCCAGAGTGGCATCGCTCTCTTTGTAGGCGCGCCACAGGCCCTGACAGACGGTATTGAACTCACCCCACAATTCCTTGGGCAGCTCAATGCCGAGGGCCATATCCAGAATCTGGTAGTCCTGCAAGCCCATCAGCGGGTCAATGTGGACTTTGATGATTTTTTCGGGGGTGGTGGCGGCGACTTCTTCAATGTCCACCCCGCCCGCAGCCGAGCCCATCAGCACCGGGCGACGGGCAGCACGGTCGTTGGTGATGCCGAGATAAATCTCGGTTTTGATTTCAGCGGCCGGGTCCACCAGCACCTTGCGCACCGGCAGGCCCTTGATGGTCATGGTGAGGATGTCGCCAGCCAGCTTTTCGGCTTCTTCGGCATCCTTGGCGAGCTTGATACCGCCGGCCTTGCCGCGCCCACCCACCAGCACCTGGGACTTGATGACCACCCGGCCGCCCAGTTCCTGGGCAATCTGGCGGGCTTCGGCCGGGGTGCTGGCGACGCGCCCTTTGGGAACCGGGACGCCATACTGTGCAAAAATTTGTTTGGATTGATATTCGTGAAGTTTCATACATCCATCTCTAAGTGGATTTTGACCGCGCCCCCCCGATGACGGCCAATGAGTTGCAAAAACGGCGCTATTATACCACCCCGGGCGCGACCCCTAAGTGGTTGCGCCAACGACTCACAAATTGATGTTTTTTGCTCTATACTATTTAGCAGGGATGGGCACTCTCACCCAAATGACACACAAGGAGAATGCAGGATGAGTAAGCAAACGATTAAGTTCAGTATGTACCTTTTGCTGGTGGCGGCGATGGTCTTTGGCAGCGCCAGCCCGGCCGGAGCAGGAGTATTCACCAACGCCGCTTTTTGCGATTCCAATGGCGGCATCTGGGAGCCCGACCCGGCCGAGCCGGATAGTTGGGGCATCTGCTGGTATGAAATCGGCCACCCGTTTGCGGATGAGGAATGCGATGATGACTTGCTGATGACTTCCGAAACCTGGGGCGATGGAATTGAAGGGGTAATCGGCTGCGGCATGTACGTTGCGCCGGTGGTAGAGACAACCTCCAAGACGGTCGCCAACCCGCTGGGGCGGCGGCATTGCGAAGACACCGAGGATGCGGGGACAATTGGTTTTAACGGCAGCGGCGGACGCTGGGGTTCGGTGAATTATGATGCCGGCAGTTGCACGGGCAAAATCACCATCCACCCCGGCCTGCCCGGCAATGCCCAGAATTCCCTGCCCGAGGATGTGCAGGACCATCTGTACGTGCGAGTGGTGGACGAGAACGGCGACCCGGCCAACGGCAGCTACTCGATTTGCTTTGCTTATGATGCCAATGAAGGCGGCACAATTTACCGCTATCTGGGCGGGGCGTGGGTAGAGCAGGCCGTGTTCTTCTCCGGCGGGCAAATCTGCACCAGCGCCAACGGCAGCGGGGCGTTCGCGCTGTACTAACCAACCAGAACGGATAATTCAGCAAGCCACGCCCAATTTTACGGCTCAAAGAACAGGACACAATGTCCTGTTTTTTGTTTAACTGCGGCTTAAACAAAGTTCCACAATAAATCAACAGGGTGGGGATGCAGGGTGTAGCAGAAATGGGTATCCTGTATCAGGAAATATTGTGTTATTTACACCCGGATGGAGAGGAAATCCTGATGAAAAAATCTTTGCTGGTGAAATTATTGGTCGTCGCGCAGGTTCTACTGGTGCTGCTGGTGGTTATTGCCGCCAGCCCCGGCACAGCCGCGGTTACCGCCCAGGAGGTGTGTGAAAGCGGCGGCGGCAGTTGGAGTTCCGGCAGCCTAAGCGCGGAGACCGGCTACTGCACCTACCCGGCTGGCAACCCGCTTGTGTCAGGTTATTGCGCGTCGGGTTCTATCCTTTACCTGGATTACGTTGATGGCCACCTGGACGGGACCACTTGTAAGGGGATTTGGCCCGAGAAGGGCGACAACGCGGACGGTTGCTGGCTGATTGGCGGCGAGTTTGATGATACCGACCCGGATCTGGTGACCTGCACGGTAACCCACACGGAATTTGGCGACTGCCCGGCCACCACGGTGTACCGCTACGAAACTGACAAATCTCATTTCGTTATGACCTTTGCCTGTGAAGGCGGCGCGCCAACCAGCACGGGCGGCGGGGGCAGCGGCGCCCCGGCGCGCACGCCGGGTTATGGCAAGACCGGCAATGGCTTCAGCGATGATGGCACCGGCAGCGCCCGCCTCGGCGGCGGGAAAAATGGCACGCTGTATTACAACCCCGGCACCTGCGCCGGTTCTTGCAGCATCAGCGCCAACCTGCCCAAAGGCGCCAAAGGCAGCCTGCCGGCCGGGACGAAAGCCACGTTGTATGTGCGGGTGGTGGATGCAGATGGCAACCCGGCCAGCGGCGGCTACACGGCCTGCTTTGACCCCGGCAAACTGACCAGCCCGGTCATCTACCGCTATGTGAGCGGGGCATGGGTGGCGCAGGCGGTCTTCTTCTCTGGCGGGCAGGTGTGCACCACCGCCAG
>JANJTX010000116.1 GCA_024710875.1 Anaerolineales bacterium | reverse complement strand
GCGTGGGAATATCAATTTAAGGAGGCTGAAGATGGGTAATTTAATGCGGCTAGGCCTGGCGGCAGCCCTGTTATTGGGTAGTTTCGTCATACCTGGTTCGCCGGCCAGGGCTGAAGCCCCAATTTCCCCTGAACCCTATCTCAACGCCGATGGCACGCTGAATCTTCCGGAGGACTTTTCCGGCAGTCTTGACCTTACCGGCTGGGATGTGATGCTCGACCCACTGCGCGGCGCGGTGTTTGCGCCCGCTGAAGCGCCGGCCGCGGCCACCCTCGGGGCGTGGTCCTCGCTGGGCGGCCCCGGCACAGGCTTGAATGGCGAGGTCTTTTCAATCCTAGTGGACGGCGGCACGCTGTACGCCGGCGGAAATTTCACCAATGCCGGGGGCGACCCGGATGCTGACCGCATCGCCAAGTTCGAGGGCGGGACGTGGACCTCACTGGGCGGGGCCGGCACGGGACTGGATAGCTACGTGTTTGCTTTGCTCATGGTTGGCGGCACGCTGTATGCTGGTGGGCGATTTACCGATGCCGGTGGGGATGCGGATGCCGACCGCATCGCCAAATTCGAAGGTGGGGCGTGGTCCTCGCTGGGCGGGGCCGGCACGGGTCTGAATAACACTGTGTATGCCCTGCTCATGGATGGCGGCACGCTGTATGCCGGTGGGCAATTTACCGATGCCGGTGGGGATGCGGATGCCGACCGCATCGCCAAATTCGAGGGCGGGGCGTGGTCCTCGCTGGGCGGGGCCGGTACCGGGCTGAATAACTCCGTGGGTAGGTTGCTGATGGATGGCGGCACGCTGTACGCCGGCGGGAATTTCACCAATGCCGGTGGGGATGCCGATGCCGACTACATCGCCAAATTCGAGGGCGGGGCGTGGTCCTCGCTGGACGGGGCTGGCACCGGGCTGAATAACTACGTCTATTCTATGGCTCTGGATGGCGGCACCCTGTACGCCGGTGGGGTCTTTACCAATGCTGGTGGCGATGCCGATGCCGACTACATCGCCAAATTTGAGGGCGGGGCGTGGTCTTCGCTGGGCGGGGCTGGCACCGAGTTGAGCGCCCCCCCAATTGCGTTGCTCATGGATGGCGGCACACTATACGCTGGCGGCGGATTCACAGATGCCGGCGGGGATACGAATGCCGACCGGATTGCCAAATTCGAGGGCGGGGCGTGGTCCTCGCTGGGCGGGGCCGGCACTGGGCTGAGTGATAGCGTGCTAGCCTTGCTCATGGATAGCGGCACGCTGTATGCCGGCGATTATTTCAGCAATGCCGGCGGGGATGCGGATGCCGACCGCATCGCGCAGTACGGACTTTCGGATGTGACCGCCCCGGATGTCTCTTCCACCACCCTTGCGCTTGAAATCACCACTGAATTGAGCAGTTTTGACGTGGTCTTCAGCGAAGATGTCAACGACCCGGTCGGTGATAGCGACGCCGACGACGTGACCAACCCGGACAACTACCTGCTGGTTGAAGCCGGAACCAACGCCGCCTTTGACACATTGGACTGCGCTGGCGGCGTGGTGGCCGATGATACCCAGGTAACGGTCACCGGCATAACTTACGACAACGGCACCTTCACCGCTACCGTCACGCTGGCCGCACCGCTGCCCAACGGCACTTACCGCCTGCATGTCTGCGGTACAACTTCCATTGTTGATTTGGCGCTGAACGCCATTAACGGCGGGGCGGACGTGACCGTGGACTTCACAGTGAATATCGCAGCCGCGGGCGGTGGGGCGGCTGTAACCGGTGGAACCGGTGGCGTGATCGCCGCGGCCCAGATGCCCGCCACCGGCTTCGCGCCGGGGGTGGTGACGCAATTGCCCGCCCAACCCGCCGACCGGGCCTACGCCAGTACCGACCTGATACTCTCTATCCCGCGCCTCGGCGTGGAAACGGCGATTGTCGGCGTGCCGCAGGGGCCGGACGGCTGGGACGTGACCTGGCTCGGTCAGCAGGCCGGTTACCTGTACGGCACCGCCTTCCCGACCTGGGCCGGCAATACCGTGATAACGGCGCATGTGTGGGATGCCAACAACAACCCCGGCCCGTTCGCGAACCTCGCCGACCTGCAACACGGCGACACGATTGAAATCGCCGCCTTCGGGCAGACCTATGTCTACGAAGTCCGCACCACCGATAGTCTGCGCCCGACCGATACCCGCACCGCCTTTGCCCACTCCGACTACGACATCCTGACCCTCATCACCTGCGAGGGTTTTGACGCCCGCACGGGCGAGTACGCCGCCCGCCGCGTCGTCACCGCTGTGCTGGTCGAGATACGCTAATCAGACAGCGGGCTTCAGCCCGCTGCGCAGTCACAGATCGCCCGCCGCGTGGAGATACCATAATAGGTTTCTGTAGGGGCGAGGCATGCCTCGCCTCTACAACAGACCGTCCCGCCATCCTCGACGCGACCTTGTTTCCTCGTTGACCCATTGACTTATTGACGCATTGCCCCATTCCACCCCCAATTTCCTTGACACCCCCGCGACGCGGGTTTATACTTCTATTAATCCTATTCATCTGTTTAATAGGCAAAATACCCCTCGATTGGACAGACTTATGCCTCGGCGCGGCCCCCAATTTGAACTCCTCGAATACCTCGCTCAACTGACGCACGGCGCACCGGCCAACGGCCACGCCGCCAATGGCGCCAACGGCCACACTCCGGACGACCCCGAGCGTATCCCGGCCCTCACCGAACTGAGCGCCGAACACGACATCTCCATCGCCACCCTGCGCGAGCAACTCGGCGTCGCCCGCGCCCTCGGCCTGGTTGAAGTGCGCCCCAAAACCGGCATCCGCCGCCTGCCTTATTCTTTCACCCCCGCCGTCCAGGAAAGCCTCAACTACGCCATCGCCTGCGACCGCAAATACTTCGACGATTTTTCCAACTTACGCAAACACCTCGAAGCCGATTTCTGGTACGAGGCCGTCGGCAAACTGACCGCCGAAGACTTGGACACTCTCCAGAATCTGCTGGGGCGCGCCCAGGAAAAACTCAAAGCCGAGCCCATCCGCCGCCCGCACGCCGAGCACCGTCAGCTGCACCTCACCATCTTCCGCCACATTGATAACCCCTTCGTCATTGGCTTACTCGAAGCCTATTGGGATGCCTACGAAAAAGTCGGCCTCGACCGCCACGAAGGCCTCGCCTACCTTGAAGAAGTCTGGAACTACCACCGCCAGATTGTCGCCTGCATTGCCGAAGGGCGGTTTGAAGACGGCCACGCCCTGCTGATTGAACACATGGACCTCATCTACCGCCGTCCTGCCCCATAACATTCGCACTCATTTAAAGGAGACTGAATTGACCACTGCATCCCCCAAAACCCGCAAAGCGGTTGCGGCCAAAACCGCCAAACCCAAACCGATTGTCAACGACTTTTCGATGACCGTCGCCACCAAGAACGGCTCCGGCAGCCAGACCTCCAACGTCACCCTGCTGCGCGCCCTCTTCCGCATGGGCATCCCGGTATCCGGCAAGAACCTGTTCCCTTCCAACATTCAGGGCCTGCCCACCTGGTACACCATCCGCGCCAGCAAGGAAGGCTACATCGCCCGCCGCGAAACGCATGAAATCGTGGTCGCCATGAATGCCGATACCTTTGTAGAAGACTTCCGCAAGGTCGTGCCCGGCGGCGCCTTCTACTATGCCGATGACCTCAAGTTCGCCATGGACCGCGACGACATCGCCATTTACCCCGTGCCCGCCAAGCGCCTTGCCAAAGAATCTGGCGCCCCGGCCGCCCTGCGCGACTATGTCGCCAACATGGCCTATGTCGGCGTGCTGGCCGAGATGATGGACATTGACATGGACAAAATCCGCGCCGCCCTCGATTTTCACTTCGACGGCCGCGAGAAGCCCATCGCCCTCAACCTCGGCGTGATTGAAGCCGCCGCCGCGTACGCCCGTGAGAACCTCACCAAGGCTGACCCCTACATGGTCAAGCCGATGAACAAGACCGAAGGCCTGATAATGGCCGAAGGCAACACCGCCGCTGCCCTCGGCTCCATCTATGGCGGCGTGCAATTCCTCTCTTGGTATCCCATCACCCCCGCCTCCAGCCTCGCCGAAGGCGTGAGCGCCTACATCAGCGACCTGCGCGACGACCCCGAGAACCCGAACGAACGCTCGTATGCCATCGTCCAGGCCGAAGATGAACTGGCCGCCGCTGGTATGGCCGTCGGGGCGGGCTGGGGCGGCCTGCGCGCCATGACCAGCACCTCCGGCCCCGGCATCAGCCTCATGACCGAGTTCACCGGCCTGGCCTACTACGCCGAAGTCCCCGTCGTCATCTGGGATGTGCAGCGCATGGGCCCCAGCACCGGCCTGCCCACCCGCACCAGCCAGGGCGACCTGAGCATGGTGCACTCCCTCGGCCACGGCGATACCGAAAACATCATCCTGCTGCCCGGCTCGGCCACCGAGTGCTTTGAATTCGGCTGGAAAGCCTTTGACATCGCCGAACGCCTCCAGACCCCCGTCTTCGTTTTGAGCGACCTCGACCTGGGCATGAACCAGTGGATGACCGAACCCTTCGAATACCCGGATACCGAAATGGACCGCGGCAAAGTCCTGTGGGAAAAAGACCTTGAAAAATGGTCCCACAAGCAGCCCTGGGGCCGTTACCTGGATGTAGACAAGGACGGCATCACCTACCGCACCCTGCCCGGCAACAAGCACCCCCGCAGCGCCTATTTCGCCCGCGGCACCGGCCACGACGAGTACGGCCGCTACACCGAAAAAGCCGACGACTGGGAACGCAACATGGCCCGCCTGGCGCGCAAATTCAAGACCGCCGTCAAGTACATGCCCAAGCCAGTCATCAAGAAGGCCAAAGACGCCTCCATCGGCATCCTCGCCTTTGGCTCCACCGACCCGGCCATTATTGAAGGCCGCGACCGCCTGCTGGAAGGCAAGAAGCCCCTCAAGACCAATTACCTGCGCCTGCGCGCCATGCCCTTCACCAACGAGGTGCGCAAGTTCATTGAGGACAACAAGCGCGTCTATGTCATCGAGATGAACCGCGACGGCCAGCTCCACGGCCTGCTGCAGATGGCCTACCCCGATCTGGCCAAGAAGTTGATTTCCATCCCCAAGAATGACGGCCTGCCCTTGAGCGCCCGCTTTGTGGCCGAGAGCATCGCCGCCGAGGAGAAATAGCCATGACTGACACCCCTGAAACCGGCGTGCGCGGCGCCAACGCCGTTGGCCTCGCCAAGAACGACTATCGCGGCGCCCCGACGACCCTGTGCGCCGGCTGCGGCCATAACTCGATTGCCAACCAGGTCATCGCCATGGCCTATGAGCTGAACATCGTCCCCGAGGATGTCATCAAGTTCTCCGGCATCGGTTGTTCCAGCAAAAGCCCCACCTACTTCCTGAGCCGTTCCTTTGGCTTCAACAGCCTGCACGG
>JANJTX010000093.1 GCA_024710875.1 Anaerolineales bacterium | reverse complement strand
GACAGCGGGCTTCAGCCCGCTGCGGCTTAGCATCCCGCCCCCCTTCCCCCCTCACCCTCATCCCCCGTCCTCCTGTATAATTCCGTGAAATCGGATAGGAGAAGAGGTATAAAAACCCATGTCCCCAAAACTACGGCGCGTTCTCATCATCTCCGGGGGAGTACTACTGGCACTGCTCGTCATCGGCACGGTCTGGTTCCGCCAGGTACGCCAGGCCCCTTACCCGCAGGTGGACGGCACACTCCAACTGCCCGGCCTGCTCGCCCCCGTGGATATCTACCGGGATGCCAACGGCGTGCCCCACATCTACGCCAGCAACGAGCATGACCTGTTCATGGCCCAGGGCTTCGTCCACGCCCAGGACCGCTTCTGGCAGATGGACTTCCAGCGCCACACCAGCGCCGGCCGCCTCTCGGAACTGATGGGCAAGAACACCATCAGCACCGACACCTTCCTGCGCACTCTCGGCTGGGAACGCGTCGCTCGCCAGGAACTGGCCGCCCTCGACCCCACCACCCGCGCCAGCCTGGAAGCCTACGCCGAAGGCGTGAACGCCTACATGGCCGGCCGCAAGGGCACCCAGCTCGCGCTGGAGTACCTGTTCCTCAACCTGCTCAACCCGGGCTACGAACCCGAACCGTGGACACCCCTCCACACCCTCACCTGGGCCAAAGCCATGGCCTGGGACCTGCGCGGCAACATGGATGAAGAAATCGACCGCGCCCTGCTGCTGGCGATGCTCACCCCCGAGCAAATCGCCGAACTCTACCCGGACTACCCCGCCAACCGGCCCTATATGGTCAATGACCTGGCCGCCTTCGCCAACCCGGAGGCCGCCGCCCCGGCCGCCCCCAGCGCCGCCCTGCACACCGCCCTCACCCCCGCCTATGAAAGCGCCCGCGCCCAACTGGCCGGCTTGCAGGGCGCCCTCACGCTCCTGCCGGATGAAGGCATCGGCTCCAACTCCTGGGCGGTGGCGGGCAGCCGCACCGCCAGCGGCCAACCCCTGCTCGCCAACGACCCGCACCTCTCGGCCGGCATCCCCCACATCTGGTATCAGGTCGGCCTGCACTGCCGCCCCAAAGGGCCGGACTGCAACCTGGATCTGGTCGGCTTCTCCTTCCCCGGCGTGCCAGCCGTCATCATCGGCCACAACGACCGCATCGCCTGGGGCTTTACCAATGTCGGGCCGGATGTCATGGACCTCTACATTGAAAAAATCAACCCAGACAATCCCTACCAGTACGAATTTGAAGGCGAATGGCGCGACATGGAAGTCATCACCGAGACCATTCTCGTCGGCGGTGGTGACCCAATTGACCTCGAAGTGCGCCTCACCCATCACGGCCCACTGATTAATGACCTCTACGGCCTGGCCGAATTCCACGACGAAACCCCGCTCGACCTGCCTGAAAACTACGGGCTGGCGCTTTCATGGACCGCCCTGCAACCCAACCAGACCTGGCGCGCCGTCTTTGGCTTCAACCGCGCCCAGAACTTTGAAGAGTTCCGCGCCGCGGCCGAGCACTTCGCCGTACCGGCCCAGAACCTGCTCTATGCGGATGTGGATGGCAATATCGGCTACCAGATGCCAGGCTGGATTCCGATTCGCGGCGGCGGAGCCGATGGCCGCTACCCCGTGCCCGGTTGGACCGGCGAATACGAATGGGAAGGCTTCATCCCCTTTGAGCAACTGCCGTGGGCCTACAACCCGCCCGAAGGCTACATCGTCACCGCCAACAACGCCGTGGTGGATGAAGCCGCCTACGGCTACCAGATTGCCGACACCTGGGCCTACGGCGACCGCGCCCAGCGCATCCAGGACATGATTCTGGCCGCCTCCGGCCCGCTGGATGTGAGCGACTTTCAGGCGATGCAGGGCGACAGCCACAGCCTGCTGGCCGATGACCTGCTGCCGGTGCTGATGGCCGTGCCGCTCGATGACCCCGAACTGGATAGTCTGCGCGCCAATGTTCTTGGCGTCTGGGACCACCGCTTCGAAGCCGATAGCGCCGGCGCGGCCCTCTTTGCCGCCTTCTGGAAACACCTGCTGTTGCAGACCTTTGTGGATGACCTGCCCGAAGGCTTTACCCCCGGCGGCAGTGGCCGCTGGGCCACCGTCGTCCGCAACATCCTCCCCGACCCCAACAGCCCGTGGTGGGATAACCAGACCACCCCCGAAATCGAAACCCGCGACCAGATACTGGCGAGCGCGTTCGCCGCCGCCGCCGCTGAACTGACGGAGTTACAGGGCCGCGAACCTGCCAGCTGGGCCTGGGGCCGCCTGCACTACATCATCTTCCGCCACCAGGTTATGAACAACTTCCCGGTGATTAACAGCATCTTCAATCAAGGGCCGTTCTACACCAGCGGCGGCAGCGACCTCGTCAACGCCACCAACTGGAGCACCGCCAACGAAGACTACCGCATCTCGGGTTCTTCGCCCTCCTTCCGCATGATTGTAGACCTGGCCGACCTCAACAACTCCTGGTTCACCCACCCCACCGGCCAGTCCGGCCACCCCGGTCACCCGCACCACATTGACCTGGCCGAAGCCTGGGCCAGCCTGGTGTACGCCCCCCTGCAATGGGACCTTTCCACCATTCAGGGCGTCTCCACCGCCCACCTGCGCCTGGAACCGTAAAGCCGCTGGGCAACCCGTAGCCTTGCCCCTCTGGCGCAATAGTCACGCCCCACAAATAAACCTCCCGGAGATTTAGAATCTCCGGGAGGTTTGTAATTAATTAGACGTGTCCTGCTTGCTATCGCGCCGGGTTCACTCTGTATCCGCCATCGCCGCCGGGTCCGCCGCCCCAACCGGCGGGCGCAGGGCGCGGTTGCCCCACAGCAGCAAAGCAAACATGCCCACCGCCAGCGTCAACACCACCAGCGGCCCGGCCGCCACCCAGTACAGCCCCACCGGCGCGGCTGAACCCTCCAGCGCCGCTGGCAGCACGGCCAGCGCCATCGCCACCACCGAGCCGTTCCACAGCCCATGCAGGGCCACCGCCGCCAGGTAGGCCAGCGCCAGTTTCAAATAAGCCCGCTCGCGCCACGCCAGCGCCATGCCGTAGCCCACCAGCCCGCTGGTAAAAATGTGCAGCAGGGCCGTACCACTCCGCAGCAGCACCAGCAGCGTCCACTCCTCTGCCCCCACCCCACGCGTGACATTCTCAAACAGGGCAAAACCCGCCCCGCTCAAGGCCCCGGCCGCAAAGCCCTGTGCCCCGCTCAGGTTGCGCCGGGCCAGCAACCACAGCGCCG
>JANJTX010000090.1 GCA_024710875.1 Anaerolineales bacterium | reverse complement strand
CCCCAAAAAAGCGCAGCCGCTGGCTGTGGGCCCTGTTGCTCATCCCGCTGCTGTGCCTGTGCAACCTGCTGGGGCCCGGCAACCGCCAGAATGAACGCCTGCCGGATTTGCAGGCCACCGCCGCGGCTGGATTTGTCGCCGAACTGGAAACCGAAGTGGCCGTCGAATTCCCCAGCCCCACCCCGCCCACTAACCCGCTGACCGCCGCCCAAACCGCCGTAGCCGCCAACCCCGAAGACCCCTACGCCCAGCTCGACCTGGCCGCCGCCCTGCTGGATAGCGGCCAGCGCCTGCCCGCCCAGCGCGCCTATGAGCAGGGTGTAACCCTGGCGGGCGAGGACCCGGAGTTCAGCCTGCTGGCGGGCGATATGTTCTTGAGCCGCGAAGTCTGGCCGCAGGCGGTGGAACTGTACGGCCGCGCCCTGAGCTATGGCGCTGACCCGTTCACCCCCGGGCTGGCCGATAAGGTGCATCAGGCCCTGTTTTTTGCCGGGGCCGACCCGGCCTTTGTCAGCCTCGCGACCGATGAGGACTTTACCCTGACCGCGCCCTTCTCGCAGGCGGTGCTGGAAGCGGCACGCGCGCGCTATGCCCTGTATGTCCTGGAAGATGCCGAAGGCGCAGCCAACCGGGTGCAGGCCGCCTTAGCATTGGAACCAGACAACCCGGCCGTGCAACTGGCGCAGGCCGAAATTCTGCATACCAGTGGCGATACCCCCGCCGCCCAGCGCATTCTGACCGCGCTGGTCGCCGCCGATTCGGAGGCCCCGGCCTGGGTGAAGGTGACCGCCCGCCGCTGGCTGAATGAATTTTAGAGTGGGGATTTTGGATTGGGGAGCGCTGGGAAATTGACTGCAGTGGATGATTCTTCTGACA
Source organism: Anaerolineales bacterium (assembly GCA_024710875.1). Lineage (GTDB taxonomy): Bacteria > Chloroflexota > Anaerolineae > Anaerolineales > UBA11579 > SCUK01. The sequence goes on along the minus strand of JANJTX010000090.1, from coordinate 19,313 downwards.
ACGAAGTAGACAAAAACACCCCCGCTAGTTTCCTGCGTGGGGTGCTGAATAATACACATATTATGGCATTAATGCTAATCCCATTAATAGTAGCAGGGGTTATTTTTTTTGGAAGTCTCGAGGTTCTTTATCGGCTAGGCTTTGATATACATAACGATGCGGTGCTTGGATTATTAGGAACTGCTTCTTACGTGGTTGCTAGTCTTACGGGTTTCATTCAAATTTACAGAAAAGAAACATATGGATTTCACGTAGATTACCCCATAAAGGGAGTGTGGGCACTAATATCTGGTTGGACTTGGGTTGTTTTTACGCTGAGTATGGCCGCAGGTTTAATATGGGAAACCATAAAATCAATATGGCCTTGGTAAGGAATTTAGAGGATCGGATTTTTTCCAGCGGTGGGGATTCCTCGCTGCGCTCGGAATGACAAGCCGGTGGTGGTTGTTTTTGCGACGCGACTGACTATAATGGGGCTATGAGCGCGGCGGATTGGGTTCAGGTATGCCTCCCCCTTTCTTCCTTAGTGAAACAGTTGAAACAAGGGTATCAATACCGTGTCAAGAGCGCTTGATTTTGCATTAAATTGGGGAGCTTATGTTTTTATAGGGTCAACCATCTTGAGAACTTTCTTTGCTGGGCGAAGGCTTACAATAAAAGACCTACTGGCTCAATTTAGCATGGATAGCCTTCGAAATGAATCTAGGGTTTCACAATATCAAATGTGGGGGCTAATAGGCATTGTCTTTGGTACGATTAATCAACTTTTATTGTCGCCAGCTTTTTTGCCAGGAAAATCCATCGATGTTGAGCTTATCCAGCTAACCTTATTGTTGATCTGGATAATCATGTTATTTTTGTTGCGAATCATAATTCGACCTATAGACTCAGAGCAAGAATCGAGTACGAACGAATAACTGCTTTGCCACCTCGTCCAAGCTCACATCTCATTTCTTTCCCCTCTTCTCGAACCCACCTCACTAATTTGACATTCCCGCCTGCCGCCCTTGACAGACCGGCCCGGCCGCGTTACCCTGTTGCACAACGATGCAGATGCGAATTTTTGCAATAAGATGAACGCCGACCTTTCCTTTGAAACTTCCCTGCGCCAGCACGGCTTTCGCGTCACCCCCCAGCGGCGGGTGATCCTCAAAGCCATCTGGGATAACGGCGAGCATGCCAGCCTGGCGGATGTGCTGGCGGCGGTGCAGGCGGTGGATGCCAACATCAGCCCCGCCACCGTGTACCGGGCGATTGAGCTGTTCATCGAGCGCGGGCTGGTAATCGCCACCCGCATCGGCAACCAGACCGTCTATGAAATCGCCAGCGACCACCCCCACCATCATCTCATCTGCCGCGTCTGTGGCATGGACCAGAAGCTCGACCACGCCCGCCTGCGCGGCCTGATGGATGACATCGAACAGGATTATCACTTTCTGGTCGAGACCGAACACCTGATTTTGCTGGGCCTGTGCGCCCACTGCCGCCCGACGGCAGCCTGACCCTGTGAGTACCCCGGCGCTCACGCCCGCCGGTTGCATATTAACCATATTGAAGGAGAACAAGAGATGAAAAGATCGGTTTCAACCCCTGGTCGCGCCGGCACGCTGTTTGCCCTGCTGGCCGTCCTGACCCTGCTGCTGGTGGCCTGCGCCCCGGCGGCGGCCCCCACCGACACCCCGGCCGAACCCGCCGCCGAGACCCCCGCCGAATCACCCGCCGAACCGGCCGCCAGCGGCCCGAGCGGCACATTGCGGGTCGCTTTCCAGCCGATTGTGGCCACCGACCCGGGCCTGATTTCCTCCGACTCGGAAGTGTTCGTCGCCAACCATGTCTTTGACTATCTGGTGGACGTGGACCCGCAGTCCAACATCGCCCCGCGCCTCGCTACTGACTGGACCATCAGCGAAGATGGCCTGACCTACACCTTCACCCTCGCCGAGGGCGTTACCTTCCATGATGGCAGCCCCTTCAGCGCCGCGGATGTGGTCTACACCTTTGACCGCCTGCGCGACCCGGACGGCGGCCTGGCGACCGCCAGCCTGTATGGGGACATCGCCAGCATCGAAGCCACCGGCGATTTGGAGGTCACTTTCACCCTCACCGCTGCCAACCCCTTCTTCCTGTATGACTTGAGCGACAATCACGCCCTCATCATCAAGGCCGGCGCCGCCGACCCCGGCGATTTCAACGGCACCGGCCCGTTCAAGGTCGTTTCCTACACCCCCGAAGACCGCATCGTGCTGGAGGCCAACCCGGCCTACTTCCAGGCGGGCAAGCCCGGCCTGGCGGGGCTGGAGGTCATCTTCTTTGCCGATGACCAGGCCATGGTAGATGCCCTGCGCGGCGGCCAGGTGGATTTGGTGCTGCGCATGTCCACCGCCCTGTTCGAGAGCCTCAAGACCGAGGCCGGCATCACCACGCTGGATATCCCCACCAATGGCTTTGACCTCGTCCGCCTGCGGGCTGACCGCGCCCCGGGCAATGACCCGCGCGTGATTCAGGCCCTCAAGCTCGCCACCGACCGCACCGCCATCTGGCAACTGGTGCAGCAGGGGTACGGCGCGGTCGGCAACGACAGCCCGGTTGGCCCGCTGTACGGCCCGTACCATGACCCGGCGATTGTGCCGGTAGTGCGCGATGTCAACGCCGCCCGCGCCCTGCTGGAAGAATGGGCCGCGGAAACCGGCGGCGACCCGGCCCTGAACCTGGTGCTGCACGTGCCGGACTCGGGCGGCCGCCCGGACCTGGCCGCTGTGCTGCAACAGCAGTGGGCCGAAGCCGGAATCGTGGTGGAAATCAGCGTCGAGCCGGAGAGCGTGTACTACGGCGACAATGGCTGGCTGGAAGTGGACCTCGGCATCACCGGTTGGGGTTCGCGCCCCTACCCGCAGTTCTACTTCACCCAGATGCTGGCCTCGGACGGTGAGTGGAACGAAGCCCACTGGTCGGATGCCGAAGTGGACGCTCTGATTGCCACTGCCGGCTCGACCCTCAACGAAGCCGAGCGGGTGGACGCGTACCGCCAGTTGCAGAGCATTCTGGCAAGCCGCGGCCCGGTCATCATCCCCTACTACTTCGCCCAGTTTGGCGCCATCTCCGAGGCCTTCCTCGGCTTTGAGATGAAAGCCTTTGCCGGCCGCACGGATGTCAGCGGCGTAACCCTCGCTCCGTAAGCGAACCTGAAATGTGCGCTGCGCCTCTCGCCCTCACCCCCGACCCCTCTTCCAATTCTGGGAGAGGAGGGCAGGTTGGCCGGGCGAGGGGCGTAGCATTTTTTAATCTGCTGGTGGGGCGTTAAGTAATGCGCCAGCACTCGATTGTGCGCCGCCTTTTGGCCGACCCGGCCAGCGCCCTGGGGGCGGCCATCGTGGCGCTGTTCGTGCTGGCGGCAGTCTTCGGCCCGGCCCTGACCCCGTTTGACCCCAATCAATCCATCTACGAAAGCGTGCGCGTGCCGCCCAGCGCCCAGCACTGGTTCGGCACCGACCATCTGGCGCGGGATGTCTTCAGCCGCGTGCTGGCCGGGGCGCGCTCGGCCCTGCTGCTGGCGGGCGGCGGCACGCTGGTGGCGGTGCTGTTCGGCACGGCGATCGGGCTGGTGAGCGGTTTTCGCGGCGGCTGGCTGGATGAAGTCCTGATGCGCTTCTTTGATGCCCTGCTCTCGCTGCCGGCCCTGCTGCTGGCTCTGTTGCTGCTGGGTACGCTGCGGGCGGCCTATGGCGAGTCGGTCTCGGCCATCGGGCGCGGGCTGGGCGTGTTTCTGGTGCTGGCGGTGGTGTATACGCCGATTGTGGCGCGGGTGGTGCGCTCGGTGGCGCTGGGGGTGCGCGGCCGCGCCTGGGTCGAGGCCGCCCGCCTGCAGGGCGAACGCCTGCCGCGCATTCTGCTGCGGGAGATTCTGCCCGCGGCCCTGCCCGCGTTGGCGGTGGAAGCCGCCCTGCGCTTTTCCTATGCCATTTTTCTGATTTCCTCGCTGGGTTTTCTGGGGGTCGGGGTGCAGCCGCCCAACCCGGACTGGGGCCTGATGGTCAACGAAGGCCGCCGCAATTTGAGCCAGGTGCCGTGGGCGATGTGGGCGCCGGCCGTCACAATTGCGGTAGTGGTGGTGGGCGCCAACCTGCTGGCGGATGGCCTCAAACGTGCTTTGATGGAGAGAGACCTCCAGCGGGAGAAAGACGCATGAGCGCGCCGCTGCTGGAACTGCGCCGCCTCTCGGTGGCCTATGGCGGCCTGACCGCCCTGCGCGAGATCGACCTGTCCCTGCAAACCGGCGAGACGCTCGGGCTGGTGGGCGAAAGCGGCAGCGGCAAGACCACCCTGGCGCTGGCGGTAATGGGCTACCTGCCGCCCGAAGGCCGCGTGACCGGCGGCGAAATCCGGCTGGCGGGGCGCGACCTGGCCGCGGCGACCCGCGCCGAGCTGCGCGCCATCTGGGGCATAGAGCTGGCGCTGGTGCCGCAGGACCCGTTTACCTCGCTTAATCCGGCCCTGAAAATCGGCGCGCAACTGGCGGAGGGGCTGCGCCTGCACCGCGGCCTGACCCGCGCTGAGGCCCAGGCGCGGGCCATTGAATCCCTGCGTGAAGTGCGCCTGCCGGATGCCGAGCGGCTGGCGGCGGCCTACCCCCATCAATTGAGCGGCGGCCAGCAGCAGCGCGTCCTGCTTGCGCTGGCGTTAAGCGCCCGACCGCGCCTGCTGGTGCTGGACGAACCCACCACCGCGTTGGATGTCACCACCGAAGCCACCGTGCTTGACCTCGTCAGGGACCTGCTGGCCGAGACCGGCGCGGCGGCCCTGTACGTCAGCCACAACCTCGGCGTGGTGGCGGGCCGCACCCAGCGCACGGCGGTGCTGTATGCTTCCGAACTGGTGGAAGACGCGCCCACCGCCGAGCTTTTCCAACGGCCCTTGCACCCCTATACCCGCGGCCTGCTGGATAGCCTGCCGCGCCCCGGCCAGCGCCGCGCCGCCCAGCCGCTGGCGGGCATGGCCGGGCGCATCCCGCCCCTGAATGACCTGCCGCCCGGCTGCGTCTTTGCGCCGCGCTGCCCGCTGGCCAATGAACAATGCCACGCCGAACGCCCGCCGCTGGAAGAAGCCCAACCCGGCCACCGCGTCCGCTGCCACCGCTGGCCGGAGATATTGGCCGGCACGGCTGACCCGGCCCAGCCGCTAACCGCAACTGCGCCCGCGCTGGCCCGCGCCGCCGAACCCCTGCTGCAACTGGAGGATGTCACCGTGGCCTACCCCCTGCGGCGCACGCTGGCCGAAGTGCTGGCCGGGCAGCCGCGCCCCGCCGTACAGGCCGTGGCGGGGGTGGATTTGCAACTGGGCAAGGGCCGCACGCTGGGCATCGTGGGCGAAAGCGGCAGCGGCAAGACCAGCCTGGCGCGCGCCATCGTCGGGCTTGCCCCGCATTCGGGCGGCGAGATTCATCTGCTGGACCTGGCCCTGCCGCCGGATGTACAGCAGCGCGCCCGCCCCCTATTGGCACAGTTGCAGATGGTCTTCCAGAATCCGGAGGAAGCCCTTAACCCCTACCTGACCATCGGCGAATCGTTGAGCCGCCCGCTGGTGAATTTGCTCGGCTTGCGCGGCCCGGCGCTGGCGGCGCGCATCAACGAATTGCTAGAAGCGGTGCGCCTGCCCGCCGAATACGCCGCCCGCCGCCCCGGCCAGTTGAGCGGCGGCGAGAAGCAGCGCGTGGCGATTGCGCGCGCCTTTGCCGCCCGGCCGGAGTTGCTGGTGGCCGATGAGCCGGTCTCGGCGTTGGATGTCTCGGTGCAGGCCAGCATCCTCAACCTGCTGCACCGTTTGCAGGATGAGCAGGGCGCGGCCACGATTTTTATCTCGCACGATATCGCCGTGGTGGCCTACCTCGCCGATGACGTCGCCGTGATGTACCTCGGCCGGCTGATGCAAACCGGCCCGGCGGCGGCCCTCTTCAAGCCGCCCCACCATCCCTACACTGAAGCGCTGCTGGCGGCCATCCCCGGCGGCGGGGCGGCGGGCGTGCGGCTGGCGGGCGAAATCCCCAGCGCCCTGCATCCGCCCTCCGGCTGCCCGTTCCACACCCGCTGCCCGCACTCCCTCGGCGAACTGTGCGAAACCGAAACCCCGCCCTGGCAGGCGACCGCCAACGGCAAGCAGATTTTCTGCCACATCCCGCCCGCCGATTTGTTAGCCTTGCAGCCGCGGCCGGAGGCGCGCCCCTGATGTTCGCCTACCTGCTGCGCCGCCTCGGTTTCCTCCTGCTCACCGTCGTGCTGACCTCGCTGCTGGTGTTCCTGATTGCGCAGGTGCTGCCGGGCGATGTCTGCCGCGTCATCCTCGGCCGCGAAGCGGGCGCGGCGCGGCTGGCCGAGTGCCGGGCCGACCTCGGGCTGGACGAACCGGCCGCCGTGCGCTACCTGACCTGGCTGGCGGACTTCCTGCGCGGCGACTGGGGCGAGTCCTACGCTACCGGCGAGCCGATTCGCGAGTGGGTGCTGGGTCGGGTGCGCATGTCGATCATGCTGGCAGGGGTGGCCTTTGTAGTGGCGGTGCCGCTGGCGGTGGGGCTGGGGGCGCTGGCGGGTTTGCTGCACGGCAAATGGCCGGACACGCTGATTTCCATCGGCTCGCTGGCGGTGGTCGGCCTGCCGGAGTTCGTCACCGCCATCGTGCTGATTCAGTTTGCGGCTTTTCGCTTTCCGTGGCTGCCAGCCAGCTCGGCCATCCCGGTCGGCACGCCCTTCCGCGAGGCGTTGCCAGCCCTGATTCTGCCCGCCCTGACCGCCACGCTGGTGCTATTGGCGTACATCGCCCGCCTGACGCGCGCCGGGGTGGTGGAAGAGTTGCGCCAGAATTATGTGCGCACGGCGGAGTTGAAAAGCCTGCCGCGTTGGGCGGTGCTGCTGCGGCATGTGCTGCCCAATGCCCTGCTGCCGACCATCACCGTGATTGCGATTTCGACCGGCTGGCTGGTGAGCGGGTTGGTGGTGATTGAGAATGTCTTCAACTATCCGGGCCTCGGCCGCCTGCTGGTGTTCGCCATTGACCGCCGCGACCTGCCGACCTTGCAGGCGATTGTGATGGTCACCGTGGTGGCTTTCGCCCTCGCCAACCTGGCCGCCGACCTGCTCTACGCCGCCCTCAACCCGCGCATCCGGGTGGGGGAGTAGCGGGATTTGGGATTTTTGATTGCAGATTGTCGATTGCAGATTGGGGGATGGTGAGCGGTGAACAGAGATTCGATCCAAGCGGTTGAGGGTGGTTGCTTTCGCGGCGCGGCTGGCTTGCCTCCCCCCGCCCGAATTTACGCCGCAACCCGCACTTACAGGTATAATTCTTAATTGCGACAAAAATCACACAGGAGAATCTCTTGGCAGACAACCGAGTACAGAAATTTGCCCAGATTCTGGTAGACCATTCCGCCAAAATCACCGAAGGCGACCGGGTGTTGCTCGAAGGTACCACCGCCGCCATCCCCCTCATGGAAGAGATGTACGCCCTCATTTTGCAGCGCGGCGGCATCCCCTACCCGGCCCTCGAACTGCCCCACCAGCAGGAGCTGTTCTTTGAACACGCCAGCGATGCGGCCATCAAGCACACCCCCATCTTCCGCCAGATGGCCTACGACCAGTTCGAAAGCCGCTTCCGCATTCATTCCGTCGAAGACACCCGCAGTTTAAGCACCGTAGACCCCAAGCGCCAGGCCGACCACGGCAAGGCCCTCCAGCCGATCCTCGAATCACAGATGCGGCGCGGGGCGGCCAAGCAGTTCAAATGGGTCACCACCCTCTTCCCCACCGAGGGCTACGCCAAAGATGCCGGCATGAGCCTCAAGCAGTACGAGGATTTCGTGTACAGCGCCGTGCATGCCCAGGAAAAAGACCCGATTGCCTACTGGAAGCAGGTCGAGGAAGACCAGAAGCGCATCGTGGAACGCTTTGAAGGCCACGATAAAGTCGTGCTGCGCGGCCCGAATGTGGACCTCACGCTCTCGATTAAGGGGCGCACCTTCCTGAATGCCGCCGGCGAACACAACATGCCGGACGGTGAGATTTACACCGGCCCGGTCGAAAAGTCCGTCAAGGGCTGGGTGCGCTTCACCTACCCGGCCATCACCCAGGGCCGCTCGGTGGAAGGCATTGAATTGCAGTTCGTGGACGGCCAGGTCTTCAACGCCAAGGCCAAAACCAACGAGGAATTCCTGCTGCGGATGCTGGAAACCGACAAAGGGGCGCGCTACCTCGGCGAGTTCGCCATCGGCACCAACTTTGAAATCGACAAGTTCACCGGCAACATCCTGTTCGATGAAAAAATCGGCGGGTCGTTCCACATTGCGCTGGGCGCCGGCTACCCCGAGACCGGCAGCAAGAACACCAGCAGCATCCACTGGGACATGATTTGCGACATGCGCAAAGATGCTGAAATTTTGGTGGACGGCGAAGTCGTGTACAAGAACGGGAAATTTGTGTTCTAAAGTCAGTAACGAGTAACGAGTAAAGTGTTACGAGTGAGGGGGATTGTGAAAGAAGTAATGGGTAACCGGTATTTGCAAATGAAACGGCTCGCGCAATCTGCGCGAGCCGTTTTTGTTGGGCCGGGTTAGCGGGTGCGGCGCCGGGCGAACAGCAGGGCCAGCGGCAGGAGGGCGGCGGTGCAGAGGGGCAGGCCAGCCGGCGGGGACGTGCCGGGCGTGGAGGTTGCCTGGGGCGGGGTGGCGGTGAGGGTAGTGGGCGGTAACGGGGTGGCGCTGGGCGGCAGGGTGGCAGTTGCGGCAGCAGGCGGGGTGGGCGTGGCGGTTAGCCACAGGAAGTCGTAGCCGTTTTCGGTTTGCACCAGCGCGTTGGCAAACATCTCGTCGTACAGCAGGTAATACAGAAAATCATCCGCAATCTGGTTGACGGTGGGGTCATTAGGGCGCAGAGCAAGGGCCGTGTGGATTTCCTCCAGCCCGCGCAGCAGGCCGGGCAGGACCTCAGCGCCGGTGTAGGCGTTGAAGATGGCATCGTAGGCCAGTAATTCGGCAAAGCCGGCATGCCAGAGGGCATCATCCGGGAGGAGGGTGACGGCCTGCTCGTAGGCGGCCACGCTCAACTGGAAAAGTTCCAACCCGCCGGCATCGGTACGGGTGCCGCGCCGCAGTAGGTAGGTTTCCTTGTAGAGCCGGCCGAGGCGGCCCCAGGCTTCGCCATCGGCGGGGTTGGCGGCCAGGTGGGCGCGCTCGTTCAGCACGGCTTCCCAGGCGGCCGGGGCGATGATGGCAATGTGCAGGTTGTCCAGGTCGGTGGGCTCGAAATCTTCCAGCGTCCAGCGTAGTTCGCGGTCGGCCAGGTTGCCGCCCAGGGTGGTGCTGCCAAAGCCCACTTCAGAAAAGATGACATTCTGGGGGCTGGCCGGGTAGGGTAGGCGCAGGATGAGGTCGGCCCGGCCAATGGTGCCCTGCCAGCCGGCGCCGGTGTGCAGGATGTAGTAGTAGGTGGCGTAGGGGTACTCGCCACTGGCCTGGAGGGTGTAACTGACCTGAATGGCAACCTCCACCCCGGGCGGGAAGGTGGCATCAAACTCGACCCAGGCGACGGTTTCGGAAGAGTAGAGCGGGTCCGGGCCGGTGGTGGGGCGGGTGGCAACCCGGCGGCCATCGACACGAATTTCGATCTCGGTGATTTCGGGATAGTTGTAGAAGCCGTCGTTAGCGCTGACCGGGAAGCGCACCGCCATGCTCTCACTGGTTGGGCCGAGGTTGAGCATCTGGAAGTCGGCGGTGATGCGCGCCCGTCCGAGGCGTTCGCCGGGGCGGGCGGGTTGTACGTCAATCAGCACGGTTTCAGCCAGCATACGCACCTGGGTGGTTTCGGCGCCGGGCAGGGGGTTCACCCCGGGCGGGTTGGCGGGCGGGGCGACATCGGCGCGGGCCGGGGTGGGCTGGGCCAGCAGGGCGAACACCAGCAGGGCGAGGAGCAGGGTGCGGCAGGCAGGGGAGCAGGTGGTCATAAGGGCCTCTGGGGCAGGTGGTTGGCGGCGGCGCGGAGAAAAGACCGGCGCGCTGTTATTTTCCCGCAAATTGGCTGGCAGGCAAGCCCCAAAACCAGCAGTTTGTGAACCGACGCTCTGATATACTTGCGGGTTAAAGCAACCTGCCCGCCATGACTGAACCAACCCTCGTCGAAACATTCGCTTCGTATGTCCCCAACCTGATATTGCAGCGGGTGGTGGATGACCCCGCGCCCATCACCAGCCCGGTGGCGGAAGCCTTTCCGGCGGCGGTGCTGTTCGCGGATATCTCCGGCTTTACGGAAGTCACCACCCTGCTCTCCCAGCGCGGCCCGGCGGGAGCCGAAACCCTCGCCAGCCTGCTCAATAACTACTTCGGCAGACTGATTGACCTGATACTGGAAAACGGCGGCGACGTGGTCAAGTTCGCCGGGGATGCGCTGATTGCGCTGTGGCCAGCCGAAGGGGCGAGCCTGCGCCCGGCCACTCTGCGGGCGGCGGTGTGCGGCCAGCAGGTGCAGCGCGCCCTGAATGACTACGAAGCCGAAGGTGTCCGCCTCTCGCTCAAAATCGCCATTTCATCCGGCAGTGTCAGCCACATCCACATCGGCGGGGTGTTCAGCCGCTGGGAGTTTTTGCTGGATGGCGAACCATTGGTGGAAGTGGGCCTTGCCAACGACCTGGCGGTCGCCGGGCAGGTCTTGCTGGGCCCCTCGGCCTGTGTGGCGGCCGCCGATGGCGTACACGGGGCAGATGTGGAATTCCCCAGCGGCCAGAATGGTAAATTGCTGGAACGGATTACGGCGACTCTGCCGTTACCTACCCCGGCACAACTCCCGCCGCTGGGCGAAGAATTGGCCGTACGGCTGAAGGCCTACATCCCGGGGGCGATTAATGACCGCCTCTCGGTCGGGCAGAGTGGCTGGCTGGCGGAACTGCGCCGGCTTTCGGTGCTGTTCATTAACCTGCCGGGCCTGAACGCCGCCGCCAGTCTGGAGGCCGGCCAGCACATCGCCCGCCTGTTACAGACCTCGTTGTATTACTACGAAGGCAGTATCAATAAACTGAATGTGGATGATAAGGGCGTAACGCTGGTGGCGGCCCTCGGCCTGCCCCCGTTTGCCCATGAAGACGACCCGACCCGGGCGGTCCGGGCAGCCCTGCGCATCCGCCGCGAGCTGAACAGCCTGGGAGTGGAATCCTATATCGGTATCACCACCGGCCTGACCTTCTGCGGTTCGGTGGGCAATGACCGCCGCCGCGAATATACGATGATTGGGGATGTGGTCAACCTTTCGGCACGCTTAATGACCCTGGCCAAAGCCCAAACCGGGCTGCAAAAAACGCATGGTCTCCCGATTGTGGTGGATAAAGCGACCTACGACGCCGCCAAAGAGCAGGTGGAGTTTGAGAGCCTGGGTGAGCAGTCGGTTAAGGGCAAGGCCGAGAAGGTGGCGGTGTACCACCCGTTGGCTGAACGCACCGATGCGGTGCGGCACGCCAGCGAAATGATTGGCCGCGATAGCGAGCGCACCCTGCTGGCCGAAGCGTTGCAGGCCCTGCAGCGCGGCGGCGAAACCCAGACCATCATCATCCGCGGCGAGGCTGGCATTGGCAAGTCGCGGTTGCTGCAGGACCTTTTCCGCCAGTCCGAACGGCTGAATGTTTCCAATTACTACGGAACGCTGGATGCAATTGACAAGAACAGCCCCTACCATGCTTGGCGCGAGATCATCCGGCGCGTGTTTGAGCTGGATGTACTGCCCGAACTGACCGGGGCCGGCCTGCGGGATGTGCAGCAGGCCCAGGTGCTGACCTACCTCGAACGCCGCCTGCCGCATGTGCTGCCGATGGCGGCTCTGCTGAACATCGTGCTGCCGATTGACCTGCCGGAAAACGATCTGACGGCTGCCATGAGCGCCGAAGTGCGCGGCAATAACATCGCCGAAATCCTGACCGAAATCCTGGCTCAAAAAGCCGAAGAACGGCCCTTGCTGCTGGTGTTTGATGACCTGCAATGGTTTGACTCGGCCTCGTGGGCGCTCATCCGGCGCGTCAGCCGCGAGGTGGAAGGCCTGCTGATGGTGCTTTCTACCCGCCCGCTGCCGGAAGACAACACCCCGCTGGAATTCACCGCCATGCTGGCCGATGAACGCGTGCGCCTGCTCGACCTGCAAAGTTTTAACCCGGAGAATGTGGCCGCCCTCATCCGCCAGCGGCTGGGCGTACAGCAAATTCCGGTGGCGCTGGTGGACCTGATCTGGTCCAAGGCCGCCGGGCATCCGTTTTACAGCGAGGAGTTACTCTTCGCCCTGCGCGATACCGGCCTGGTGGTGGCCGAAAATGGCGTGTGCCGCCTCGGTACTGACCAGGAACTGAGCGCCCTCTCCCTGCCGGATACTTTGCAGGGCATTGTCACGAGCAGAATCGACCGCCTGCCGCCCTCCGAGAAGCTGGCGCTCAAGGTCGCCAGCGTCATCGGGCGCGAGTTTTTGGTGCGGGCGCTGGAAGCCATCTACCCGATTGAGACAGACAAGCCCAACCTCAACCATTATTTGAACACCCTGCGCCAACTGTCCTTTACCGCCCTGGCTTCCATGGAGCCAGACATGGCTTACCTGTTCAAGCATGCCATCACCCATGAAGTGACCTACGGCCTGATGTTGTACTCGCAGCGGCGGCAGTTGCACCGCGACCTGGCGCAATGGCTGGAAAGTACCCATGCTGATGATCTGGCCCCTTACTACCCGCTGCTGGCTTACCACTACCTGCGAGCCGCTGCCGCCGAAGAGCTGGACCGCGAGCTGGCCCCCAAAGCCATCGAATATCTGGAAAAAGCCGCCGAGCAGTCCTTGAAGAACTATGCCAATGAAGAAGCCCTGCGTTTTTACCAGCAGGCGCTGGAGATCGGCCGCCAGATTGGGGTGGCCGAGGAACGGCAGGCGGACTGGTACAAGCGCATGGGGCAGGCCACCCTCGCTCTGGGGCGGCTGGAAGAAAGCAAGCAGCATTTTGCGGCAGCGCTGGAAGGCCGCGGCCGGCCGCTGCCGCGCACCGGGCCGGGGCTGGTGGTGGGGTTGCTCTACCGTTTTGGTCGCCAGGCGGTGCATGAATTCCTGCCGGCGCGGGTGTGGACGCCGCGCGGGATGGATGCGGCCCGGCGTGAATACCTGCTGGAAACCGCCCGCATTTATGCCCTGGCGGGCATTCCGTATTATCTGACCAACGCCCAACTGGAAACGGTGCTGACGGCAACCAATTATTTGAGCCTGGCGGAACGCGCCGGCGACTCGCCGGAACTGGCCTATGCCTACGCCCAGATGTCGGTGGTGGCGAGCTTCATCCCATTGCGCGGGCTGGCGCGCGATTACAGCCAGCGCGCCATGCGGCTGTTGAGCCGCTTCAACCGGCCGGATGTGTTCATCAGCAGCGCGGTGGCGATTGCGGCCAGCCAGAGCGGTGAGGCGCAGTGGGCGCTGGTGGATGAACTGCTGGAACCGGCCTATGGGTACTGCCAGGAACTGGGCGATGAACGCCAGGCGGGCGAGGTGTTGAGCTTCCTGACCCTGAATGCCTACTTCCAGGGGCGGGCCGAGCGCGGCGATGAATATGCGGCCTTGATGTATGAACTGGGCAGCCAGACCCAGAACCCGATTCACATCACCTGGTCGTTGCATTGGAAGAGCTACTATGACCTGGCGCGCGGCCGCAGCGAAGCAGCCTTGAGCAAGTTAAACGAGGTCGAAAACCTGTTTGCGCGCTATCAGGACCTGGGCTCGCCGGTGATGCGCTCGGCGACGGCCGGGATGAGCGCCATGGCCCGGGTGCAGTTGAGCGAGTGCGAAGCCGCCCAGCCGCTGATTGGCGAGGCGGTATTGGCGCTGGAGGGTGTGAGTACGATTGACTACGCTACGATGGTGGGTTTGAGTAACGCGGTGGATGCGGGTCTGACGTTGCTGGAAAGTGGCGAGGGTGACCGGGCGCAGTTACTGGCCTGGGTGCGGCGCGGCTTGAAGGCCATCAAGGGCGTGGGGCGGGTGTATTCGTTTGCGATGCCGACCTACTGGCGCGGGCAGGGCCGGTTGTTGCAGGTGGCGGGGAAAACCGGCGCAGCCCACAAAGCATTGGCGCGGTCGCTGGCGCTGGCAGAAGCGAAGCACCTGCCGCGCGAGCAGGCGGCGGCGCATTATGATCTGGGGCGCTTTGCGGCCAGCGCCAGCCCGGCGCGGGCCGAGCATCTGACCGCCGCGGCCGAGCTGGCCGAGCGGATTGAGGCCGATTATTTGCTGGGGTTGGTGCGGGCGATTCAGTAACGGGCGAGCAGACGAATGCAGTAGCAGGCACGCGGCGTGGCCGCGTGTTTTTGTTTAAATGATCCCGATTATTAAACCTCCAGGAGGTTGCGGCGCAGTTGGGCGATTGCGAGGGCGTGAGTTGTTTTTTGAGTAGATTCCAATGCTCGTTGAAAGTTGAAGTGGAAATAGGGCCTCCCACGTCTTGCAAAGACATCGTGTTTATTACAGTAGGGGTCGAGCTTATCTCGACCCCTACCAAAGCTATCCGGATTTCAGATGGAGAAAAGGGGTTTGCAGTGCGAAGTGGGTGGGGGCGAACGCTTACCCGAGGTAATCGCGCAGGTCGCGGCTGCGGGTGGGGTGGCGCAGTTTGCGCAGGGCCTTGGCTTCAATCTGGCGGATGCGCTCGCGGGTCACCTTGAAATATTGCCCGACTTCTTCGAGGGTGTGGTCTTTGCCGTCAATCAGGCCGTAGCGTAGTTCGAGGACTTCTCGCTCGCGGTCGGTGAGGGCGGCCAGGGCGCTCTGCACCTGCTCGCGCAGCATTTCGCGGGCGGCGGCATCCATTGGTTCGAGGGCCTCATCGTCTTCAATAAAGTCACCGAGCTGGCTGTTATCGCCGCTGCCAACCGGGCTTTCAAGCGACATGGGTTCTTCGGCGGTGCGCAGAGTGTGTTCGACCTTGGTGGTGGCTTTGGTCCACTTGCGGCGCAGGTCGCTGGAGAGCGGGCTGTTGGTTTCGAGGGCACGGCGGATGGCCTGGACATCTTCGGGGTCAAGGAAGCCGACTTCAAGAGCGAGTTCTTCACGGCTGGGATCGCGGCCGAGGGTCTGGGTGAGCTGGCGCTGGGTGCGCATCAGCCGTTGAATCGATTCGAGCAGGTGGACAGGAATGCGGATGGTGCGGGCCTGGTCGGCGATGCTGCGGGTAATGGCCTGGCGAATCCACCAGGTGGCGTAAGTGCTGAACTTGAAGCCGCGGGTAACATCAAACTTGTGGACGGCGCGCAGCAGGCCGATGTTGCCTTCCTGAATCAGGTCTTCAAAATTGGAGCCGCGCCCGACAAAGCGTTTGGCGATGCTGACCACCAGGCGCAGGTTAGCGCTGATGATGGCGGTTTGGGCTTCTTCGGCGCGCAGGCGTACAGTCTGGATGAAGACTTCGAGGGTGGGGGCATCCGGGAGGGTGCGCAGGAAATTGCGGCGGGGCGGCAGGTTTTTGCCCTGCTGGAGGGTGGCGGCGAGTTTTTCGCTGGTGGTGGGGGGCAGCAGGTAGCAGGCTGTGAACAGGCGGAAGGCCGCCCGGGCGACGTCGTTCCAGTCTTCATCGTGCGACCACAGGCCGTTGTTGAGGAAGTCGCGCAGGTAGGAGGTGCGGCGCAGGTCCCAGGTTTGCTGGAGTTGGCGGGCTTCTTCGAGGAGTTGCGGTAGTTCGGGCGATTTGCGGCGGGCCTTTTTGGCGCTGGTTTCGAGGGCTTTCCAGGATGCGAGGAGTTCGTCGTAGAGGGCCCTGTAAATCTCGATGGGTGGAGCTTCGGGTTGGCGGCTCTTGCCTTTGGCGCGGGGGCGACGCAGGCGTTCCAGGCGTTTGATGCCTTCGACCTGGGTGGCGAGCCAGAATTCGTGGTCTACATCCAGCAGGTCGACGCGCCCAATTTCCTTGAGGTAGAGGCGCACGGGGTCGTCGCCGTAGTCGGCGGGAATTTCGATGTAGGCGCCTTCGCTGTCTTCGCCATCCGGGCTCAAGTCGCTGCTGACTTCGGCGAGTTCTTCTTCGGAGGGTTCTTCGAGCGGGAGGTCGTCCTCTTCTTCCAATGCCAGGATTTCTTCATCGTCCTCTTCGAGGTCCATGCCGCTGTCTACGATGGGTTCGTCTTCTTCTTTTGGTTTTTGTTTGCGGGCCATGGCGGGGTCCTAGTGGGTGGCAGGGGTGAGGTTGCCGCGCGGGCCGAGGGCGCGGTTGACGCGCTCCAGGTTGCGGGTGATTTTGAGCAGTTCCTGGCCGTACTGGCTGGCTTTGAGGTCGCCTTGTTCGTGGGCGGCTTCCTGCAGGTAGCGCAACTGGTCGCCGGACTGGCGCAGGTGTTTTAGGCGCAACTGGAGGATGGCGCGCAACAGGTCTTCCAGGACGCGGTCAGCGGCGGGGTCGTAGTCTTCGGAGGTGATGAGTAGGTCATCCACCATATCAAACAGGGGCAGGGGTAGGTTTTCCATGGTGAAGTTAAGCGGTTCGGTGTGGTCTTGCTCCAGGCTTTCCTGGGCAAAGCGGTAGGCGATCTGGTGATTGGTGAGTTGAAAATCCTGGGTATCAAAGCGCGGCAGGCCGGCCTGTTGCAGGGCGCGGTCCACCCGGTAGACCAGCTCGGGCTGGCGCATGAGGATGCTCAAGACGTGGGCTTCGAGGCGGCTGATGGATTCGGCGGCGGCGGTGGCGGGCGATTCGCGGCGGGCGGGCGGCGCAGTGGGCTCGGCCGGGGTGGCGGTGGGGCGGCTGGCCGGGCGGCGCCCGGGGCGCACGCTGGGCCGGATGCCGACTTCGGCCAGCAGGGTGCGTTCATCCAGCCGCACGAGGCGGGCGAGTTTTTGCAGGTAGGTATCGCGCTCAATCCCACTGCCGAGGTCGCGGATGAGGGGCAACACCTGGTCTACGATTTCGGTCTTGACTTTGGCATCGTCCAGATCGCGGCCGGCGGCCAGGGTCTCCATGACATGCTCGACGACCGGTTTGGCAGCGGCGATGAGGGCGCGCCACTGCTCGGGGTCGTTTTGCACTACTTCGTCCGGGTCTTGGCCTTCCGGCAGGGTGGTCACGCGGATATCGGCCTGCAAGCGACCTTCGTAGGAGATGAGGCCGCGGGCGTTGAAGACCGGGTCGCTTTCGCGGTCGAGGGTATCGCGGGCGACCTGCAAACCGCGCAGGGTGGCGTTGGCGCCGGCGGCGTCTGCATCCAGGGCGAGCACCATGCGGCGGGTGAGGCGTTTGAGCAGTTTGAGCTGGGCTTCGGTGAGGGCGGTGCCCATGGGCGAGACGAGGTTGTTGAAGCCAGCCTGGGCGGGGGCGATGACATCCATATAACCTTCGACGATGACGACCTGGTCCCGCTGGCGGATGGGCTGGCGGGCTTTATCCAGCCCGTAAAGCAGGGCGCTTTTGTCAAAGATGGGGGTTTGGGGCGAGTTGAGGTATTTGGGGATGTCTTCGGGGTTGAGGGCGCGCGCGCCAAAGCCGGCCATACGACCGCGTTCATCGCGGATGGGGAACATGATGCGGTTACGGAAGCGGTCGTACACGCCGCCTTTTTCGCGCTCGGAGAGCAAACCGGCTTCGAGCAGTTCCTGCTCGGTGAAGCCCTGCTCGGTGAGGTGCTTGAGGGTGTTATCCCAGCCGGTGGGGGCGTAGCCGAGTTCGTAGAGGGCGAGGGTTTCATCGGTGAGGCCGCGGCCGCGCAGGTAGTCCAGGGCGGGTTTGCCGGCCGGGGTGCGGGTGAGCTGCTGGCGGAAGAAGGTGACGGCTTCTTCGAGGGCGGCGCGCAGGCGTTCGTGTTCTTCGCGCTGGGCGCTTTCAAGGGCGCTGGGCGGCCGCAGGACGACGCCGGCTTTTTCGGCGAGGATTTTGAGGGCTTCGGGGAAGTCCAGATTGTCACGCTTCATCACGAACTTGAAGATGTCGCCGCCTTCGTTGCAGGCGCCAAAGCATTTCCACACGCCGCTGTCCGGCCAGACCACAAAGGCCGGGGTGCGGGTGTTTTCGTGGAAGGGGCACAGGCCGGTATAGGTCTTGCCGGAGCGTTTGAGTTGCACGGTCTCCGACACGACTTCGAGGATATCCAGCCGGGCTTTAATCTCTTCGATTGAACTCATGGACAGTACGCGGCCCGCGGGGTTGGGCGGGGTTGGGTTTGATTATAACCCGCGTGAAAGACGAGGTTGCAAGTAGTAAATGAGAAATGGCAAGTGGCAAAGAGGGCGAGGCATCAGTCGGTTGACTCTGCGGCGCGGAAACGGGTTGGGGATATACTGGTAAAAAGCAGAAGAGAGGTTTGTATGGCCCGTTTTCATGCAACTCTTGCGCTGACCCTCATGGTATTGCTGGCGGCTTGCACCGGCGGCGCTGCTGCGCCACCCGTCTCTGAACCCAGCGCCTATTTCAACGTTGCCGTCATTGTAGATACAACTTCTGACCCGGTGAGCCGGGCGCAGGCCGAGGCGGTGCTGGCTCTCTCGGATGCCAGCCTGTACGACCTGACCGGATTCCACCTGCGAATGGTGGATTTCTCGGAAGATGACAGCGGCGGTTCGATAGAGGACATTGTGAACACTTACATGGCTGCGAACCTGGACGACCTGCCCAACGGCATCCTCGTCTTTTCGGCTGGCGATGATGCCCGCGCTAAAATCCACCGCGGCTATGCCCAGCCGATTCCCGCGCCGGATGGATTCCGCAACCCGTATGTTTCGCCGTATCTGGATGGCAGTTTTATGTATGTGGCGGTGCTTTACTTCAACTATCGGTATGCTGCCTGCGGTTACGGTGAGGCGGATGAAATCCAGAGCCCGGTATCGGTGGGGGATGAGTGCCGGGGTGCGGAAGGCACGCCCTGCGTGATGTGGGAGGGGCTGCAGATTTGCGATTTTGTGCTGCCCTTGCTGGAGGGCCGCACGCCAGTGGACATGGCTGGCGGGGTGGTGGTGCATGAGTTCATGCATCCTTTTGGAGAGAATGGCCCCGATGATCACTTTGTCACCGATTCCTGCGAGGCGCGCATGGGGGTGGCCTATGATGAAACCGAGGTTGAACGCTATAACGATATGTGCCCCGACGTCTATGAGACTTTTGCGGCTTCGTACCAGCCGTGATGGGTAGGAATTGCTGATTTTCGATTGTGGATTGTTGATTGGGGGTGGTCGCTGGCGGTTTAACCACAGAGCAACTGTGTTAGGCGTCAACTGTGTTAGGCGTCAAGAGCTACGGGACAGATCCAAGGGGAGTTATCGCGTGCCATGGCGTTAAGAATAGAGAGAAGTTTGCGCATG
>JANJTX010000074.1 GCA_024710875.1 Anaerolineales bacterium | reverse complement strand
GGCCCGGCCGAGCTGGCAGTCGTGCACACCGACCCCGAGTTTTCCCCCGCGACCCGCCACGGCCAGCTGCAGACCCTGCACAATTTTCAGACCTTCGCCGCCGCCGAGCTGGGCGCCACCCCGGCCGCCGACAGCCCCTGGGGGGCGCTGCTGGCCCGGACCTGGGTCACCCAGCCGGTGGCCTTCCTGACCGTGGCGCAATATGAGCAGCTCTACGCCGCGCTGCTGGCCGCCGGCGCACGCGGCCAGCTGGCGGCGCTGGCGATGCTGCTGCAGAGCGAGTTCGGACTGCGGCCCAGTTCCGCCCTGCGGATCCGCATCGACGCCCTGCGCATCACCCCCGCCGGCGCCACCCTGGCGGTGCTGCCGATCAAAAAATCCGCCGGCCGCGACCTGTACATCCCGATCACCCCGGCCAACCGTTCGACCTTCGCCCGGCTGGCGGAATTCCAGCGCCAGCGGCTGGCCGAAACCGGGGGCCAGCGCCGCCGGGCGCTGCTGGCCGGGGCCGACGGCCGCTGGCTGCGCCTGGACGAGTACAGCGCCCTGCTGCTGGCGGCGGCCGACCGCCTGGGGATCGCCCTGCCGCGCCGCACCCACCGCCAGGTCACGCACGTGTTCCGGCATTTCGCCGCCAACCGCTGGCTGGCGGCCGGCCTGTCGATCCGCCAGATCCGCGACCGGCTGAACCACCGCCAGGATTCAACTTCGGTGGCGAGCTACCTGCACAGCCTGGCGTTCGTGCTGGCCGACCGGCTGGCGGATCGGCCCGAAGCCCAGCCCGTGCAGCTGTCGCGCACCGCGGCCGCCTACCTGCTCGGCTACGCCGGCGACCGCCAGCTGCGCAACCGGCTGTCGGGCGGGCCGGCCGGCCGGCTGACGCTGGCGCAGTTCTGCGCACTCGCCGCCCAGCAGCTGGCCGACGCCGAAACGGAGGCGCCATGAGACCCTGACCACGCCCCCATCGGCAAGTCCCCCGTCCCCGGACGGGTTCACCCCACTCGCGCGGCCACCGGCCGCAAGGAGTACATTGAAATGCAAACCGAAGAAAAAGAACAAAGCCCCATCACCCCGGCGGAGGTCAAAGCCATCCGGCGCCAGCTGGGCCTGGGGATCACCCTGCTGGGCGGGTCGTTTTTCAATCGCACGGTGACGTTCCTGCCCGGCCTGACTCACACCGCCCTGGGCCTGTTGAAACTCGCCAACCTGCCCGTGCAGCTGGCCGGACCCCTGCCCGGCTCACCCGATAAGCAGACCGGCCTTGGGCACCCCCCGAACGGGACGTGCGAGTCCCTGCTGGAAGCCTACGGCTACGCCCGCCGGCTGGTCAACGACCGGAGCTACTCGTTCGAATGGGATTCGCTCATGGACTTAGACGCTTCGCTGCTGCAGTTAACCCTGGCAGCCCTGGATGGCTGCATCGATGAGCTCAGACAACCCGCGGAAAACGAGCACCCGCGCGAGTCCCCCCCACGGCCCAGGCGCAGCATGGTGCGGTGGCAGAATACAGTGGACCGGGTAATTTTTGTCCATCTGACCCACTATACACAAAAATACGCCTTTGCGATCGAAGCCAACAACTTTGACGAGCTGCGCTTGCCCATTTCCAGCGCCGAGCTTGCCGCGGTGGATGACGCCGATGGCACACGCGCGGCTTCTGGGATGGATCACGCGGCCCTCGTGGTGCAGACCCGCCGCCGCTGTCTGGTGCTGGAGTTCGCCCGGTTTTGGGTGGCGCTGAGTGTTAAGGCGCTGCAAGACGCTCAGGAAACATCCGGCGCGTACGATCCAAAATTGCTCGACCCCCTGCTTGTTTTCTGGGCCTCGGACGAAGATCTGGTGACACGCGATCGCTGGGATGAATGGCCGAACAACCACTTTCTGGAGTTGCCGCGCAAAGCCAAGAAGCTCTGAGCGGGCCGCCCGACAGGTGTCAAAACCAAAGGCGACGCGGACCCGCGTCGCCTTTGGACGTGCTCGGTTATTCGTCCTGGCGCCGCAAGACCTTCACTTCGTTCCGGATCCGCTTTCCCACCTTTTCTTCGGCTTTCTCCAGGTCATAGCGCGTCTGAAGCCGCAACCAGACGCCGGCGCGGGTGCCAAAATAGCGCGCCAGTCGCAACGCGGTGTCGGCGGTGATGGCGCGCTTGCCGTTCACGATCTCGCGGATGCGAGTAGGCGGCACACCCAGATCCTGTGCCAGTCGATGCTGGCTCAGCCCAAGCGGCTGGATGAAATCTTCCAGCAGCACTTCACCGGGATGAAGGCGAGCGAGTGTTTTGTTCATGGCGAATGTCCTGAAGCAGGGTAACACGATTTCAACCGTGCGGGCCTGATCCGGGTGCCGGTCAAACAGCTACGCCCTGGGGCGTTGCTGCGAAGGCGGTATGGGCCGGAAAATCTGCCTTACTCCCGGTCACTCCATTCAAGCTCACCCGGCGCGACCCCCCGCGTCAAGCCGGGTGTCCGCCGGGGAACTCACTTTTCCCGCCCCGGCAGCGCGCCAATAAATCCTTGAGATCGCTTAGGGTGCGCTCGGCCTGCTCCACCACCGCCTGCTGTTCGGCCACACTGCGCCCGCCGGCCGGGTCGCGAGGCTCGGTACCGTTCGGCCGCTCCAGCCGCGCCAGGTGCTCCCGGGCGCCGGCCAGCCCGACGGTCGCCAGCGCCACGGCCCGTTCCAGATCCTGACAGGGATCGTTGTGTGCGTCCACCAAATCGCTGCCCTTTCCTGAGCGCGGCCCCCGCCCGGCTGAACGCCAACGCTCTTCGCATTCAGCGCGCCGTAGCCGCTCGTTGGGTAATTATACATATTTGAATTTTGGCGGGGTGAGAGGTGCGGGCCAAAATTGACCCCGAAAACCAAAATAAAACCGGCCGCCGGGCCGGGGGAGTTCCGGGTTTCAGCGCCCGCTCACCATTCGGTAAACCAGCAGGCCCAGGACGATCCCGATCCCATCCAACCCCAGATCCAGAAACTGGAACGCCCGCTCCGGCACCTGGCTCTGGAACACTTCGTCCAGCACGCCAAAGGCCAGACACCCCAGGCCGGCCGCCCGGGCGGCGGCCCCCGTGAGCCGCCCCGCCCGGGTCAGGGCCCGCCCCGCCAGAAAACTCAAGACCGCGTATTCGGCCACATGGGCGTAGCGCCCGAGCGTCTCATCCGGGGTCTGGACCGCGTCCGGGACGACCACGAAGGGATTGCTGACCGCCGAGACCGCCAGGATCAGGCCGGCCCACAGCAGGACCGGCAGCCAGTAGCGCAGGAAGTCCATCAAGCGGACGGTCGTCAGGGATCGCATATTCGCGCCTTTCTGCCGCGCCGGGCCCTGCCAGTGAGTCCCAACCGGTTGCCTGGCACAGTTGCATCAGTGATTTCCAGGACCGCGTCCCGTGCGCCGACCGGTTGTGCCGCGCGGCGCCTGTGGCAAACGCACCGAGCGAGCCGCGTCGAGCAGCGGGCGAACCGCTTCCCAAAGACCGGGCAACCCCATTAAGTCCCCAAACTCCCTGAGCCAGCGTTCAATCCGCGGCCGGTCAAGTCCGGCTTGCTTCTGACCAATGGTTCGGATATCTTCCAGATCGTTGGGCCGGTGGGCCACCGCCTTCAGAATGTTCAGGTCTTCCGGAGACGGCAGGCGGATGTGCAGGCTGCCCACCGCGGTCTCAGCAGCCCGGTCGACGAGCTCTTCTTCAAAGGGCAGCAGCCCCAGCAAAATATCAATCGGTATCTCCGAAGGCGCGTGGATCATCAACAACACCCGGTGTTGGCGGGCAAAATCGGCCGCATCCGGATGCCTTCGGTGCGGGCGTTTTCAAGGAACTCGGGGATCTGCGCCACCGCAAGCAGGAATAACGCATCCACATCCGCCGTCAAGCGCGGGCGGCCCAAAAAAGCGACCGCGCTGACCCCCATGATGACGCCCCGATTGTTGTATCTTCGCAGCAGGCGCTGGACGCTCTCGATGGCCGCCCGAAAGGGCTCGAGCCGATCTTCCAGCATCAGCCGGCCCCCTTGAGCCGCGCCCAGCGCTGCCAGGCTTCGGCTTCGCCGGTGTCCACTTCCGTCTCCGGCGCGAGGCCGGCCGCGCCCGCCAAGCGGGCCAGGCGGTTGAGCTGCCGCCAATGCTCTGCCGGGGTCAGGGCGCGCAATTCCTGCTGTTCGATGGCCGCCACCGCCCGCCAGCGGTCGCGGTAGTTGCGCACAGTTCGGGCATCCATAGAAAGATTGTAGCATGTCCCGCCCCCGCCGGCGCGGCGGGCATTGTCCCGGCCCAGACTCCGGCCCCAGTTAGTGGGACAACCGCGCCTATGGCAAAGCACCGGCTGGCCCGCCCGGCTTGCTTGAATCCAGTGGGCAATTGCTGGTTACGTGCCGCCCAGCGCAAAACTTCCATCGCCGCTGGCAGTGGTACACACCTGCCCGTCCGCGAAGAAGACCGCCTGCGCCACCCACGCCCCACTTACATAACGATAGATCACCGGGTTGGCCATCCCAACGGCATTGAAACACACAGTGTAAGAACCATTGCCGTCGTTCGCCAGGCGCACATACAAGGTGGCCAGCGCATCGCTCGGCAGGCTACTGGCCGCCCCACCGGGCAGGTTCGGGCTGATAGCACAGCCTTCGCTGCACGTCCCGGGATTGTAGTAAAACGAGCCATTTTTGTTGCCGCCCAGGTGGCTGCTGCCGGCAGCATCGTTCTCGATCTTGCCGCCAAACTTGCCGTAGCTCGGGTTCGTGCTGCTGCTACCGCCACTCACACAGGTAAGGGCGAGGAAATTGTCGCTTGTGTCGGCGTAATAAATCGTGGTCCCCGGGCATTCACCGAATAGGGTGTGGCTGACGGTGCACGTCCGCGGATCGCTGGCGGCATCCCAGATACCGCCAATATAGTGGCAATCCGCAGCGTTGAGCACTCCTGCAATCGTTGGATCGTATGGTGCGCAAATTTCAGCACTCACGGCATGCGCGTTAAAGAGGTGCCACAGATGTTCCGGTGGATTGCATGTCGCCAGGGTTATCGGATGGTCCACTGGGTAAAGACAGCCCCCGGTGGCCCCGTCAGGCGTGCCATACCAGGTGCCCCCATTGCCTTCACAAATGTCACGGCCGGTTGCTGCTCCGGCCCAGGCTGGGGAAGCCGGCGACCCAATCAGTAAGACGGCCACCCAAAGCGCTGTACCCGCAATCATTAAACCTTCTTTAATCTTCATCACAACACCGCTCCTTCTTTCTGGTTGGGTTTTCCTTCAATGTCTCGGACTAAAACAGTCTGATTTATTGTAGGAGAAATCGTACAATGGGGCAATAGGGCAATCTGATTGGTGTCGATGGGTGCAGGTCAGCTTTGGGGTCAAATAAAATCCCGCGGGGGTGGCTGCATTCCTTGCCCGCCGTCCAAATGTGGAACGCCAACTGAAGCCAATCCGGCGGATTGCCAATTCCGGGTGAGTGAAATAACAGTCATTGACTTCAACCGGTGTGCCTTGGATGCGCCCACACCGGCTCTAAAAAAGGCAGACCTGTCCCACTCTACTCGTTGCTCCGAGTCTCAATCGATTTGGAATGAGTCTCACGCTATTCGAAATCCCACCACCCAGATACGCGGCTCGGCACCCGACCTTTTTTCTTACGCAATCTGATATCGTTGATTTGGGCGCAGGCCGCTCCGGACCGCCAGAACCATCCCGGGATTTGCCCGCTGGCTTTGCCGAACGCGGCCGGCCAGCCGACCAAACCACAAGCCGCCGGCCCGCCGAGTCGGGCTATAATCCCCGCCATGAATTCACTTGACTCGCTGCCGGAACTAGCACTCTCGGATCTGAATCTGGTGCGGTTTGCCGGCCAGACGACCGTGGCCCGCGGCCGGGACTACTTCCACCAAAAACGGGTGCAGCTGGACTTCTTCGATGAAGCCAACGTTCAGGCGACCGTGCGGGGAACCCGGTCGGGCGGCTACCGCGTCCACCTGGAGCTATGGGACGCGACCATCAGCGTCCATTGCACCTGCCCGGATCACCGGGACAACGAGCGCTTCTGCAAGCACCTGGTGGCCACTGCGCTGGCCTGGCGGGCGGCGACCCCCGGGCGGTCGGCCCCGGCGCGCCCCGCCCCAACCTGGCAGGCGGTGCTGCCGGGCTGGCAGCTACCGGCCGCCCCGCGGCCGCCGGCGCCCTTCTGCCTGGTCTTTGGCCTGATCGAGTATTCCCGGGAAACCTGGGAACTGCAGCTCTACACCCTGCCGGCCAGCGCCCTGCCGAGCGACCTGACCGGTCTGGACCCCCGGGAAATCAATCACCGGCTGCGCGCCACGCTGCCGGAACTAGCACTCTCGGATCTGAATCTGGTGC
>JANJTX010000069.1 GCA_024710875.1 Anaerolineales bacterium | reverse complement strand
TTTCGGGTCATGCCCGAAGTCTATCACTGGCTCAAAGTGCATAACAGCCTCTAGAAAATCTGGCGCAAACAGCGGGTTCCCGGCATTGTCTTTTTGAGCGCGCAAATGGGCCAGGTCTGCATCTTCAAAGCGTACTGAACGCATCCATTCAACCAGGTCAGCCAGGCCAGCATTAATACAATAGCCCGCCTGGTGTGCCCCATAATCTGGATACGAACGGAAGAAGTAATCAAACGTGGCCGGGGTTTCGTGGAGGTCATGGCGGTAATAGACCTGCGCCATGGTGAGCTGGTACTGGTCGGTATACAGGATGCCTTCCGTAAGGCGCTTGACGTCGTTGGACATGATTGGCGTCCATTATACCGAGGCTTTCTGCGGTAACATCAGCAGCATGCAACCCGAACTGGAGGTCCTGACCATCAGCGACCGGGTCTCGGAGACCCTGTACTCGGCCAAGGCCGGCGAACGCTTTGCTGGCGTGGACGTCATCCTTTCATGCGGCGACCTGCCGCCTGACTATGTGGAGTTCGTGCAGGATGCCCTGCGCGCCCCGCTCTTCTTCGTGCGCGGCAACCACGCCCAGAAAATGACCCGCGGCGGGCCGGGTGAACGCCCGGCCGCGCTGGGCGGCATTGACCTGCACCGCCGGGCCGCCGAACATCAGGGCTGGTTGCTGGCCGGCTTTGAAGGCTGCGTCCGCTACCGCCCCGGGCCACACCAGTACAGCCAGGCCGAGATGTGGCTGCTGGTGTTCGAACTGCTGCCGCGCCTGTGGCTCAACCGCCTGACCTACGGCCGCTATCTGGATATCCTCGTCACGCATGCGCCGCCCTGGGGCGTGAACGACGGCGCCGACCGCGCCCATCAGGGCTTCAAGGCCCTGCGCTGGCTGGTACAGACTTTCAAGCCGCGCTACCACTTTCACGGCCACATGCACATCCTCGGCAGTAGCCAGAGCGTGGCGACCCGTTTTGCACAGACCTGGGTGGTCAACACCTACGGCTACCGCCGTAGCCGGATCAACCCGGCCGGCGAACTGGGCGGGGGGCGGCCATGAGCGCGCCGGGCAGCGAAGCCGGCCTGGGGCGAGCCATCCAGGATTTTCGCGAAGCGCGGCGGCAGGCCGCCGTACAGTCGCTGCTCGGGCGGCTGACCGGCCGCAAGTCCGAACTGCTTTCCTTTGACGAAATTGATGACACGCTCAAACTTGGCAGCCCCTACCGCCGCTTCCTGGATGACATCCCGCTGGATGCGATTGTCGGCAGCGTCGGGCGCTATGTGGATTTCACCCGCGACTTTCTGCCCTTAAGTGACAGCGACGAAAGCCGCTGGGCGCGGGTCAAGGTCGCCTTTGAACAGCAGGGACTGGCCCCGATTGAGGTCTACAAAATCGGCACGGCCTACTTTGTGCTGGATGGCAACCACCGCGTTTCCGTCGCCCGCCAGTTGGGCGCGACTCACATCGAAGCCTATGTGAACGAGTTCCGCAGCCCGGTCTCGCTCGGGCCGGACGACGACCTGGACGCTGTGCTGCTCAAAGCCGAGCAGGCCGAGTTTCAGGCCGCCACCCACCTCGACGAACTCCGCCCCGAGCTGGCCTTGCGCGTCACCCTGCCCGGCCACACCCGCGAATTGATTGAGCACATTCTGGTGCACCGTTACTACCTCGGCCTGAACTGGGGCCGCGAATTCAGCATGCCGGAGGCCGTCGCCAGTTGGCTGGATACGGTCTATCTGCCGGTCGTGCGCCTGATCCGCGAACTCGGCATCCTGCGCGACTTCCCCTGCCGCACCGAGGCCGACCTCTACCTGTGGCTCAAACGCCATCAGGCCGAATTGGCCGCGGCGCTTGGCTGGCCGGTGGAGCCGGACCGCGCTGCCAGCAGCCTGGCCGAGCAATTGAGCCAGACTCCGCGCCGCATCTGGGGGCGGGTGCGCGCCAACCTCCAGGACCTGTTCACGCCCGCCCCGCTGGAGGGCGGCCCACCGCCCGGCGCCTGGCGCGACCTTGCGGATCGCCCTTCTGACCGCCTGTTCGCCTCACTGCTGGTGGCGGTAAATGGCGGTGAGCACGGCTGGCTGGCCCTCGAGCAGGCCCTGCCGGTGGCGCGCCACGAAGGCGCGGTGATTAAAGGCCTGCATGTCGTCCGCGAGCGCAAAGCGTTAGACAGCTCCGCCGTGGCCGCCCTGCGCGCCGAGTTTGACCGCCGTTGCGCCGCAGCGGGCGTGGCCGGTGACCTGGCGGTGGAGGCCGGGCCGGCCGCCAGTCTGCTGGTGCGGCGGGCGGTGTGGGCCGACCTGGTGGTGGTGAGCCTGAAACATGCCCCCGACGAGTGGCTGGCCGGGCGGCTGCGCTCCGGTTTCCGGGCCTTGTTGCAGCGCAGCCCGCGGCCGGTGCTGGCGGTGCCGGCTCAATCCTACACGCTGGCGCGCACCCTGCTGGCCTATGATGGCAGCCCCAAAGCCGAGGAAGCCCTGTTCCTGGCGGCCTACCTTGCCACCGGCTGGGGCACGCAACTGGCGGTGCTGCCGGATACCGCCAACCCCCGCAGTTGGGCGCGCACCGAGGCCCGCGCCCGGGCCTACCTGGAAGCGCGCGGCGTGCAGGCCGAGTATTTGCAGGTCTTTGGCGCCGCCGACGAAGCCATCCTCACCGCCGCCCGTGAGCAGGCCGCCGACCTGATTGTGATGGGTGGCTACAACCGCACCCCGCTGATGACCCTGCTGCGCGATAGCGCCGTAGACCGGGTGCTGCGCCGCAGCCGCGTGCCGGTGCTGGTCTGCCGCTAGGGCGGGCGGGGCTGGTGAGCAGAGAATAGTTATTCGGGGAAAGCGCTGCGTCTACCAACCAATCAAATTAAGGTGTGGGCAGGATTTGGCGCATATACCAGCAGCAACTTGACAATCCCCGCCTGCTGCCAGCCCGCCGCGCCCGCCCGTGCTAGAATCAAACCGGGGGCAGCGCACCGCCTTTGCCTTACTTCTAATTTGCAATTTGCGCCCCTCTTTGCCTTTGATATTCTCTGTGACTCTGTGTCTTTGTGGTTAAAACGACTCGCCAGAACCCACCCCGCATATGACACCCATGCGCTTCACATATGACACCGCTATGACACGCGTATTACACCAATATGACACCCATATGACATTTCCCGCCAGGGGGGTGTCGCGCTGTCATATGGTTTGTCATATCCCCCGTCAGGGACAAGCACCGCCCAGCCCGCGCCCATCAGGGACATCCGCAGGACATTCGCGGGACATCCGCAGGACAGGCAAAGGACATCCAAAGGACAATTCAGAACAGGGGGGTGGGAGGAGGATGTCCACTGTCATATTTCTCACCAACCGTTTTTGCTTTTCTCTGTGTCTCGGTGACTCTGTGGTAATAACCGAATCGCCAGCGCAAACCCTATGTTAAAATCCCATCCGCCATGAGCACTCCCGCTTTTCACATCCTAAACATCCCCGTCATGGGCCGCGTCAGCCTCGCCCCCATGGATGGCTACTCCGACCAGCCCTTTCGCGGCCTGTGCCGCCGCCTCGGCTCGGCCCTCGCCTACACCGAATTCGTCTCCGCCATTGATGTGCTCACCGGCCGGCATGACATCCACCTGCGCCTCACCTACGCCGAATGGGAACGCCCGCTGCTCTACCAACTGTTTGATGACGAACCCGACCGCCTGCTGGCCGCCGCCCGCGCCATCCTGCCGCTCGGCCCGGACATCATCGATGTCAATATGGGCTGCTCAGCCAAAAACATCACCGCCCGCGGCGCCGGGGCCGGCCTGCTGCAAACCCCCCACAAAATCGCTGAAATCTTCCGCACCCTCACCCGCGAACTGCCCGTGCCGGTCACTGGCAAAATCCGCCTCGGCTGGGATGCAGACACCCGCAACTATCTGGAAGTCGCCCAGATTATTGAAGACAACGGCGGCGCCCTTCTGGCCGTACATGGCCGCACCAAGGCCCAGTCCTTCGGCGGTAACGCCGACTGGGACGCCATCGCCGAAATCAAACGCCGTCTCACCATCCCCGTGCTCGGCAATGGCGACGTAAAAACG
>JANJTX010000182.1 GCA_024710875.1 Anaerolineales bacterium | reverse complement strand
CATCGTAGCTGAAGGTCAGCCCAATTTCATCCGCCGCAAGGGGCGACTGACGCCCGACGAGCGTGAACCCATTATCCAGCAGATGAATAGCGGGCAGGAAGTAGCCGGAGGTGGAGTACGGGGCGTCAAAGGCAATCACCTGGCCCTGAATGTCGGCCAGCGAATCAATCTGGCTCGATTCTTTGGCAAAAATTACCGAGAAATATTCTTCCACCCCAAAGCGCCAGCGGCGCAGGATGATCTGGCCGCCGGTGGCATCGGCAATCAGGGTCGCCGGGTACACGCTGTCAAAATACAGGTCCACCTCACCCGCCTGCATCAGGCGGGTCATTTCTTCGGCATTCGCAACCACCCGCACTTCCCCGTGGGTGATCCCCTGGTCAGCCAGCTTGGCTGCCAGATAGTCGGCCAGGGGCTGGGTGCCTTCAATCACCTCCGCCGGGTCATCGGATATATCGCCCAGCACCAGCGCCCGGCGTTCGCCCGTATCCGGGAGCGGTTGGTCGGAGTCTGGTGCGGGGCTGGCACAGGCAACCAGGGCTGTCAGCAACAGCCCGGCTGTAAGCAGACGTTTTAGAAAAATGGGAAGATTCATCGATGACCTCTAGGGGATTGGAATCGTACTGCATGAGTTTAACCCTGACATGATTTTTACGCCAGCACTTAACCGCGGGCAGTTGTTGAAAGAGATCAGGGCCTGACGACCTGAAAGATGCTCACGCCGCTGACTGAATACACCAGCTGGTAGCCAGTATCACTGCCGAGTTGGTTTGCGAGCAGGCCGGGCGCGAACTCGGCACTCAGCAACAGATAATCTGCAGACCAGCCGGTCTCTGTCTGCCAATCTACCAGGCAGGCCAGCCCGGCAGCGGCGCAAGTTTGTAAACGGTTGGCTTGCTGGCGATGGATCTGGAAGTCCGGCCCAAGACGCCATTCCTGGCCCTGAATGGTCGTGACAGCCCGGCGTCCGGTCAGGGCCGGAAACCACTCCGCCAGTGGGTCGGCAAATGCCTCGGGCCGGCCGGTGAGAAGCAGGAACCGGCTGTCCGGCGGGGAATGTTCAGTAACCCAAATCAGGGCCGATCGCTCGGCCGGTGAGACCCGCAGGCTGGAAAGTTTCACGGAGTATAAGAATCCGCTGGCAAGCGAGAAGATCAGGACATAGGCCAGGCCCGCCTGGGCCAGGCGCGAGCGCATCAGGCACTCGGCCCAATTGGCCCCTGGCTGCCGCTGCGCCAACACCTGGCTCAGGACGGCATTCAGGCCAACCCCGGCCGCCAGCGCCAGGGGCAGAATACTGATGGCGGGCGCGCTGCGCGGCAGGACCACGAGCGGCACGGCAAA
Organism: Anaerolineales bacterium; assembly: GCA_024710875.1. Classification (GTDB taxonomy): domain Bacteria; phylum Chloroflexota; class Anaerolineae; order Anaerolineales; family UBA11579; genus SCUK01. The sequence goes on along the minus strand of JANJTX010000182.1, from coordinate 31,268 downwards.
CCAGGCCAGCAGCAGCCAGCGGCGCGCGCCCAGCTGCAGGGCCAATCCCAACAACCCCAGACTGGTCAGCAGCGGCAGCAGTTGTTCTTCGCCGAGCAGCGGAACAAAAATGAACCATAGCGCCCGCAGCGAGTGCCCACCTGTATGGCCGGCAGAAATAAATGGGGCCAGCCCGTGCTGCGCCAGCACTACACCCCACCAGGCTGCCGTGAGTAGCAGCACGCCCAGCCCGACGGCCGCGGCTTTGATGGTTCCGGCTCGCCGGGGAGCCAGCAGCAGCCAGAACAGAACGCCCGTGGTGGCGCCGTGCACGGCTGCTTCGGGATGGGAAAGCACCAGCAGGCTGCACCAAAGGGTGGTGGCCAGCATGGTTTTGGGCTGAAAACCGGGTTCCCTGAACAGCATCAGGAGCGCCCGCGCCGCCAGCAAGTACAGCAGCAGGTAGCTGGCACGGCTGATGCCCCCACCGAGCACGAACCAGGAGTAAGTACGGGGAAGAAAGGCGAAGGCTACCGTTGCCAGGACCGCCAGCGAACGGCTGGGCAATGCCGTCTTGGCCAGCGCAAAAAAAGCCGGCAGACTGGCCAGCGTGAGCGCGGCTGGCAGCCAGCGAAATAAGCCCAGCAGGTCTCCCCCGCCCAGGCCGTTATTGAGCAGTGCGGTGATATACAGGGCCAGGGGCGGGTAGGCAAACGGGATGCCCCCGCCGTTATAACTGGTCAGCACTGGCAGGCGCAGGCCGTTGGCTTGCAGATCGCGCACCATGGCGTAAAACAGCCCCCCGTCATTCAGCGGGAAATCGCTGAGAGCCGCCGGCAGAATTCGCAACAACCCGCCGCCCAGCAGCGCCGAGACCAGCACCAGATTTTCCCAGGCCCGCGGCGATTCAGCTGCCCTGTTCATGCCGATGGATCCGGGCCGTCCGCTTCCCGGGCGGGCAGAAAGGCCCACAGCAGCACTCCGAGCAGGCTCTCGGTCTCAAACAACATGCTGTAGCCAGTGTTCAGGAGCAGCGCGATGCCGCCCAGAAGCAGGGGGAAGGCAGCGACCATGGTGGGCGTCGCCGTCAGCTGCCGCCCGGCGCGCACGAAAAAGACGGCCATGAAACCCGCGTATACCAAAACCCCCAGCAGGCCGAGGTGCAGGGCGATGTCCATCAGCCCGTTGTCGCCCATCAGGACCGGATAGGGCCAGCCAACCGTAGCCTGAACGGCCAGTCGGTGTTCCGCCAGATTCCAGAAGGCGCCGTAGCCATGCCCGAGCCAGGGATGTGCGGCGACGTATTCATCGATCAGGTGCTGCCAGAGCGGTAGACGCCCGGTTAAGCTGGGACTGCGGTTGAAGAGGGCCAACAGCGGCTCTCGGTACCCGACTGCCAACCCGGTAGCGATCAGTCCCAATGTGGCCACCCCATAGTAATGCCAGCGGTGCAAGCGGGTGCGCCAGCGCAGCCACAGCCAGACCACCGCCAGGCCGCCGTGGGCCGCCAGGCTGGCAATTAACCCGGTTGCCGATTGGGACCGCAGAAGGAGCAGCCAGGCCAACCCATAGGCAGCAACCAACCCCACTTGAATGGCGCGCGGCCGCGCGGGTTGCAGAACCGCGCTGGCCAGGATGAGCTGAACCACGGCCAGGGTCGTCCCCAGGTGGTTCTTGTGCCAGAACAGCCCGCGCCAGTTGCCGACATAAGCGTAATTGGACATGATGCTGTTTTCCGGTGCCAGCGCGATGAAAAGCAGATTGGCAACGATCAGTACCAGGCCCCAGCCCGCCAGAAAACTGAGTCGCTGCGCATAACCATAATTCGCCCGCAAGTAGAAAGCGAACACGGCCGCGGCCACCAAAAACGCCAAACGGAAAGCCGAGACAACAGGCAAGTCGCTCCAGAACAGCGAAGCCAAAGCCAACAGCACAAAGGGGTAGGCGGGGGCCAGGTCCCGGAAAGCTGCCTGCAGGCGCGCCCGGGGCTGGGTGTACCCCAGCCACAGCCCGCCGGCTACGACCAGCAGGCCATTCAGCCCCAACTGATAGAGATTGTGCTGGCCGGTCAGTTCCAGGTCAATGAAGAAGGTCGAATTCCACCAACCGCGCTCGATGCTGGCGAACACCATCAGGGCCGCCAGACTGGCGGTCAGGAAGTTGCGCAGGGGCGTGGGTGATGACATGCCGGCAATTGTAGCATCTAGCCGCGCGGCCGCAGCCAGGTTTGCAGGCGGCCGGTGAAGGGGCCCGGTTGACCAGTCCCGATTTGTTCTTCATCCCAGGCCACCAGGGGGCGGATGCCAATCAGGCTGTTGGTGAGAAATGCTTCGCCGGCCTGCTGTAAGTCGCTGGGGGATATCGGGCGCTCAACAAAGGACAATCCGGTTTCCGCGCCCTGCGCGAGCAGGACTGCCCGGATAACCCCGGGCAGGGCGCCTTCGGCCAGGGGGGGCGTGATGATCTGGTCGCCCAGGACAATGAACAGGTTGCCGGCGCTGGCGCCCGCCAGGCGATCACGGGTATTCAACAGCAGGGCCTCATCCCGACCGCGAGCCCGGGCCGCCTGGCGGGCGAGCTGGTTGTCAAGTGCATTCAGGGATTTGATGGCAGAAAGCGGTGAGCGCTCATTACGCCGCAGTTCGGCAATATGAGCCGTTGCCGGAGGCAAGGGCTGGTCCGGGTAAGGGGCGGCGCTGATCAATACGGTCGGCGTGAAGGCCACCGGCGGCTCCAATCCGCGTCCGCCCGGGCCGCGGGTGAGGGTCAGGCGCAGGACCGCACTTTCTGCCTGGAGCGTATTGGCGGCCAGCGTGTGTTCCAGGGCATCAGCGAGCCCGGGCGGCAGGGGAATCCCCAGCAGGGCAGCCCCCCGGGCCAGGCGGGCCAGATGGGCCTCGCAGTACTCGATCCGGCCGGCGCGGGCGCGCAGGGTTTCAAATACGCCGTCACCGAGCAGCAGCCCGCGGTCATGGGGACTGACCGAAACATCGGCGGTTGGATGCAGTTTGCCGTTCCAGTAGATCATGTCAGGTCCATGAAATTCCGCAACAGCGCGTGTCCGTGTTCCGTCAGGACGGATTCAGGGTGGAATTGCACGCCAAAAACCGGGTGGGTTTTGTGGCGTAGCCCCATGATCACACCATCTTCACTGCTGGCGGTGATTTGCAGGTCATCCGGTAAGCCATCCGCCGCGACAATCAGTGAATGGTAGCGCCCGGCGGCCAGCGGGCTGGGCAGGCCGGCGAACACCCCCTGCTGATTGTGTTCTATCCGGCTGGCCTTGCCGTGCATGGGCTGCTCGGCGCGCTGGACCTGGCCGCCGTAGACCTGCCCGATGCACTGGTGGCCGAGGCACACGCCCAGAATGGGGATCCGCGGGCCAAAGTGGGTGATGACCCCATTGGACTGGCCGGCTTCGGCGGGTGTACAGGGCCCGGGCGAAATGATGATGCCATCAGGCCGGGCGGTTTCAAGCTCGCCCAGGCTGAACTGATCGTTGCGCCAGACTTCGGCCTGGCCGCCCAGTTCAGTGATGTAGCGCGCCAGGTTGAAGACAAACGAGTCGTAGTTGTCAATCACCAGAATCCTTGGCCGCTGCATGTCAGGCGCGTTCCGCGTTGAGGGCCACCAGCAGCAGGCGCGCCTTGTGTAAGGTTTCGGTATATTCGCCGGCAGGGTCCGAGTCAGCCACAATTCCACCCCCGGCCTGGAAGTGGGCCGAACCATTGTGGACCGCCAATGTGCGAATCAGGATATTCAAATCCATATCTCCGCTGAAATTCAGGTAGCCCAGCGCTCCACAGTAGGGTCCGCGCGGGGTTTGTTCCAGTTCGGTGATGATTTGCATGGCCCGAATTTTTGGCGCGCCGGTGACGGAGCCGCCTGGAAAGGCCGCCTTGAGCAGGTCGATCGCCGTGCAATCTGGTTGCAGTCGCCCCGTGACTGTCGAGACCAGGTGATGGACACTGGCAAAACTCTCCAGCGTGCACAGTTCCGGGACCGTGACACTGTGCGGCTGGCACACCCGCGAGAGGTCATTGCGCAGCAGGTCGACGATCATCGTATTCTCGGCCCGATCCTTGGCACTGGCCAGCAGGCTGGCAGCCAGTTCACGGTCGCGCGCCGGATCGGGGTCGCGGGGCCGGGTCCCCTTAATCGGTCGGGTCTCGACCAGGCCATCCTGGATTTGCAGGAAGCGTTCCGGTGAAGCCGAGGCCAGGACCGTCTCTCCGCCATTAAAGTAGCCTGCAAAGGGCGCCGGGTTGATATGTCGGAGCCGCCGGTACAACGCAAAGGGCGTATCGCTGGAGTGCAATTGGGCCACAAAGCGTTGCGATAGATTGGCCTGAAAGATGTCCCCGGCAAGGATGTACTCAATCACGCGCTGGACGGCTGCCTGGTATTCGGCCGCGCTGAAGTTGGATTGCGCTGAGATGGCCGGGGGCATTTCGGCGGGCGGGAGCTCAAAGGGTGGAAGCAGCTCTCCCAGGAATTGCGCGGCCCGCCGTGCGGCCCGCGCCCGCCGCCGGGCGGGTGTGGCTTCTGGCCAACCGGACGAGACAACCCAGCTGCGGCGCGCCTGCGTATCAAAACCCAGCACACAGTCGTAGAACCCCAGAAGCAGGTCAGGGAAGGCCGGCCCGGGCCGGGGTGCCCGGGGCAAATGCTCGAGGTGCTGCCCCAATTCGTAGCCAAAGTAGCCGGCCACCCCGGTTTGAAAACCGGGCAGCTCGGCCCGGGAGTCGAGTGGAAAGCGGGCCAGTTCACGCGCCAGAACATCGAAGGGATTGTCTGCCCAGGTGCGTTCGCCCAGTGAGACCTGACCAGTGCGACTGCTGAGCACCTGAAACGGCTGACGGGCGATAAAGGAATAGCGTCCGAGTTGCTCATCACCCTGCGCACTATCCAGAAAGAGCGCCAGCGGCTCGTGCTGAAAGCGGGCAAAGACCGCCAGCGGCTCCTGGTAGGCAAACTCCCGGACGGTCAACTCATCCAATGCAGGGACTCCCGGTGGCGGGCGCGGTCAGGCGAAGAGGGCGTCCAGGTCATCGTCCGGGACGTCAAACACGGCGTTGTGGGGCGGCAGGGGCTCACGCAGCAGCCACTCGGGCAGACGATCATCCTGGGCAGTGAAACCGGCCCGGCGATTGAATTCCACTTCCGCCTTAAGGGTTTCTTCCCCCAGCGTCTGCAAAATGGCGGTGTCTACCTGCCAGCCATACCGGGCATTTAGCAGGTCGCGGATTGATTCGGGTGAGGCGGCAAAGCCGAATCCAGCAAAGATGCAGGCTCCCAAAGTGTCATAGCCGGCCATATTGACCTGCGCCTTGCGTGACAGCTCCGCCTGACCGGCCGGATCCAGGTGGTCCACCTGGGCCCGGATGGTCAGGCCGGCGGTGTGGTCCGCCCCCTGGGGTGAGGTGGCGTAGGTTACCCCGGTGCCCTTGATGGCGCGCGGGTCGTAGGCGGAAATCGCCTGGCCCTTCACCGCCGGAATACGCGCCACTCCCAGCTCCCGGCCGGTGGTGGTGGCACCATTGCCGAGCAGACGCCCCAATGCGGTGCCGGTGCGGATTTCTTCGCACAGGGCCAGGGCGCGCTGGTCGTCCCCATAAGTCAGCAGGCCGGCTTCGGCCGCCACACCCAGGGCGGCGCCGATCTCGATAGAATCCAACCCCAGGTCATTGACGATGGCATTCATGCGGGCAATCGTATCCAGACTGTCAATGCCCAGATTTGAACCCATCAGGCCAATGGTCTCATATTCCAGGGGGGACACGATTTCTTTCCCGTCTTCGCCCCCATAGACGTTCGAGCAGCGGATGGTGCACCCGGCCATGCAGGCATGGGTGGTGTTGCTCTGGCCGCCGCGTCGCAGCAATTCGTCGCGCAACGTCTCGCCGCTGATCTTTTCGGCGCCTTCAAACCGGCCAGCCGAGAAGTTGCGGGTCGGCAGGGCGCCGTAGTGGTTGCACATCATGGTCATGGCCGCCGTGCCGTAGTCGGCATAGGACTTGGTCTGGGGTTGGGCCAGCAGCGACTGATTGAAAATTTTCTGGGCCGTTCGAAAGGCGTCCATGTCGGCAATCGGAGGCTTCTGGCCAGCACTGGCATCGATCACAATCGCCTTAATGCGCTTGGACCCCATGACCGCCCCAATCCCGCCGCGGGCATTGATGCGCGCCGGGACGCGATCCTTATCGATATTCTGAATACCGGCCGCCAGCAGGCATTGTTCCCCCCCGGGGCCGATCAGGGCGATGGCGACCTTGTCGCCGTAGCGCGCCAGCAGCTGTGGGGCGGCGGCGTACACCCCCAGGCCGAGCAGGTCATCGGCCGGGTCAAAGCGCACGCCGTCCGGGGAGAGATGCAGCACCGACCAGCTGTCCAGTTGCCCTTCAACAATCAGGGCTTTGAGCCCCAGATGGGTGAGTTGCAGCCCGGTGCGCCCCCCGGCATTCGACTCCTTGATCCCGCCGGTCAGCGGGCTTTTTGCGCCGACCGAGATGCGGTCGCAGCTGGACAGCATGTGGCCGACCAGGAGGCCCGGGGCGAACACCAACTTGTTTTCGGGGCCGAGCGGATCGCAGGTGGCGGGGACTTCGTCCAACAGGATGCGGGCCAGCAAGCCGCGCCCCCCCAGGTGATTCCAGCTGGCCGGGGGGGGCTCAATCTGGCTCTGGCGGGCGGACAGGTTGATGCGCAGAATGTTCATGGCAGCCTCGCGGTGGGGGTCAGCGCTTGATGGCCCGGTATTTCATTCGGTGGGGTTGCTCGGCGGCCTGACCCAGTCGCTTGCGACGATCTTCGTCGTAATCCGACCAATTGCCGTGGAAGAATTCAGTCTGGCCCTCATCGGTAAAGGCCAGGATATGAGTGGCAATGCGATCCAGAAACCAGCGGTCATGGCTGACAACCACCGCACAGCCAGCGAAGTTCTCCAATGCTTCTTCCAGCGCCCGCAGGGTGTTGACGTCCAGATCATTGGTGGGTTCATCCAGGATGATCAGGTTGGCACCTTCGGTCAGCGTGCGGGCCAGGTGAACCCGATTGCGCTCCCCGCCGGAGAGATTTTTCACCATCTTTTGCTGGTCCGATCCCAGGAAGTTAAAGGAAGCCACGAAGGCGCGCGAGTTGATTTTGCGCTCGCCCAATGTGAGCGTGTCAGCCCCCCCGGAGATGATCTCCCAGACATTCTTGTCTGGCTCAAGTTTCCGATACTGGTCGACATAGGCGAGCTGGACGGTTTCGCCAATCGTTACCTGCCCGGTGTCGGGGGTCTCAAGCCCGGTGATGAGTTTCAACAGCGTGGTCTTGCCGGCACCGTTGGGCCCGATAATGCCCAGGATACTGCCGGGCGGGATGCTGAGAGTCAGTCCATCGATCAGGGCTCGCTCACCGTAGGCTTTGCTCACATCGACCAGTTCGATGGCGATGTCCCCCAGCCGCGGCCCGGAAGGGATATAGATTTCCAGGTTCTCGCGGCGGGCTTCATACTCCTGGCTGAGCAGGCGCTCGTAGGCCGTGATGCGGGCCTTGCCTTTGGTCTGGCGGGCCTTGGGAGACATGCGGATCCATTCCAGTTCGCGCTCGAGCGTCTTCTGCCGACGGCTCTCGGACTTTTCTTCTTGCGACAGGCGGGTGCTCTTCTGTTCCAACCAGGACGAGTAGTTGCCCTTCCACGGGATGCCGTACCCGCGGTCCAGCTCGAGAATCCAGCCGGCGACATTGTCTAGAAAATAGCGGTCATGGGTCACGGCTATCACGGTGCCTTTGTACTGTTGCAGATGGCGCTCGAGCCAGGCAACTGATTCGGCATCCAGATGATTCGTGGGCTCATCCAGCAACAGAATGTCCGGCTCGGTGAGCATCAGGCGCGTGAGCGCCACCCGGCGGCGCTCACCGCCGGATAGTATTTTGATTGGCGCATCGGGTGGGGGGCAGCGCAGGGCATCCATGGCGATTTCAAGGTGGTTGTCGAGGTTCCAGGCGTCCAGGCGATCGATCTCTTCCTGCAGACGGGTTTGCTCGGCAATCAGGCTGTCAAAGTCTGCATCCGGGTTGGCAAACTCGGCGTTAACTTCTTCGAAACGGGCGAGCAGCGCCAGGGTCGGCGCTACCGCTTCCTGCACGATTTCCTGAACTGTTTTGCTTTCATCCAATTGGGGTTCCTGCTCCAGGTAGCCGATGGAATAGCCCTTGGTGGCAGAAATTTCGCCGACATAATCCGGGTCCAACCCGGCCATAATGCGCAGCAGGGTGGATTTGCCGGACCCGTTCAGGCCCAGTACGCCGATCTTGGCCCCATAGTAGAAGCCCAGGGAGATGTCCCGCAGGACCTGTTTGTCCGGTGGGTAGATGCGCCCGACGCGGGACATGGAATAGATGACTTTGGTATCGTTCATGCGTAGATTTTACCTTAGGGCCGGAGATCTGCCCAAGCCGCTGCTACCTGCCCAGGATGCCTGAAAAATTTAACCGTTGTAAAATGATACCAGTCAGTCTACAATGGCACATATTAACCTGTCGGCGGAGGCCACATGCTGGACTTACAACGGATTGCGATCGAAGAAGCCGTAAAGGCAGTTCGTACTGGCTATTTCCGAACCTATAGTGATATGCAGGCCGAAGCGGGAAACATCATTGCCTGGACCGCCCGGTTAGCCCTGGAGAACATCTCCAACACCGACGCCCTTTATCACAACGTTGAGCACACCATCATGGTCACTCTGGCCGGTCAGGCCATCCTGGAAGGCAAGCACCTTTCCGAAGGCGGGGTGCGCCCGGATGACTGGATGCACTTCATGATTGCCCTGCTGTGCCATGACATTGGCTATGTGCGCGGGGTCTGCCGGCTGGATGGGGATGGGCATTATGCCACCGGGCTGGGCGACCATACGGTTGAACTGCCGGCGGGCAGCACGGATATTTCCCTGACGCCGTACCATGTGGACCGTAGCAAGCAGTTTGTGCGCGAGCGCTTCGGCGAGAATATCGTCATTGAGGGGACGCGCGGTCTGGATGCGGAGCGGATTGCCGGCTATATTGAGATGACCCGTTTCCCCAAGCCGGCCAGCCCGGCATACGATGATACCCGCGGATACGGGGGCCTGCTGCGGGCGGCCGATTTCATCGGGCAGCTCGGCGACCCGGACTACCTGCGCAAGATCCCCGCGCTCTTTTATGAATTCTCCGAAATCGGCGCCAATGCTCAGTATGGCTACGAGAATCCGGGGCAGTTGCGAGCCGGATTTGCATCCTTTTACTGGAACGCTGTTTCCCCATACATTCAGGATGCGCTAAAATACTTGCAGGTAACTCAGGCAGGCAAGCAGTGGATCGCCTACCTGCATTCGCATGTGTTCATCTCGGAGCACAGCAGTTCTTGAGATTGGCACGCTATTAGGAGAAAGGAATATGGAGATGGAAGCACTCGTGACTATGGGCTTGTGTGTGGGAGGGATTGTGCTGGTATTTCTGGCCAGCATACTTTCCCGTTCAGTCAAACAAATTTACCAATATGAGCGCGGCGTGGTATTCCAGCTCGGCCGGTATCTGCGCACTCTGGACCCGGGTTTGCGGATCGTCATACCGATTGTGCAGGAAATCCGCAAGGTCGACATGCGCATCAAGACGGCAGAAATCCCACGCCAGGAAGTCATGACCCGCGACAACATCCCGTTGCTAATCAATGCGGTGGTGTATTTCAAAGTAATCAGCCCTGAAGATGTGATTATCAAAATCGAAGATCATGTCTTCGCGGTACGCCAGTACACCCAGGCTGCCTTGCGGGATGTGATCGGGAACAGCGAAATGGACTTTGTGCTCACCGAGCGGGAGCAGATTGCTGAGAGCATTAAGAAAATCGTTGACTCGGAGACTTCTGGGTGGGGCGTGGACGTGGAGGCAATCAAGATCCAGGAAGTGGAATTGCCCTCCGAAATGAAGCGGGCGATGGCCAAGCAGGCGGAAGCCGAGCGCGAACGCCGGGCGGTGATTATTGCCTCACAGGGTGAGTTGTCGGCCTCCGAAAACTTGCGGGAGGCGGCTGAAAATCTGGCCAAATCACCGGGTGCCCTGCACCTGCGCACGTTGCAGACGATCCGTGACATCGCCTCCGATCCGTCTGAAAAGATCGTTCTGTTCATGCCGTCTGATATCGGCGCCACCATGAGTCATCTCATCGGCACAAAGAAGTAGGGCAATGTTACTGGACAAGCGCACGCGCTATCTGCAAATCGCATTCAATTACGATAGCGGCCTGGTGCGGCGCATACTACCAACCCTGCCGCGCGATCCGCGGCTGCTGATTGAAGCCGGAACCCCCTACATCAAGCGCGAGGGCCTGGGCGCCATCGCCCACATTCGACGCTACTGGGGCGGTCATGTGGTGGCTGACTTGAAAGTCGCCGACGGCGCGGACCAGGAAGTGGCGATGGTGCGGGCCGCGGGGGCTACCGCGGCCACCGTAATGGGCACCGCCTCGGCCGAGACCCTGAATCGCTTCGTTGTTGCCTGCGAGGCGGCCGGGGTGGCCTCGATGGTGGATTTGCTGGGCGTACCCGACCCCTTGCGCACGATGCAGAAGATGCAGTCGGCACCAACCGTAATGGTGTTGCACCGGGGTCGTGACGAGGAAACCACTCGCGGCAAAGTGCTGGAATACCGGCACATCAAACGAATCCGCAGCAAGTTCGATGTCAGCATTTCAGCCGCGGGTGGGGTCGACCTGGGCGAAGCCCGTAGCGCGATTTTCAACGGTGCCAATATTGTGGTCGTGAATCTGGTGGCTCCGGGCGACCCCTGGCTGGGCATTTCAACGGATGCGAATGTGGGCGCTATCGCCCAGCAGTTTCTCGACACAATCGAGTAGAATTCCCACTTTTCACCGATCAGCACCCAACACCACCCGCCGATTGAGCAGTCGGCGGGTGGTGTTACAATGGGCAAAATTCACCGGATTGGAAAGGAATCATGGACGAGTTACCCAGTACCCACTCACCCTTAAGGGAAGCGCCTGACGGATAGCCATTCCTAACTGATTTGGTTCCGGAGGCTCTTCTCTTCCCATACCCGAAAGGAGAGTTGCCGTGACCCCACCATCAACTCCCGCGCTCCAAGCCCTGGCAGAGCGCATTCAATTGTTTCTCGACAATCATCAATTGCAGGAGGCCATTGGGCTTCTGCAGACCGAACATCCTTCGGATATCGCGGACCTCCTTGAGTCGTTCAGCGAGGAAGATCGGGTCTTGCTCTTTCGCCTGTTGAATCAGGAAGACGCGGCCGAAGTTCTCGACGAAATCAGCGCCGAAGCCACCCTGGAGCTGATTGAGGCGGTACCCGACTCGCATATTGCTGATTTGCTCGAGGCCATGCCGGCCGACGATGCCGCCGCGCTGCTGGGCGACCTGTCCGAGGCGCGTGCTGATGACATCCTGGCACTGGTCGAACCGGAAGAAGCGGCTGAAATTGGCCGGCTGCTGGCATTCCCGGAATACACGGCCGGGCGGCTGATGAACCCGGATGTGGTTCGGCTGCGCAAGCAATGGACCGTGGAGCACACGCTGACATTTCTGCGGTCACTCGACCCGGATACCGAAACGCTGGCCTATCTCTACGTGGTGGACCGCCACGACCGCCTGGTGGGCGTCCTGCCGTTGCGCACCCTGGTGACCCATGCGCCGGACACGCGAGTGGAAGAAATCATGGAGCCGGACGTCGTTTCGGTCAGCGTGCTGGCTGATCAGGAAGAAGCCGCCAGACTTGTCAGTCAGTATGATTACTTTGCCATCCCGGTGGTGGATCAGGAAGGGCATCTGGCCGGGATGCTGACCCATGACGATGTGGTGGACATTCTGGAAGACGAGTTTACTGAAGACTTTCAGCGGATGGGCGGTTCACAGCCACTGGACGATGACTATCTGGTGACTCCGATTGGGACGGTCTTCCAGAAACGGGTCGGCTGGTTGTTGATTCTGTTTATGACCGAAATGCTCACCGGGACGGTCATGCGGGTCTTTGAGCATGAGCTGTCCTCGGTGGTCGCGCTGGCGTTTTTTATCCCGCTGCTGATCGGTACCGGCGGCAACTCAGGCTCTCAAACGACCTCCACGATTGTGCGCGCCATCGCCATGGGCGAGGTGCGTCTGAAGGACGGCGGTCGCCTGGTGTGGCACGAAAGCCGGGTCGGTCTGATGCTGGGGGTGGTGATGGCGCTGGTGGGCTTTATCCGGGCCCTGCTCTGGGATACCGGCATGGATCTGGCGATTACGGTGGCCCTGGCCCTGTTCTTCATTGTACTGTGGGCCAATATCATCGGCTCGCTGCTGCCGGTCCTGGCCGAGCGCTTGCGGGTCGATCCGGCGGTGATTTCCGGTCCGGTGATGAGCACGCTGGTGGATGCTACCGGCCTGGTGATCTACTTCACGCTGGCGCGTCACATCATGAACCTGTAACGTTCGGGCTAATCTGGTAAGACGATCAGCTGCGGCGCGGTCTCGACGGTGGCGGTAAGATCGTAGGTCATCGCCCCATTAACACGGGCCGGCACGATTTCACCGATGGGCGGCTGGCCCTCGACAAACACGACCCCGTCGATCTCCGGCGCATCACGATAGCTGCGGCCAATCGCGATCGGTTCGCCGGTGCCTTCCACTTCACCATGGCCCTCAATCAGGACGTCCAGTGTGCGCCCGACCCAGGCCTGATTGTTTTCAAGTGAAATCTGTTGTTGCCGGAGCATCAGCGCTTCCCGTCGGGCTTCTTTCACTGCGCTCGGAATTGGATCGCCCAACGGCTCGCTGCTGGTCCCGGGCTCAAAACTGAAGGTGAAGACGCCGACCCGGTCAAATCGGATGGTCTCAACAAAGTCCATCAGGGCATCAAATTCCTGGTCGGTTTCTCCCGGATAGCCAACGATAAAGGTGGTGCGCAGGGCGAGCTCCGGCAGCAGGCGGCGCATTTTTTCAAGCGTGCGGTGGACCCAATCCATATTGGCCGGGCGGCGCATGCGCTTGAGCGTCTCAGGGTGGGCGTGCTGCAACGGCATGTCGAGATACGCGATCAGGTTGCGATGGCGAGCCATGGTTTCGATCAGTTCGTCGGTGACGTAGCCGGGGTACGCGTAGAGCAGCCGAATCCAGTCCAGGTCCGGCACAGCGGTGGCCAGTGAATCCATCAGCTGGGCCAACCCATTTTTCAACCCTAAATCATGGCCGTAGTCGGTGGTGTCCTGCGCAATCAGATTGATTTCCCGAACACCCTGGTCGCGCAGATGGCGGGCTTCTTTCAGGATCGATTCCAGCGGGCGACTGACCGCCGTGCCCTTGATCAGTGGGATGGCGCAGAATGCGCACGGTCGGCGGCAGCCATCGGCGATCTTGATGTAGGCGCTGGGACCCTGGGTGGTGACGCGCAGGATGTCCCCTTCATCTGTGCCGACGGTCGCCGCCGCAGTGGGCAGGTGGTAAATCGGCTCCGGGTGGGGACGCTGGCGCAAGCGTGTGACCAACTGCATGATATCCATCCAGCGGCGGGTGCCCAGGACACCATCGATGCCCGGAACGCGCTCGACCACTTCAGCCCCATAACGCTGGGTCAGGCAGCCCGCGGCAATCAGCAACTGGTCGCCCGATTTCTGAGCCGCCAGATCGTGCAGTACCTGATAGCTCTCTTCCTTGGCCGGCCCGATAAAGCCGCAGGTATTGACAATCAGGACGTCGGCCTGAGCCGCGTCGGCCGTCGCGTGAAAGCCATTGCCGGCCAATATCTGGGCCATCGATTCTGAGTCAACCGTATTCTTGGCGCAACCAAGTGATACCAGGTGGAATTGTTTGGGCATAGCTTTGCTTCCTGTCTTAGGGGGGTGCGGTGGCGGTGGGGGTTGGTGGCCCACTGGCTACCGTGGCGGTGGGGGTGGTAACTTCTTCAGGGGTGAAGGTGATGCTGATCGCCTCGCCCTGAATTCCGAGCGCGCCCAGGTCGGTCTGATTGTAATACGCCTGGACGGCGGCCCCATTCCCAACCGCGACGCTGACGGTTTGCTGTCCGGAAAAGGACAAATTGGCCCCCGGGGCGGCCCGCCCATCGAACTGCTCGACACCATCGACGATCACCCGCAGGTAGGTGCGCTGCCGGACGATCAGGAACACCTGAATAGGGCCCTGGCCCGCTTCTGGTGTGATGGCCACCGGCGTGGCTTCTTCCGGGGGGGCTTCGACCAATACCGGCAGCTCAGGCTGGGGTGCCAGGCTGGCTTCGGTGGCAGAAGGCTCCGGCGTCGGGCTGGACAGCACCGCCTGCCCCAATGGCGGCGCGGTAGGCTGGGGGGTGAGCTGGCCCTGAACGCTCAGGACCTGGCCGGTAGACCAGAGAAAGATCGCCGTCAAGCCCGAAGACAGCAACGCGATCAGCACAATTTCACGGGAAAGATAGGGGGCCAGCCAACTCGGCAGCAGACGCCAGGGGCGACGACGGGCGCGTGGCCGGGAGGTGTCGGCCGCGGCGCGGGCCTGATGGCCGGCCTGCAGACCTTCCGCAAACTGCAATAGCAGTTCGTTTTCTTCGGTTCCCAGGAAGGCGGCATAATTGCTCAACATGCCGCGCGCCTGAACCGGGGAAGGAAAGGCACCGAAGTCGCCGGCTTCCATGTAGCCCAGATAGTGTTCAGGGATGTGGGTGTGGCTGGCCGTGTCTGGCAGGGACAGGCCCAGACGCTCGCGGGAAAATTTCAGGCGGGCACCCAGCGCGGCGAAAATCTGCTCGGCGGCTGCGTGGTCAACGGCGGGTGCAGGTTCTGCGGGGGATTTGATTTGCGAGGCCGCGCCGCGCTGGCCTGGGTTATCGATGCCCAGGAAACTGGCGTAGGCTCGCCCGAAGCCCTGGGCCTGGGCAGGCGATGGAAATTTGTCCAGCTGGCCCTGTTCAAGCCACTCCAGGTAGTGGCGCTTGATGCGGGTGGCGGTTGCGGCGGCCTCGATGGACACCCCCAGCGCAATCCGGGCCCCTTGGAAGTCGGGTGTGGGATTGTCCATGATTGAGTATTATAGCCCGGGCCTACCGGTCAGGCAAACAAAGAGCCCGCCATCCCCCCGGGTGGCAGGCTCTCTGGATGAGCATAGGGTAGGCTATTCTTCGGCGGGTTCCGAATCGCTGATTTCTTCGGCTGCGGCCGTCGCAGGTTCAGCGGTCAGTTCCACCGGCGGAGCGGCCGGGGCTTCCACTTCGATCGGCAGTCCGGACTTGCTGCTCTCTTCGATGACTTCCGGGGCGATCATGTAGTTCTCCGGGTTTTCGCCTTCGCGATAGACCACCGCCTGAACCTCGGGGCCGATGTCCATCGTCAGACGCACTCGGAAGGTGTGCAGCCCCAGTTGCCGGAGCGGCTCGCTTTCGATCTGGCGTTTGGCGATCTCTACGCCGCTCTTGCTGGTGAGTTGCTCGGCCAGCATTTGGGTGGTTACCGACCCATACAGTTTGCCGGTCTCCCCGGCGCGGGCCGGAAAGAGCAACTGCAGCCCCTGAAGTTTCTCTGCGACTCCGGCCATTTCTTCATTCAGCACCAACCGGCGGGTATCCGCCTCGGCCTTAATGCGTTCGGCCTGTTTCAGCGCCGCCGAGGTGGCCAGCACCGCCAGGCCCTGCGGCAACAGGAAGTTGCGGCCAAAGCCATTGGCGACTTTCTTGACTTCGCCGGCTCGGCCCAGATTGTATACATCTTTCAGAAGGAGTACTTTCATCAGTCTAGCCCTTTCAGTAGTTCCGAGTTGCCGAAGGGTACAACGGCACAAGGAACAATCTTATCAGACTGGCCGACCTGCGTCAAGTCAGATTCGGGCGGGTCAAATAGCCTGCCAGTTCGGCTCGGGGCAGGCTGGTCTGTTCTTCCGTGTGCAGGTCTTTAACCGCAACCTGACCGCGCTGGATCTCATCCGGTCCGAGCACCACCGCGAAGCGGGCCCCGATCTGACTGGCGTATTTGAACTGCTTGCCCAGCTTGGCCGGGCTGTATTGACTGGCGACCTTAATACCGGCAGCGCGCAGTTCATTGGCCAGTCGCAGGGCAGCTTCCAGGTGCTGCTCATCAAACAGGGTGACGAAGACCTCGGCGGGAGTGCCGGCATAGGGCGGGAACTTGCCCAGCGACTGGAGCAACAGACTGATGACCAGGTCCCCAACGGCAAACCCCACGGCCCCCACGGGCCGACCGCCGACTGCCCCGACGAGATTGTCATAGCGGCCGCCCCCGAACAGGGCCCGGAAGTCGCCGGCGGTGTCCCAGGCTTCAAACACCGTGCCGGTATAGTATTGCAGCCCGCGGATGATGGTCGGGCTGTAGCGGACATAGTCGGCGACCCCAAACCATTCAACGGCCCGAAAAAACTGCTGCAACGAATCAGACTGTTGCCAGAGCCCGGTATTCTCGAGCAGGGCGATCAGGCCGTCGATTTGCGTGGGACTCAGGCCGGCTTCGCTGGCCTGAGTCTGCCAGGCTTCAGGCGTGAGCTTGTCCCGGCGATCGATCAGACCAAAGGCTGCGGCGCGATGTTCGAAAGTCAGACCCAGGGTCTTGAGCGCCGAATCCATCAATTCGCGATCGTTGACCAGGATCTGAACTTCATTGGGCTGCAGTCCCACCTGTTTCAAGAAGGTGGCGGCGATGGCGGCCAGCTCGGCATCCGCCTGGGGCGATGGATCGCCAATCAGGTCGATGTTCCACTGGAAGAACTCCCGGGTGCGGCCCTTCTGGGGGCGCTCGTACCGCCAGAAGGGACCAAATGACCACCAGCGCAGGGGAAAGGTGAGCTGGTTCTGCTGCTGGGCGACCATGCGCGCCAGGGTGGGGGTGAGCTCAGGACGCAGGGTGATCTTGTCGCCCCCGCGATCCTGGAAGACATAGCTCTGCTTTTCGACCAACTCTTCTCCGGATTTGGCGGCGTACAGGTCCAGCGGCTCCAGAATGGGGCCTTCATATTCCTGATAGCCGAACTGCTCGGAGACCTGCCGCATTTGCTGATACAGCCATACCCGGCCGGCCATCTCCGGGGGATAGAAGTCGCGGGTGCCCTTAACCGGGCGAATAATGGCGTTCATGCGCTGATTGTAGCACAGGGGAAAACGGGGTCAATCCAGCTGTCTGGCGAGTTCGCTGGCCAGCTGGGTGGGGGCCTGGCACACAAATCGGTGGCAGACGTAGGCGGTGGCCCGGTTGTCAAGCAAGGGCCGGTCCTGGAGCAACGCCGGGGCGGTTGGATCCGGTGGAAAGGCGGACGCGGCCAGCACACTGAACGGCCGCCAGGTCCGGTTATAGACCGCCGCCAGGTCTTCGGCGGCGCGGCCGTTCGGCGGCCAGACCAGGGCGACTTCCTGAACGGATTGGGTCGCAAAGGCAAATGCGCATAGCCAGTTACCAAACGCCAGGGGATGCCTGCCCGCCATTTCCCCGACCGCCTGGAGTGCCAGCTCGGCTGTGCGGTCGTCGGCTGGCTGGCCGCTGTAGCGCGCCAGGCGCAGCAGAAGCTGGGCCGTCAGGCTGTTGCCGCAGGGGGTTGCATTGTCCTGCAAATCCTTCGGACGGACGATCAAGGATTCGTGTCGGGCGCCGGTATCAAAGAAACCAGTCGGCTGGTCGCTGAACTCCGCCTGGATGACTTCGGCGAGTTCGACCGCCGCGCGGTACCAACGCGGATTGGCATCGGCCTGATACACATCCAGCAGCGCCAGCCCAAGCGCGGCGTGATCCTCGAGAAAGGCCGGGCCACTGCGGACGCCGCCTCGCCAGGCGCGCCGCAGATCCCGGGTCCCCCCCAGGTTGTCCAGGATAAATCCGGCGGCGGTCTGGGCGGCCGCCAGGTAGCGCGCCTGGCCCAGGAGGCGGCCGGCTTCTGCCAGGGCCGAGATCATCAGGCCATTCCAGCTCACCAGGACCTTGTCGTCGGTGCCCGGGCGGATGCGCGCCGGGCGAATGGCATTCAGGCGGGCAAGAAATTCAGCCAACCGCGCCTGCACCTCCACGAGCGGGAGGTCAAACTGAGCAGCCAGGGCCTCGTCTGTCAGCGCCCGGCGCAACACCCAGTAGCCTTCGAAATTGGGCTCGCCCGCCAGTCCAAAGGCGGCCCAGATCAGGGCGCGCGCCGACGGGGGGCAATGCTGCCGCAGTTCATCGGGATGCCAGCGGTAGTACTTCCCTTCCTCGCCCTCCGAGTCGGCATCCAGACTGCTGTAGAACCCGCCCTCGGGATCCTGCAGTTCGGCCAGCACAAAGTCGAGCGTCTCAAGGCATATCGACCGGAATTCGGCTTCTTCGGTCAGCAGGTAGGCATACAGGTAGACCAGACTGAGCTGGGCATTGTCATAGAGCATTTTCTCAAAGTGCGGGATTTCCCAGCGTCCATCCACGCTGTAGCGTGCAAAGCCGCCGCCCACCAGATCGCGCAGCCCGCCGCGGGCCATGGCTCGCAGCGCGTGGGTCGCGGTTTCGAGTGCTGCGGGGTCGCCCTGGCTGGCCGACTGCAGCAGCAGGCGCAGGGTCTGGGGTTGTGGGAATTTGGGGGCCGAACCCCACCCGCCGTGCTGCCAGTCGTAACTGCGCTGCAGGGCGCCCAGCGCGTTTTGCAGCGTGGTCGACAGATCGGCCGGGGCCTCCGGGGAAGGAGCCAACGCGCTGGCCTGCAGCGCAGTGCTGATTCTGTCGGCACTGGCCAGAATATTCGGTCGGTCCCGCTGCCAGGCTTCGGCAATCGCGGCCAGCAGTTCCTGGAAGGCCGGCATGCCGTAGCGGCGCGTGGGCGGGAAATAGGTACCGCCATAAAAGGGCTGACCTTCCGGAGTCAGGAAGACCGTCAACGGCCAGCCCCCCTGACCGGTCATCGCCACCACGGCGTTCATGTACAGGCTATCGATGTCCGGGCGTTCTTCCCGATCCACTTTGATCGAGATGAAATGTTCATTCAAAAAGGCCGCGGTCTGCGGGTCTTCAAACGACTCGTGGGCCATTACGTGGCACCAGTGGCAGGCGGCGTAGCCAACCGACAGGAAGATTGGCCGATCCAGTTGGCGGGCCTGCTCCAACGCTTCTTCGTTCCAGGGATGCCAATCCACTGGATTGTGCTGATGTTGGAGCAGGTAGGGTGAAAGCGCGGCAGACAGACGGTTCATGGGACGCAGGGCTAATCCTGGAAATCCAGTTCGAACTCGGCCCGCGCATCAAAGCCGCTCAGGGCCTCTATCTCGATTTCATCAAACAAGCGTTCCTGGTGGGCCTGGACCTGAAATTGCTTGATCAGCTCCAGCAGGGCCAGAAAGGTGACCACGACATCCATGCGGGCCGGCCGCCGGCCCAGCAGCCGCGAGAAGGTTGCCCGGCCGCGGGCGTGGACGGCGTGGGTGATCAGATTGATTTTTTCCCGGATTGAAACCGGTGGGCGGTTGACAATGTTCTGGAGTGCCTGTTGACGGTCTATCGCCTGGAATACACTCTGGGCGGCGCGGGTGAGGTCGGCGAGCGTCAGGCCGGAAAGATCCAGGACCGCTTCGATGCGGGGAGGTGCCGCCAGCCGCAGGTAGGTCTTCAGGCCGAGCTCCTCGCGCTCCCGGAGCAGGGCAGAAATTTCCTTGTATTTCTTATACAGGATCAGCTGCTGGACCAGGTCTTCGCCCGGATCGTCTTCGCCCGGTTCGCGCACCACCGGCCGGGGGAGCAGCGCTTCGGACTTGATCTGCATCAGTCGGGCGGCAATCACCAGAAAGCCCGAGACTTCATCCGGCCGCGTGTTTTCCATCTGGCGGACGTACTCCAAAAAGGGCCGGGTGACCTGCGTGAGCGCCAGTTTTGAGATGTCCAGCTCGGCCCGCTCAATCAAGCTGAGAAGCAAATCGAGCGGACCTTCGTAAATTGGGGTGGACACCGTAAACGGTTGGGTGAGTGTCGGGGAAAGTGCAACCATGCTGCGATTATATCCCACTGCCCGGGTAAGAACCCGTTCGCAGAACTGGTCTATAATGCATATACACTCGAATTAGGAGACACATTCAATGACTGAACCGATCAAAGTGACGGACGCCGAGTTTGAAGCTCAGGTGCTCAAGAGTGAGCTGCCGGTAGTGGTGGATTTCTGGGCCCCCTGGTGCGGCCCGTGCCGCGCCGTCGCTCCGATTCTCGATAAGCTGGCGGTGGAGTATGCTGGCAAGGTCGTGATCGCCAAAGTGAACACGGATGACGACAACCAGTGGGCGATGAAATATGGCGTGCAGGGCATCCCGACGATGCTGTTTGTGAACAAGGGCAATCTGGTGCACCGTCAGGTGGGCGCCCTGCCGGAACCGATGCTGCGGGATCTGTTTGACCAGTTCCTGGAGATCGCGTCCCAGCCGACAGCCTGAGCGAACGTTTCCCGACTTTCAAAGGACAGCCTTCTGGCTGTCCTTTTTGATTGCTTCAGGCCGGCCGGCGCTGAATATTGGCCCCCAGGGCCGCCAGCTTTTCGTCGACCCGCTCGTAGCCCCGATCAATCTGGGCGACATTGCGGATTTCGCTGACGCCCCGGGCTGCCAGAGCCGCCAGCACGAGCGCCATGCCAGCCCGGATGTCCGGGCTTTCCAGTTGTTCTGCAATCAGGCGTGACGGCCCCTGGACGATTGCTCGATGGGGGTCACACAGCACAATCTGGGCCCCCATGCCAACCAGTTTGTCGGTGAAGTACATGCGACTGTTGTACATCCAATCATGGAACAGCACACTGCCGCTGGCCTGGGTGGCGACCACGATCGCAATGCTCATCAGATCCGGCGGAAAGGCCGGCCAGGGCATCACGCTGATTTCCGGGATCGCATTGCCCAGATCCGGCTGCACCCGCAGCTCCTGGTCAGCCGGTACAAGAATGTCCGCGCCTTCGGTGCTCCAGGTCACGCCCAGGCGTTCAAACACCAGGCGCACCATCCCCAGGTGCTCGGGGGCGGCATTCCGGATGCGAATCGCGCCGCGGGTGACCACCGCCGCTCCGACAAAGCTGATCACTTCCAGGTAATCCGGGCCAATTGTGAATTCCGCCCCGTGCAGGCTGTCCACGCCCTGGATGTGCAGGGTGTTCGAGCCGATGTTTTCAATCTGCGCCCCCATCAAATTCAGCATCTGACACAGCTCCTGCACATGCGGTTCGGACGCGGCATTGCGCAGGACGGTGGCGCCCCGGGCGCACACGGCCGCCATGATGGCGTTCTCGGTGGCGGTCACGCTGGCTTCGTCCAGCAGGATATCGGCCCCGCGCAGCCCGGCCGGCGCCTGAAAATTGAAGACCTTGTGCTCTTCATCGTAGGCGGCTTCGGCGCCCAGGGCGCGCAGGGCCAGGATGTGGGTGTCCACCCGGCGACGGCCGATGACGTCTCCGCCGGGGGGCGCCAGCGTGAGCGAGCCCAGACGGGCGGTAATCGGCCCGGCCAGCAGGATCGACGCCCGGATCTGTTTCAGGAGTTCCGGGGCCAGCGACCGGGTGGAGAGCTCGCGGGCGGTGATCCGCCAGCGATGGGGCTCAAGCTGTTCGACCGTTGCCCCCAGAGTTTCCAGGAGCTGACGCATGGTGTGCACATCCCGGATGTCGGGGACGTTGTTCAGGATCACCGGTTCGGGCGTGAGCAGGCAGGCCGCCAGCAGTGGCAGGGCGGCATTCTTGTTGCCAGCCGGGGTGACTTCGCCCCGCAGGGGGTGGCGACCTTCAATGACAAGTTTTTCCACAACACACTCCAATTCTGCGCCAGGGTGGGCCTGCTATAATGGCCTTATGCTGGCATTGGCACATCTGCTCTTGGGACTTCTGGTTGGGGGAATTGTAAATCTTTTTTCGACCGAGCTGGCGGCCCGCCGCCAACTGGGGACTCCCGAGTGGCGGCAGGCTCGCGCGGCGGCCGGCCGCTGGCGCTTCACCCTGCAGTTCTGGAAGCAGACGGCCGCCGGCCGCGCCTGGCAACTCCGCAACCTGTTGGTCTGGCTGTTCTACAGCCTGCTCGGCCTGGCGGCGGGCGCCTGGCAGGCCGACCTGCGGCTGCCTTACGAGCTGAGTGTGGCCGTGCTGGGTTACCTCGGGGTGGTCACCGTCATGGATATCGAGCACAAGGTGATATTGTACCCGGTCGTCGCCAGCGGCCTGTTGCTGGCGACGGGGTCAGGGTGGTGGCTGCGGGGCTGGGGCGCAACCCTGATGGGCGGGTTGGCCGGCTTCGTGCTGATGTACGCGCTCTACTGGCTGGGGGAGCGACTCTATCAGGGTCTGGCCCGCGCCCGGGGAGAACCCGCCACGGAGATCGCCCTGGGGTTTGGGGATGTCAACCTGGCGGCGCTGCTGGGCCTGTGGCTCGGCTGGCCGGGGGTGTTGGCAGGTCTGTTTCTGGCGATTTTTCTCGGGGGGGGATACAGCCTGGCCTACCTGGTGATCCAGAGTGTGCGCCGTCGCTACTCGGCTTTTACCGCGCTGCCATACGGTCCGTTTCTGGTGGCGGCGCTGGTGTGGCTACTGTTTGTGCGGCCGCTCCTGCTGGCTGGCTAACTCCGCTCGGCCAGAAACGCGATTACTTGCGCCAGAATCTGTTCGGGGGAATTTTGGCTGGTGTTTACCACCAGGTCGGCGTGGGCGCGGGCATGCGCCAGTCGGCGCAGCTGTTCCTGGTAATCGGCTTCCTGCCAGCGTTGGCCGCGTGCCAGGGTGTCGGCAAAACTGACTTCCATAAAGACCAGCACATCCGGCTGGGCGATTTGTTGCCACATGCGCGGGGCGAAAGAGTGCTCCTGGGCGATATGACGGGCTGGATACCCGCGGCGGGCCAGATTGGCTTTGAGCAGGGACTTGCCCGATTTGCAGGCGCCCACCAACCCGATCAGCGGTTTACCGGCAGGGTCTGACGAAGTCATCCAAAGCTCAACTCACCGGCAGCGAAAGCGTCATGCGGCGGATGCCGTCGCGCGGTTCGTGGGCCAGCACTCGCAGACTGACCACGCTGATGTCGTCGACCGGACGGCCCTGGTCAAGTTCCAGCGCCCGGGCGAGCAGCGCATCGGCAAGCGCCTGGGCACTGGCGCCGGCGGCCAGCAGGCCATCCGCTTCGGCCATTGGATCCAGTCGCTGCCCCAGCCGGTCGCCGGCATGCACCAGGCCATCAGTGTAGGCCACCAGGCACAGCCCGACTTCCAGGGGGGCTTCGCGAATTACCGGACGGGTATTGCGGGACAGCCCCACGGGTTGGCTGGGCTCGTCCAGCAGTTGCAGCTGCCCGGCCCGGCCCATAATCAACGGCGCGGGGTTATTGCGGGTGATCACCAGGGTGTTGGATTCCAGATCGATCGACAGGATGTTCAGCGTGGATTGCACCGTTCCCTGGCGATGGGCGTACAGGTAATCCGAGGCTGCCCGGGCGGCGGCGCCATCCCGAACCCCTTCGGCCAGCAGCGCAATCACCTTGCGGACCACCATGTTCGAGATGCGTTTGGCGCCCCGACCAGAGCGCTGGCCATCGGCCAGGACAATCGAAAGCCCACCCTGGGCGCGTTCGACGACTTCCAGCGTATCGCCGCTTTCCGAGGTGGCGTACTTGTTGATTTTGGCGACGCCGATGTCAATCCGCATGCGTTTGGGTGGCCAGGGATCCGTCGACCAGGACTTCCAGCCGACCGGGAAGGATCTCGAACTGCGCCCGGTCCAGCAGGCCGGGCAGCAGCTCGCCATCGGTGTGGGCATGGGTGGGCCGGTTGGTGCGAACGGTCAGCTGGTGGCAGTGGCGTTGAATCACCTGGGGATGCTCGGCGATGTTGCCCGGGCCGGATTTCAGGATCATCGGAAAGGCGCGCAGAATCTGCCAGCGGGTGGGGATATTTCCGCAGGTGAAGGAAAGCAGCCCGTCGGCGGGCCGGGCGTCCGGCACGGTAAAAAATAGTCCGCCGGTGCGGGCGCCGTTGCCAATCGAAACCAGGGTGGCCGGGCCGGCGTACTCACCGCCGTCCCAGGTCAGGGTCATTTGCCATTGGGGGTTCTGGGCAATCCCGACCAGGGTCGCCAGCAGGTAGCGCACAATCCCGCTCACGCCCCGCATGCGCTGCTGCAGGGCGGTGATGTGCGGTTCCAGGCCCAGACCGGCATTGTTGATGAAGTAGCGATCATTCAGGCGACACACATCGATCTGCCGGGGGCGGCCGCTGACCAGTCGGGCGACGGCCGCCGGCAGGCTGGGGTCGAGCTTCAGGTTGGCAACAAAATCGTTGGCAGTGCCGACCGGGATGATCCCCAGGGTCGGCGTGCGGCTGCCCGCATCAGCGGCCAACAGACCGTTTACGACTTCGCCCAGCGTGCCATCGCCGCCAGCGGCGACCACGCGCCCGTAACCGTCCCGGGCCGCCTGAGCGGCGAGGTCCTGGCAATGCCCCGGTCCCTGGCTGAGTTCCAGGGTGTAGCGGATCCCGGCCTCGGTCAGGGCGCTCCGGATTGCCCCTTCCAGCTTGCTGGCGCCCCAGCGATTGGCGTACGGATTCAGGATTACCCGGGTTTGGACCGTCATCGCACTCAGGCTCCCAGCCGGTTGACTTCAACGCCCTGATCCTGCAGCCAGACCTGGGCGTTCTCAATCAGGCCCGGGTGCCCGATCAGCTGGATTTCCAACCAGCCCTGCTGGTCCCCAACTTCGGCGCGCAGGATATTGACCGTGAGGTCGGGATAGGACCGAATCAAATGATTCAGGATCGGGGCGCTGAGCAAATTTGCCGGGTAGATTATTCGAAGGATTTGTTCGGCCATATTCATCACATCGTCAGGTGTTTGTAACTATTGTAGCATTTGCAGGCGGATCACGCGTCGCTGGAGGCCAGCTGGCCGCAACCGGCCTGGATATCGATCCCGCGCCGCACCCGCACGGTGCAGGGCACGCCGGCGGCATTCAGAATGCGCTGAAATTCCGCCACCCGTTGGGGGGTGGATTTGGCCCCGGCATACCCCTGGGTGGGGTTGAGCGGGATGATATTCACATGGCACAGGAGCCCCTGGAGCAGGTGCGCCAGCCGTTGGGCCTGGGCCGGGGTGTCGTTGACGTCCTGAATCAGCGCCCATTCAAAGGTCACCCGGCGGCCGGTCAGGTCGACATACTCCCGGCAGGCATCCAGCAGGTCGGCGATCGGGTAGCGGGCGTTGATCGGCAGCATTGAGTGCCGCAATTCGTCATCGGCGGCGTGGAGCGAGATCGCCAGATTGATCTGGCGGCGTTCCTGTGCGAAGCGGCGGATGGCGGGCACCAGCCCGACGGTCGAGATGGTAAAGCGGCGGGCGCCCAGATTGAAACCATCCGGCTGGTTGAGCAGGTCAATGGCTTCCAGGCTGGCTTCGTAATTGTGAAAGGGCTCGCCCATGCCCATCAGTACCACATTGGTCACGGCTTCGCCGCGGGCCGCCAGCTGGCGGGCATAGAAGAGCACCTGTTCAGCGATCTCCCCCCGACTGAGATTGCGCTTGAAGCCCATCTGGCCGGTGGCACAGAAGACGCAACCCATCGCGCAGCCGGCCTGGGTGGAAATGCACAGGGTGCGGCGCTCGGCGTAGGCCATCAGCACCGCTTCAATGGCATTGCCGTCCGGCAGCCGGAACAGGGTCTTGGTGGTCTGACCATCGCTCGAGCGCTGGACGGTGATGACTTCCAGCGCAGTAAAGCGATAGGCGGATTCCAATTGTTCGCCCAGCCGGCGCGGCAGGTTGGTGATCTCGCCCGGGTGGGTGGCCAGTCCGCGATACAGCCCCTGCCAGAGTTGGGTGGCCCGGTAGGCGGGCTGGCCCCAGTCGGCCAGGATGTGCTGGAGGTCGGTCAGGTTCAGATCAAAGATCAGTGGTTTGAGATCCATTAAAGTTGCTCCACCAAGCTGGCGAGGTCCGGCGCCACCACATCCGGGGCCGGCAGCAGGCCCGTGGCGCTGCGGGTCGCCCCGCTCAGCACCAGGGCGGTCGGACAGCCGGCAGCCTGCCCGCCGCGGATGTCGGTTTCATAGCGATCGCCCACCACCAGACACTGGTGGGCTTCCAGCTGCAATTGCTGGATGGCCTGCTGAAACAATTCGGGCTGTGGCTTTCCGATAATCTGGGGCGCTTGCCCACTGGCGGTGGCAATTGCGGCCAGCACCGCTCCGGCACCGGGGGCCGGGCCATCGGGCGTGGGCAGGGTGGGGTCGGGGTTGGTGCCATAAAAGGGTCGGCCGGCCAGAATCAGCCGGGCGGCCTGGGCGATTTTTTCATAGGTCAGATGGGTGTCGAGCCCGGCTACCACCGCCACGGCATTCTGCGCGCCCAGAGAGAAGCCGGCGGCAGTCAGCGCCTGCTGCAGACCGGCTTCGCCGATGGCATAGACTTGGCGGCCATGCGGGAAATCTGCCCGCAAGCGGGCCGCGCTGGCGACTGAACTGGTCAGCACCTGGTCCGGGCTGACAATCACCCCCAGGCGGCCGAGCTTGGCGGCGAAATCTTGCGGGGTGCGGGTTGAGTTGTTGGTGATGAACCGCACCTGGAGCCGCTTTTCCTGACAGCGTTGGAATATATTCACCAGCGAACCGATGGGTTCAGCCCCACGCCACAGGACGCCGTCCATATCCAGGAGCAGTGCGCGAATGTGTTGGAAGGTCATGGGTCCTATTGTAGCAGCGGCTTAAACTGCAGGAGCCCTGTCCGGCAGGGCTCCTGGTATGCGTGCGGCGGCTATTTCTTGGTGGGTTGCTCTATGACCTTGTCGACCAGCCCGTACTTGACAGCTTCTTCGGCGGACAGGTAAATATCGCGGTTGGTGTCTTCTTCAATGCGGCTGATGTCCTGCCCGGTGCACTCGGCCAGGATTTCATTCAGGCGTTTCTTGAGGCGCAGGATTTCTTTGGCCTGAATTTCGATATCGCTGGCCTGGCCCTGCGCGCCGCCCAGCGGCTGGTGCATGTGGATGGTGGCATTGGGCAGGGCGTAGCGGTGACCGGGCGTGCCGGCCGTGAGCAGCAGGGTGCCAAAGGATGCGGTGTAGCCGACTGCCACGGTGTTGATGACGTTCGGCACCATCTTCATCGTGTCGTAAATTCCCATGCCGGCGTAAACCGCGCCTCCGGGGCAGCTGATGTACATCTGGATCGGGGCTTCTGGATCTTCATTGCTCAAGTGCATCAGCTGAGCCACAATCAGGCTGGCGGTCTGGTCGTTGATCGGCATACTTACGAGTACGATCCGACTTTTGAGGAGTAGCGAGTAAATGTCAAAGGCGCGCTCGCCGCGGCCGGTTTCTTCGATCACCATCGGGATGACGGATTGGGGGATCATGGATTTCATTCTTCCTTTCTGACTGGTGAAACTACCGTTAAGAATTGTTGGGTTCTTCCGCTGCCTCGGACACGTCGGAGTCAGCGACGACAGGTGCTTCCGTCTCGGTGGCTTCCGGCTCCGCTTCCGGGCTCTCGGGGGCTGGATCAATGGATTCGCCCCGGGCCAGCTTGCGAACCCGCTCCAGGGTCAGTTGGGTGAGCTCATCCGTCGCGAGTCGACTGGCCAGGTTTTGCAGCCCATCGCCGGCGACGAATTTGCGGAATTCATCTTCCGGAAAGGCCTGCTGCAGCCGCTGCAGGGTGTCGTCCATGCGCGCCTGCAGGTCGGCCGTAGAAATCTGAATTTCTTCCTGGCGGGTGATTTCCATCAAGACCAGCCCGCGGGTGATGCGCTGAACGGCTTCGGGTTCCATTTCTTTCTTCAGGGCTTCCAGGTCGGACCCTGAGCTCTTCATGTAAGTGTCCAGATTCATGCCAGCCTGGGCCAGTTGCCGTTCAAAATCTTCCAGCATATGCTGTAATTCATGGCTGAGCATCTGGGGCGGGTACTTGACGGTGGCCTGCTCAAGGATCTTTTCCAGGATTTGATTTTCAAACTCATCTTCCGACTGCTGATCAAGCTGGCGTTGCAGCGAGCTGCGAATGTCCTCGATCAGGGCTTCCAGCGTTTCGTGCTCGCTGACGGCCTTGGCCAGATCATCGTCCAGCGGGGGGAGGTTGCGGGCCTTGACTTCTTCGACCGTTACGGCGTATTCGGCCTGCACGCCCTGCAGGGCTTCGCTTTCGTAATCTGCCGGAAAGGTATGCGTGAGTTTGGTTTCAGCGCCGGGTTCCAAGCCAATCAGCTGGCGGGAAAACCCGGGATAGGGCCATTCTTCGGTATTGTCCGTATCCGCCGAATCAATAATTACCGGGTACTTGCGGGGGGGGATCAGGGTCTGACTTTCGCCTTCCACTGCGTCCAGCCGCGCCGCGCTCAGGGTGACATGAACCAGATCGCCTTCCTGGATGGGGCGTTCGACTGCCTCCAGGGCAGCCTGCCGCTCGCGCAGATTGTTCAGGGTGCGGTCAATTTCTTCCTGCGAGACGCTCTGCGAGCTGGAGTCCAGTCGAATGGCCCGGTAATCGCCCAGCGTTACTTCAGGCTCGAGCGGGATGACGAACTCAAAGGTCGGCGGGTCCATCGAGGTAATGTTCTGCAACGAGCCCGGGCCATAGGGTTTGACTCCGGCCTCATCCAGGATCTTGGGATATTCTTCTTCCAGCAATATATCGATGGCGCTCTCCAGTATGGCGCCATCGCCAACCTGGCGCTCTACGATGGCATAGGGCGCTTTGCCAGGGCGGAATCCAGGAATTCGCACTTGTTCGGCGATCTTTTTAGCGGCTTTGCGCTTGGAAGTGTCCAGTACGGCCGGCTCAATTTCGACGACAAGTTGAATTTGGTGATCTTCGCGAAGGGTGTTCTCAATTTTCAAATGGGTATCCTCGGGGGAAAGGTGCGCGGATTATATCATGCAGGGGTTGGGCGAGTATTAGCGTCGTGTATGAAAATCTGGACTGTGGGGAAGGAGGGACTTGAACCCTCACGCCTTGCGGCACGTGATCCTAAGTCACGCCTGTCTGCCAATTCCAGCACTTCCCCGGGAGATGTGGCCAATGGGGCTGACCAACAACGCATGCCATTATAATCCAGGTTAGAAGTCCGCCCGGGAGGCGGACCAGGAGAATACCGTGAGTCGATTAATCAAGACTGGTTCCATTGCCGCCGATCGCAAAAAACTCATGCGGCTGCTGGCGATTACCATCCGGGCGCTGATGGCCCAGGGTCAGGTGGATTCTTCCACCCGCGATATGCTGGCCTTTGTGGTGTTGGTGTTGGAAGAAATTACCGCCAGTGTGGAGAAAACAGTCGCCCCATGGGAAAAGCGCGATTACTGGTTGAAGGCTGACCAGTTTCGACGGGAATGGGCCTGGGCGGCCCGCCTGGCGACCAGTCTGCGGGCCGATCTGGCGGCGGATGCCTGGTCGGAGATCCCCGTGCGCCTGGCTGAACTGGCCGGGCAGGTACACCAGGTGGAAGTGCCCCAGCGCCTGAAGCAGCAGCAGCCCTGGGTTGGGAGCTGGCAGCAGCTCCGGCTGCGGAGTTGATCGATGGCGCCCCCATTGGTTCTGGCCGGCGATGTCGGCGGCACGCACACCCGGCTGGCGCTTTTCGGCCCCGGCGAGACAGCCCCGTTGCATACCGCGGTCTATGCCAGTAGCGCCCATCCGGACTTTGAAAGCATTGTGGCTGACTTCCTGGCGGATTTCAAGGCGGAGCCGGTGGCGGCCGCGGCAGTTGCAGTCGCTGGCCCGGTGATCGATGGGCGCAGCGCGCTGACGAATTTGCCCTGGCGAATGGACGCGCAGCGGCTGGCTGAGCGATTGGGCACCCCGCGGGTGCAGCTGATCAACGATCAGGTTGGCCTGGCGTATTTCGTTGCCCGCCAGGGTGACCGCGACTGCGCCGTGTTACAGGCCGGCGAAGGGCAGGTTGGGGGTGTGATGGCGATCCTGGCGCCGGGCACCGGACTCGGGCAGGGCTTTATCAGCTGGCAGGGTTCGGAGTTCACCGCCCATCCTTCCGAAGGCGGCCACGCAGATTTTGCCCCGGTGAATGCGCGTCAGATTCGGCTCCTGGAGTACATGCTGGGCCGGCATCGGCGCGTGAGTGTCGAGCGGGTGTGTTCCGGCATGGGACTGCCCGCCCTGTATGACTTTCTGCGGGAGATTGAACAATGGCCGGAGCCGGCCTGGTTGCGGGATGAGCTGGCAGGCGCAGATGACCCGACGGCAGTGATTGTTGGCCACAGCCAGCAGCCGCGCCCCGGAGCAGAGATTTGCCTTGAAACTGTACGACTGTTTGTGGAAATTCTGGCCCAGGAGGCGGGCAACTTGTGTCTGAAGGTACTGCCGCGCGGCGGCCTGTTCCTGGGTGGCGGCTTGCCGCCGCGCATCCTGGCTTTTCTTCAGCAAGGATTTGGCCCGGTGTTTGGCAATAAGGGCCGGATGAGCCCGCTCCTGGCAAACCTGCCGGTGTATGTGATCACCCATCCCCAGCCCACGCTGCAGGGGGCGGGGTGGTGCGCCGCCCGGCTGTTGGAGCCCCCCCATGCCTGAAACTATATTGGTTGTCGAAGATGAACTCAGCCTGCGGGAGACCCTGGCGTACAATCTGCAAAAAGCTGGCTATCTCGTGAACACGACCGGCAATGGCCGGGAGGCCCTGCGGTTGGGCCGTGAACTCCAGCCGGATCTGATCCTGCTGGACATCATGCTGCCGGAACTGGATGGCCTGGAAATTACCCGCATCCTGCGTCAGGACTCAAGCGTTCCGATCCTGATGCTCACCGCCCGGGATGACGAGATAGATCGGGTACTGGGTCTCGAGCTCGGGGCAGATGACTACCTGACCAAACCCTTCTCGATGCGCGAATTGCTGGCGCGGGTGAAGGCCATGCTGCGTCGTTCGCAGTACGCGCAAGACAGCCCGGGAGCTGAATCACCGGAAAAGTCCTTTCTGGTATTTGAAGACCTGGTGCTTGACCCGATCCGCCATGAAGTACGCCTGCGGGGGGAGGCGATTCGACTCAAACCCAAAGAATACGACCTGCTGCTGTATCTGGCAGAGCATGCAGGCCAGGTGTTTTCGCGCGAGCAGATTCTGGCGCGGGTTTGGGGCTGGGACTATGTGGGTGGCACCCGGACAGTGGATGTGCATATACGCTGGATTCGTGCCAAAATTGAGGAAGATTCTGCTAACCCAGTGCGCCTGGTGACCGTCCGGGGGGCGGGCTACCGCTTCGATGGCTAGGCGTTTGTTTGATTGGTTCGGGCGTCACTCGGTCGTCTGGGCCGGACTTACGCTGCTGGTGGGGGGAAGTGCTGTGTTCATGTGGCTCTTTAACTCCTGGTGGCTTGAGCAGCGGTCTGCCCT